>DAOTIG010000033.1:0-27548 GCA_035448065.1 Dermatophilaceae bacterium
TGGCGCTGCCCTCGACCAAGCTCACCACGCTCGCCGTCGCCGTCGCGTCGCTCGTCATCCTCTTCGGCGGCTCCCGTCTGCTGCCCCGCGTCCCCTGGGCCCTCGTCGTCCTCGTCGCCGGCATCGCCGCCAGCCAGCTGCTCGACCTCGCCGGGCAGGGTGCTGCCATCGTCGGCCCGGTGCCCACCGGCGTGCCGATGCCGGTCATCC
Source organism: Dermatophilaceae bacterium (assembly GCA_035448065.1). Lineage (GTDB taxonomy): Bacteria > Actinomycetota > Actinomycetes > Actinomycetales > Dermatophilaceae > Phosphoribacter. Next base: position 211 of record DAOTIG010000033.1, read on the forward strand.
CCGCCTTCGGCGTCTCCGAGATCCCCACGCTGGTCACCGGCGGCATCGCCATCGCGGCGGTCGGCATGGCCGAGGGCCTGGCCGCGGCGTCGACCTTCGCGGCCACCTCGAAGACCCGCCACGCCGGCCTGGACGACAACGCCGAGTTCATCGGCAACGGAGCGGCCGACATCGCCTCCGGCCTCTTCGGCGGCATGGGGGTGGCCGGCAGCCTGTCCAAGACGGCGGCCAACGTCCGCGCCGGAGCCACCACCCAGGTGAGCGGCATCGCCGGCGCGATCATCGTCGTGCTCGTCCTGCTCTTCGCCACTCGGCTGCTGGCCCCGCTGCCCAAGGCCGTGCTGTCGGCGATCGTCATCCACGCCGTCTGGGGGCTGGTCAAGCCCAGCCAGTTCCGCCGCTATCGCCAGATCCGCCGCAACGACCTGGTCGCATCGGTCGCCGCGCTCGTCGGCGTCCTCGTGGCCGGTCCGCTCAACGGCCTGCTCATCGCCGTCGGCCAGTCGCTGCTCGGCCTGGTCTACCGCTCGATGCAGGTGCACATCGACGAGATGGGCAAGGTCCCCGGCGAGAAGGCCGCGTGGGGGTCGGTCGCCAACGACCCGGCCCGCCGCACGGTGAAGCGGATCTGCGTGCTGCGCCCGGACGGCCCGCTGTTCTGGGCCAATGCCACGGAGGTCGTCGCCCGGATCGAGCGCGCCGTCGGCGCGCGGACCGGCATCCGGGCGCTCATCCTCGACATGGAGGCCACCAACCAGCTCGACACGACGACGAGCGAGCAGCTGTCCGGCCTCATCCACCGCCTGCGCGACCAGGGCATCGAGGTCTACCTCGTCCGGGTCTTCGGCAACGTCCGTGGCGTGCTCACTCGCTCGGGCATCCTCGAGCTGCTCGGCGAGGACCGGGTATGGCACTCGATCTCGGCCGGCGTCAAGGCCGCCAAGGCCGACGTCGCCGAACGGCGGGCCGCCGAGGTCGCCGACCCGGGCGAGATGTGGGACCCCTACGACGACGTCGACCTCGATGACGACCCGGTGCTCGGCGACGACGACGACGAGCACATCGTCACCCGGCAGATCACCCAGCACGACGACGAGGCGGATCGTCACCTCGACGATCGGCCGGCGGGCGAGCGGGTGCGCAGTGGCGCCGACGGGCCGGAGTCACGCCGATCCCGCTGAGCAAGCCGGCACCAGCGCCCGTCCGGGTTGCCCCACCGCGTGAGCTGGCCCGGTGTCGGTCAGCCGCCGGCGCTCATCCGTCGACGCAGCGCGAGGTAGACGAGCCGACGCGCCCGGCCGAGGGCGCGGGCCATCGTCCGCCCACGCCACAGGTCAGCCCGCGAGAGCAGTCCCGGAGCCAGCTCGGCCAGTGCCTCGTGGAAGGCGACCACCTGAGCCGCCTGCTCGCCGGCCAGCTCGACGCTCCACTGCCCGTCGCTGACCCGGAAGGCGGCCAGGCTCGGCTCGAGCGCGACCAGGTCGCCCCGCAGCAGCACCCGGCAGTAGGTCGCCACGTCGATGGCATAGGGGAAGTCGCCCCACCAGCCGCCGCTGTCGATGAGGGTCGAGCGCCGGAGGAGCACGCTGGCCGGCTCGCCGAAGATGTTCGTTCCGGACAGCACCGCCCGTCGGATCGCATCCCGCCCCGGATGCACGCCATGGATGCGGGTCATCCCGCGCCCGCCGACGACGATCTCCCCACGGGCGTCGACGATGTCCCGCCGGGCGCAGACGAGCGTCGCCTCCGGGTGGGCGTCGAAGGCCGCGACCTGCTCCTGCAGACAGCTGGGATAGACGAGGTCGTCCCCGCACACGAGCTTGACGAGCTCACCAGTAGCCCGCTCGGTGACGGCCGTCCAGTTGGCCGGGGCGCCGCCACCGGTCGGGGTCTGCCACAGCGTCACCCGCGGGTCGGCGGCGAAGCGCTGCAGCCGCTCCCAGGTGCCATCGGTGGAGCAGTGGTCGCTGACGAGCAGCTCGAAGTCGGCGAAGGTCTGCCCGAGGATCGACTCCATCGTCGCCTCGATGACCTCGGCGTTCTGGTAGGTCGGCACGACGACCGACACCCGCGGCCCGCCACTCGTCTGGCTCATCGGCCCTCCCCCGTCGACTGCCGCGGTGCGGCCTCGGTCGGTCGGCGGAACGACCAGTGCTTGTGGGCGAACCACGACCACACCGCTTGCAGGACGACGATGAGCGTCTGGGCGAGCTTGGGCACCAGGTGCGCCCACTCGACGAGGAGGTTGAGCAACACCCAGTTGACGCCGATCGAGACGAGATAGACGCTCTCGAAGCGAGCCAGGTCCCGCCATACGTGGCCCCGCACCCGGAAGACGAGGGTCCGGTAGAGCACGAAGGCGCAGATCACGGTGACGACGTGGGCCAGTCCGAGGACGACGGTGTTGTGGGCCACCCCCTCCCACTGCGGGGCGGCCGCGCGGACCAGGTCGTCGAAGCCGAAGAAAGCGACGAAGCCGATGGCGGTGTTGACGACGCCGACGACGAGGAAGGCCACCCGGCGATCCCGGATCACCCGCAAGAGCCAGCCCGGCGGGCCTGGCTGGGCTTCACCCCCCGGCTCGCCCGGCAGCAGGGGGTCGACCGGCGGGGAGGACATCTCGGGCAGCAGTGTAGGGCTTGCCGGGTGCGTGACCGGTCCCGTGCAACACTGGCGGTCGGCCCCTCTCCCGATCCATGGAGGACCACTGGCGTGAGCTTCGACTCCGACGACGCCCGACCCATCCCGCAGCGACGGCCCGCTGCGCCGTCCCGGGTGCCGGTCGGCGCGCCCGGACATCCCAACCGTGACCAGCCCGACCGGGCCCGGCCCGACCATGCTGAGGCCGAGGCCCGCGCGGGCCGGCCGGCCGAGGCGGCATACACCGTCGACACCCGGCGCAAGCTCGATCTCGCAGCCCGGCGCGAGCGCGCCGCCCAGTCCCGCCGGCTCGATGAGCGTGCCGCCGGGCCCCGCCAGTCGGGTATGCCGCCGGCCCCCCGCCGTCGGCGGGTGCGCCTGCGGCGGGTGGTCGCCGTCCTCCTGGTGGTGGGGCTGGCTTGGCTCGCCTTCATGGTGGCCGTGCCCCTGTCCGCCTGGAACGGGGTCACCCGGGTGGATGCCTCCCCGACGAACCGGCCGGCCGGGGGCAAGGGACGCAACTTCCTGCTCGTCGGCTCGGACAGCCGCGCCGGGCTCACCGACGCGCAGGCCCGCGACCTCGGCCTCGACACCGAGGACGTCGGCCACCGGACCGACTCGATCATCCTCGTGCACGTCTCGGACAGCGGAGCCCCCGCCTCGGTCATCTCGATCCCCCGCGACTCCTACGTCAAGATCCCCGGGCGCGACTCGAACAAGATCAACGCCGCCTTCGCCTTCGGTGGAGCGGAACTGCTGGTCGCCACGGTCGAGCAGGCCACCGGGTTGCGGGTCGACGGCTTCCTCGAGGTGGGCTTCGGGGGCTTTGCCGCCGTCGTCGACAGCGTGGGGGGCGTCGAGATCTGCGTCGCCGCGCCGATGAAGGACGAGTTGGCCAGCCTCGACATCCCGGCCGGTTGCCAGCTGATGAACGGCCGCACCGCGCTGGGCTACGTGCGCTCGCGGCACACGGATGCGCGCGGCGACCTCGGCCGGGCCGAGCGGCAACGGCAGTTCCTCGGCGCCATCATCAAGAAGGCCATGCAGCCCTCGACCGCCCTGGTTCCGTGGCGCTACAAGGCCTTCTCGGACGCCGCCGGCAAGGGCCTCACCGTCGGCGACGGCACGTCGCTGCTGGACTGCGTGCGGGTGCTGCAGGCGCTGCGCGACGTCGGCAACGGCGACGGCGTGTCGCTGCAGGTGCCGGTGGAGAACCCCAGCTTCACGGTCAAGGGCATCGGCTCGACGGTGAAGTGGAACGACGCGCAGGCCAAGGCGCTGTTCCAGACCCTCAAGGACGACAGGCCGGTGACCGCACCGGCGCCGACGAAGTAGCGCCGGGCCTCACCCCAGGGACGTCAGCTGAGCACCTGGCGGGCCATCACGATCCGCTGGATCTGGTTGGTGCCCTCGTAGATCTGGGTGATCTTCGCGTCGCGCATCATCCGCTCGACCGGGTAGTCGCGGACATAGCCGTAGCCGCCGAGCAGCTGCACGGCGTCGGTCGTCACCTTCATCGCGATGTCGCTGGCGAAGCATTTGGCAGCCGCGCCGAAGAAGGGCAGGTCCCGCTCGCCCCGCTCGGACTTGCAGGCGGCCACGTAGGTGAGCTGCCGAGCAGCCTCGAGCTCCATCGCCATGTCGGCGAGCATGAACTGCACGCCCTGGAAGTCGGCGATCGACTTGCCGAACTGCTGGCGCTCCTTGACATAGCCGACCGCCGCGTCGAGCGCGCCCTGGGCGATGCCGACGGCCTGCGCCCCGATGGTGACCCGGGTGTGGTCGAGGGTCCGCAAGGCGATCTTCAGGCCGTCGCCGACCGCGCCGACGACCCGGTCGCCCGGGATGACGCAGTGGTCGAAGTAGAGCTCGCGAGTCGGGCTGCCCTTGATGCCGAGCTTGCGCTCCTTCTCGCCGACCGAGAAGCCCGGGTCGTCGGCCTCGACGACGAAGGCGGTGACGTTGGCGCCGCGCCGGCCTTCGGGGTCGGTCACCGCGAGGACCGTGTAGTACTGCGAGACACCGGCATTGGTGATCCACGTCTTGTGCCCGTCGAGGACCCAGGTGCCGTCCTTCTGCTCGGTCGCCGTCGTCACCATCGACGCGGTGTCCGACCCGGCCTCGCGCTCGGACAGGCCGTAGGAGATGGTCGCCTCGCCCGCGGCGATCGGCGGGAGGTAGCGCTGCTTGACCTCCTCGCTCGCGGCGAGCAGCAGCGGCATACTGCCGAGCTTGTTGACCGCGGGGATGAGCGACGAGCTCGCGCAGGCGCGGGCGACCTCCTCGATGACGATGCACGTCGCGAGCGCGTCCGCGCCGGCGCCGCCGTACTCCTCCGGGATGTGCGGCGCGGCGAAGCCGTTCTCGACGAGGGCGTCGTGCGCCTCCTGCGGGTAGCGGGAGTTCTCATCGACGTCCGCGGCATACGGGGCGATCCGGTCCTTGGCGATCTCGCGCACTGTGTCGCGGATCAGCCGGTGGGTCTCGGAGAGCTGGTAGGTGTCGAAGTCGGGGTTCGCGCTCACCTTGGTCAGGCTACTCCGCCGGTATGCCGCGCGCCTGCCGCTGCGACGCCTCTCACCTCGCCGGCCGGCTAGTGCCGCCGGTGCGGACCGAGCTCGCGCAGCACGGTCCGCTCGAAGAGATCGACCCCGGAGATGTCGTAGGCCGCCTCGGCGAAGTAGATGATCGCGTAGCCGAGGCCGGCCACGGCATAAGCCTGCAGTCGCTCGACGATCTGCTCGGGCGTGCCGACGCCCGGCGTCCCCCGCAGCCCGTCGACCTCCTTGCGCGCGGCCGCCTCGTCGATGCCGGCCCGCAACCGTGAGTCGAGGTAGGCGGCCAGCCGGTCCTCGACCTCGTGCTCGCTGTCGCCGATGAAGACGTTGAAGTTGGCCGAGCGGGTGATCTCGTCGACGTCCCGGCCGATCGTGTCGCAGTGCCCGCGCAGGATCTCGCTCTTGCGGGTGAACTCGGCGACGTCTCCGAAGTAGTTGGTGTAGTCGGCGTACTTCGCGGCGATCTTGAGGGTGACCTTCTCGCCGCCGCCGGCGACCCACATCGGGATGCCGTTGGCCGCGCTGCCGGGGACGCTGGTTCCCTGCAGCGGGCGGGGCGCGCAGATCGCGCCGTCGACCTGGTAGTGCGTCCCGGCGTAGGTCGCCGTGCCCTGGGTCCACATCTGGCGGAAGATCTCGACGCCCTCGCGGAGCATGGCCAGCCGGTCGCGCGCCTCGGGGAAGCCGTAGCCGTAGGCCCGCCACTCGTGCTCGTACCAGCCGGCACCGATGCCCATCTCGACCCGGCCGCCGCTGATGCAGTCGACCGTCGCGGCGACCTTGGCGAGGTAGGCGGGGTTGCGATAGGCCATGCAGGTGCACATCTGGCCGAGCCGGATCCGCTCGGTGGAGGCGGCGAAGGCGGCCATCAGGGTCCACGCCTCGTGGGTCGCCTCGTCGGAGGGCTTGGGCACCGTGTGGAAGTGGTCGTAGACCCACAGCGACTCCCACGCCTCGACCGAGTCGAAGCGGCGGGCCAGCCCGTCCATCACCCCCCAGTGCATCGCCGGGTCGATGCCGACCAGATCCATCCGCCAGCCCTGTGGGACGAAGACTCCGAAGCGCATGCCGCCATCCTGGCACAGCGGTCGGCGTGTGAGACTGGCGCGATGACGGCTTACGACAACGACCTTGAGGTCATCCGAGACGTGCTCGCCAACCCCGGCACGTGGGCGGTCGTAGGGCTGTCCGAGAACCGGGAGCGGACGGCATACCGGATCGCGCAGTGGCTGCAGACCGAGCTGGACAAGCGGGTGATCCCCGTGCACCCCAGCGCGCCCACCGTGTTTGGCGAGCAGGGGTATGCCGCTCTCGCGGACATCCCGGACGGCACCCGGATCGACGTCGTCGACTGCTTCGTCAACTCCGGCCTGGTCGGGTCGGTCGTCGATGCGGCGATCGCCGAGCGCGAGCGGCTGGGCATCGACACGGTGTGGCTGCAGCTCGGGGTGATCGACGAGGCCGCCGCCGAGCGCGCCCGCGCCGCCGGGCTGCACGTCGTCATGGACACCTGCCCGAAGATCGAGTACCCGAAGCTGCGCCCGGGCGACTGACCCTGACCGGTCGGGGATCCTGCCCCTTGGTCGGGTGCGCCTCATCGGGTCGGCGGCGTGCGCTTTATCGGATCACCCGATAGAGGTGCGCTCCGCCCGACGAAGTTCCTGGGGTCGAGTGCGGGTTTGTCGGGTCGAGCCAGGGTCGGCGGCTCGTTCGGTTCAACCAACCCGGCGGCTCGCCGCGGCCGGCGAGGTGGTCGAGAGCGCTCTGGGCAGCTGTGGACAACCGACTCGGAGCGGCGGGTGTTGTGGACACACTGCTCCCGGTCCGGACTCCACCCGACAAGGTGTCGCTTCGCCCGAGGAATGTTCTCGGGTGAAGCGCGCCTTCATCGGGTCACCCGATAAAGCTCAGCCCCCCGCCAGGAAGGGTCAGGAGCTGAGCGAGCCCCGGAGCGCCTCGCCCTTGGCCAGGGCCTGGTCGCGCAGCCGGCGTTGGAAGGCCAGCATGCGCTCGCGCAGCTCGGCGGCATCGGGGCCCTCGCCGGCCCCGAGGATCCGCGCGGCGAGCAGGCCCGCGTTGCGCGCTCCGCCCACCGACACCGTCGCCACCGGCACCCCGGCCGGCATCTGCACGATCGACAGCAGCGAGTCCAGCCCGTCGAGGTGGGCCAGCGGCACCGGTACGCCGATGACCGGCAGGGGCGTCACCGAGGCGAGCATGCCCGGCAGGTGCGCCGCTCCCCCGGCCCCGGCGACGATGACCCGGAGCCCCCGGTCGGCCGCCGCCTTGCCGTAGCCGATCATGTCCTCGGGCATCCGGTGCGCCGAGACGACGTCGACCTCGTGCGACACCCCGAGCTCGTCGAGGGCCTCGGCGGCCGCGCGCATCACCGGCCAGTCGCTGTCGCTGCCCATGACGACGCCGACGACCGGCTCCTCGCCGAAGAGGACGGCTGCGCTCTCACTCATCGATGACTCCTCGCAGGTAGTCGGCGGCATGCCGCGCCCGGGCGCGCACGTCGTCGAGATCGGCGCCGATGACCGTGACGTGGCCGATCTTGCGGCCCGGGCGCACGCCCTTGCCGTACATGTGCACCTTGACGCCGGAGTCGCGAGCCATGACGTGCCGGTATGCCGGGTAGAGCCGGTCGTCGTCGCCGCCGAGAACGTTGGCCATGACGGTCCACGGCGCATGAGCCGTCGGCTCGCCGAGCGGCAGGTCGAGCACGGCACGCAGGTGCTGCTCGAACTGGCTGGTCACCGATCCGTCGATGCTCCAGTGCCCGCTGTTGTGGGGGCGCATGGCGAGCTCGTTGACGAGGATCTGCTCCCCCACCTGGAACATCTCGACGGCGAGGACCCCGGTCACGCCCAGCTCGCCGGCGATCCGCAGCGCAGCGTGGGTCGCAGCCGCAGCGGTCTGGGCAGACAGCTCGGGCGCGGGCGCGACGACGTCGGTGCAGACACCGTCGGTCTGCACCGTCTCGACGACCGGCCACGCGGCCGCCTGGCCAGAGGGGCTGCGCGCGACGAGCGCTGCCAGCTCTCGGTCGAACGGCACCAGCACCTCGAGCAGGACCCCGCCCGCGAGCGGACCTGAACCGGAATCACGGTGTGACACAGCGAGATCGAGCCACTCGGCCAGCTCGTCCGGCGCGGTCGCTCGGTCGACGACCCGCACCCCCTTGCCGTCGTACCCGCCGCGCGGCGTCTTCGCGACGATCGGCCAGCCGTGCTCGTCACCGAAGGCGACCACCTCGTCGATCGTGTATGCCGCGGCCCACGCCGGACACGGGATGCCGGCTTCCGTGAGCCGGCGCCGCATCGCGAGCTTGTCCTGCGCATAGACCAGCGCCGCCGGACTCGGTTGCAGCACAACGCCGTTCGCCTCGAGCGCGGCCAGCACCTCGGCGGGCACATGCTCGTGGTCGAAGGTGACGACGTCGCACTCGGCGGCGAAGCGGCATACGGCATCGAGATCGTCGTGCCCACCCACGGGCGCCGACGGGATCACCAACGCCGCTGATGCGTCAGTGGACTCGGCCAGCACCGACAGCTGGACGCCGAGAGCGACCGCTGGCGGCTGCAACATGCGCGCCAGCTGGCCGCCGCCGATGACGCCGACCACGGGGAAGCCGCCGGGTGAGCGCACCGGGGTCATCGGTCCAACCCATGCCGGTGCGCGCCCTCCGGGTCGACATGCCCCTGCTCGTCGACGACGTCGCCGGCGACGGCCGAGGCGACGAGCGGCAGGTCGTCGTCGGGCACATGCTGGCGCACCGCTCGGAAGGTCCACAGCTTGTTGACCACGAAGTTGATCGGCATGGTGAGCACGATGGTGATGAGCTGGGCCCAGTAGAACCGGGAGCGCAGCCCGACCTGCTCGGTGAAGTACGGGTCGGGCAGGTGCACCGGCGACTCGGGATGGGTCAGCGCGGTGATGATGAACAGACCCGCGACGGCCGCCGCGCTGCCGACGGCAAGGAAGGGCAGGAACTGTCGCCACCAGCTCCGCTGCCGACGGGCCCGGAAGGTCCAGCCCCGGTTGATCTGGAAGTTCCACAGGTTGGCCACGAGGAACGCGACGATCCACACGAGGTGCAGGTAGCGCACGCTGTAGCGGGTGAACGGGATGGCGGCGAGCGGCTCCCGAGCGTTGACCGTGCCCCCGTTGAGCTTGTGCATGGCGACGGTCACGGCCATGTTGACGAGCACACCCGAGGCGCCGACGAGCCCGAACTTGACGAACTGGGTCACGTGATGGCGGCGCAGGCGTGGTGGTGAGCTCACAGGGCAACCACCCTATCCGGCTGGGCGCCGGTCATCGCACCGCGCTCCGACCGCCCCGGGCCTCGGAGAGGAAGAGCGCGAAGGTCGCCGGGCGCATCGAGACCAGGTCGAGCCGGCCACCGCACGACTCGGCGAGGTCGCGAGCGAGCGCCAACCCGACCCCGGTGCCCTCCTGGGCCGAGCTCACCGAACGCTCGAAGATGTGCGGAGCGATGGTGGCCGGGACCCCGGTGCCCTCGTCGCGGACCTCGACGACGACCGACGGACCGCTGCGCCGGGCCTGCACGTCGACCGTGCCCCGGCCGTGGACGAGCGCATTCTCGATGAGGGTGGACAGCACCTCGGTCACCGCGACCGGCGTGGCCCGCACCATCAGCCCGCGCTCGCCGTGCACCCGCACGCTGCGCCGGGCCGTCTCGAAGGCCGGCTGCCACTCGCGCTGCAGGCCCGCGATGACCGAGTCGATGGACACCTCGGGCAGGGCGCCCTCAGGCCCGGCCCGGCGCCGCCGCAGCAGGTCGTCGACGACGGCCGAGAGCCGCTCGACCTGGGCGATCGCGATCGCGGCCTCCTCGTGGGCCACCTGCAGATCGTCGGTCTGCGCGATCTCGTCGATCCGCATGAGCAGGGCCGTGAGCGGCGTGCGCAGCTGGTGCGACGCGTCCGAGGCGAAGCTGCGCTCGGTGGCCATCGCCCGCGCCAGCCGACTGTCGGCCCGCGCGAGCACCTCGGAGATCCGGTCGACCTCGGCGATCCCGGTGGCCAGCGGCCGGATCGGCGCGTCGGCCTCGCCCAGGCGCTCGGCCGTCTCGACGAGGGACTCCAACGGTCCGGCGATCGAGGCGCTGGCCCGCCGCGCGGCGACCCAGCCGACAAGAAGGCTCACCGAGAGCACGAGCCCCATGCCGACCACGACCTGGACCGCTCGGCCGGAGTCCGGAGTCCGGAGCCACTCCTCGACGAGGTCCGGCCGCCGGTCGGTCACCCACCACAGCGCGATCGCGGCCGGGATGCCGACAACGAGCGTGGCGGCGAGGATGGCCGCGCCGGCGGTGCGCTGGATGACCCGGCGCACGGGCTACTCCGGCGCCTCAGGCCGTGACTCCTGGGTCGTCGGCGTCTGGAAGCGGAACCCCAGGCCCCGCACCGTCGCGATGAACCGGGGTTGGGTCGCGTCGTCGCCGATCTTCTTGCGCAGGCTCGAGATGTGCATGTCGAGGGTCTTGCTCGAGTGGTACCAATCGGTGCCCCACACCTCGCGCATCAGCTGGTCGCGCGCCACCACCCGGCCGCGCTCGCGGACCAGCACGCGCAGCAGGTCGAACTCCTTGGCGGTAAGCCGCAGCTGCTCGCCCTGGAACCACGCCTGCCGGCCGTGGACGTCGAGTCGCAGCTCGTCCTCCTCCGGCGGGGCCAGCCCCTCGACGCCGTGGCGGCGCAACAGCGCCCGGATCCGGGCGCTGAGCTCGCCGAAGCGGAACGGCTTGACGACGTAGTCGTCGGCCCCGGCGTCCAGGCCGACGACGGCGTCGAGCTCGTCGGCTCGCGCGGTGAGGATCATCACCGGGACGGTGCGGCCCTCCTGGCGCAGCCGGCGGCATACCTCCAGGCCGTCGAGCAGGGGCAGGCCGAGGTCGAGCACGACCAGATCGGGGTTCTCCCGCGCTGCCTCGAGCGCTGCGTGGCCGTCGGCGCGCACGTCGACCTCATAGCCCTCGCGGCGCAGCGCGCGAGCCAACGGCTCGGAGATGCCCCGGTCGTCCTCGACGAGCAAGACCCGAGTCATGTCGTGATGGTATGCCGTGCGGCTGGCGCCCGCTCAGCGCCCGGGCCAGCGTGGCGCGCGCTTCTCGGCGAAGGCGCGGACGCCCTCGGCCCGGTCGCCGCTGAAGGCCGTGGCCCGCCAGCAGGCGTCCTCGATCTCGAGACCGGCAGCCAGGTCGACATCGAGGCCGAGACGCATCGCGCGCTTCGCCGAGCGCAGGCCGACCGGCGAGTTCGCAGCGATCTCGGCAGCCAGCGCGAGCGCCCGCTCCCGCGCCGACCCGACCGGCACGAGCTCGTCGACGACCCCGAGGCCGGTCGCCGTTGCGGCATCGATCTTGCGGGCCGAGAAGATGAGCCGGGCCGCCCGCGACCAGCCGATCCGGCGGGCCAGCAGCTGGGTGCCGCCGCCGCCGGGGATCACCCCCACCGACACCTCGGGCAGCCCCACGCCCGCCGCCTCGCCGCACACGATGACGTCGCAGGAGAGCGCGAGCTCCAGCCCGCCGCCGTAGGCGAAGCCGTCGACCGCCGCGATCGCCGGCATCGGCAGCGCCAGCACGCCTCCGTATGCCGCTCGGGCCACCGGTCGCTGGGCGACGAGCTCGGCGTCGGTGAGGGTGTTGCGCTCCTTGAGGTCGGCACCGACGCAGAAGGCCCGCTCGTGCGAGCTGGTGAGCACGACACAGCGCACCTCGGGATCGGCGGCCAGCGCCGCCGTCGCTGCCGCGATCGCCTCCGCCATCGCGGTCGAGACGGCGTTCATCGCCTCGGGCCGGTCGAGGACGAGCTCGGCGACGTGACCACCCTCGCCGTGCCGCTCGACCCGGACGAGGGGGCGGTCGGCCGGGCGGTCGGCCGGGCGGTCGGCCGGGCGTGGCTGGCGGTCGGCGCTGCTCATCAGGGTCTCCTCGGGGTGGCGGCCGGCCCGCGGACCGGCCGGGCGGGGCGGGTGTCGGTGCGGGCCAGCACGTGCGGGGCGACCGAGCCGACCCCCCGCAGGGTGCGCCGGCGCATCGGGGTGAGCCGGAAACCGGGCTGGTCGGCGAGCGCGCCGGCGAGCGGGTCGTCGACGACGGCCGAGCCGGGGTCGGCGAGCACCGTGAGCCGGGCCGCCCGGTTGACCGTCGTGCCGAAGACGTCGCCGAGCCGGGAGACGACCTGCCCGTAGGCGCACCCCACGCGCACCGGCGGCAGGACGGGGTCGTCGTCGAGCGCCTCGACGAGGTCGAGCGCGACCGCGGCCCCCGGCGCCGGGAGCCGGGCGGCGAAGAGCACCTCGTCGCCGACCGTCTTGACGACCCGAGCGCCGTGCGCAGTGACGACGTCGGTGACGACCGCCTCGAAGCGCTGCACCATCCGGGCCAGGTCGCGCTCGGAGAGCTGCCGCACGAGCTGGGAGAAGCCGACCAGGTCGGCGAAGCCGATGACCCGGGTCAGCCCCTCGTGCTGCTCCTCACCGGGGATCGCGTCCGACAGCATCCTGCCGACCGCCTCGTTGAGGTGCCGGCGCCAGGCGTAGACGAGCATCGGCTCGAGCTCGTCGGCGAGGTCGACCACCCGCCGCGCGGTGGCCTCGGCCGCCTCGCGGTCCAGCGGCACGCTCAGCTCGCCGGCCTCGGGGGTCACCGACTCGGCGAGCAGCTGGACCTGCCAGGCGGCGAGCCGGTCGGCGGTCCGCGCGAAGGCCCGGGTGAGGGCCAGCGCGGTCGGCTCGTCGAGCGTGCCCTGCCGGACCAGGGTCGCGATCCGGCGCAGCGCGCGCAGGTCGGCCTCGGTGAAGAGACGCTCGTTGGAGGCGACCGCCGGGAAGCCGAGGGCATGCCAGAACTTGCGCGCGCCGACCACCGACACGCCGGCCAGCCGGCTCACGTCGGTGCGCGAGAACTCGCGGCTCTGGCCGACGAGCATCGCGGCGACGTCGTCCTCGTCCAGGGGCCGGCCGGTCACAGCCCCATCATGCCTCTCCCGCGTCGGCCCGCAGGTGCACGACGTCGCCGGCCGCGTAGGCCTGCGGGCCGCGACCGTCGCCCGCGTCGAGCAGCAGCGCGCCCTCGTCGTCGATGCCGGTCACGACGCCGGTCAGCTCGCCGGCGCCGCGCACCAGCCGGGCCCGCACCCCGATGCTCGCGCACGCCGCACGGTATGCCGCCCGCTCGCCGGCCGCCAACGGCCCACCCGCCTGCACCGCGGCATACCGACGGCGCAGCGCAGCGAGCAACGCGACGAGGAGCGCCTCGCGGTCCAGCCCGCCGCCGGTGGCGCCGGCGAGGGCGAGCGACGTGGCCGTGTCGACCGGCAGCTCGGCGCGTGCCTGTCTGACGTTGAGGCCGATGCCGACGACGACCAGTGCCGGCTCGCCGTTCACCCCGGGCAGCCACTCGCACAGCAGCCCGGCGACCTTGCGGTGCCCGTCGGCCGGCAGCAGCACGTCGTTGGGCCACTTGAGCACCGCCTCGAGCCCGGCCACTTCGGCGACCGCGTCCCGGACCGCAAGCCCGGCGACGAGCGGCACCCACCCCGGCGCGCCGTCGGGAGCCGACAGGGTGGCCGAGACGGTGAGCGCGGCATACCGCGGAGCCAGCCAGCTGCGAGCGAGCCGGCCCCGGCCGGCGGTCTGCTCCTCTGCGAGGACGACGACATCCGGCTCACCCAGCGCCGCGGCCCGAGTGTTCGTCGAGTCGAGCGTCGCGTGCACCTCCACCCGGCGCCACGGGCCGACCGGCGGGCGCAGTTGCGTGCCGAGGCGGGATGCGTCCATGGTCGCCGTCATGGGACAAGGCTAGAGTTCGGAATATGTCGACCACAGGTGCCACTGCTGCCACCCCGCCGGCTGACCAGCCCGACCTCTCGACCACCGCCGGCAAGCTCGCCGACCTCAAGCGGCGCGTCGCCGAGGTGGCCAATGCCGGCTCCACCACCGCCGTCGAGAAGCAGCACGCCAAGGGCAAGAAGACGGCGCGCGAGCGGATCGAGATGCTCCTCGACGAGGGCACCTTCATCGAGATGGACAAGTACGCCCGACACCGCAGCAACCAGTTCGGTCAAGAGCGGCAGCGCCCCTACGGCGACGGCGTGGTCACCGGCTACGGCCAGATCGACGGGCGGCAGGTCGCCGTCTTCGCCCAGGACTTCACCGTCTTCGGCGGCTCGCTCGGCGAGGTCTTCGGCGAGAAGATCGTCAAGGTCATGGGCTGGGCCGCCAAGATCGGCGTGCCGGTCATCGGGCTCAACGACTCCGGCGGCGCGCGGATCCAGGAGGGCGTCGTCTCGCTCGGCCTCTACGGCGAGATCTTCTTCCGCAACGTCCGCAGCTCCGGCGTCGTCCCGCAGATCTCGGTCATCATGGGCCCCTGCGCCGGCGGCGCCGTCTACTCCCCCGCGATCACCGACTTCACCGTCATGGTCGACCACACCTCGCACATGTTCATCACCGGCCCCGACGTCATCAAGACGGTCACCGGCGAGGAGGTGGGCTTCGAGGAGCTCGGCGGGGCGCGGGCGCACAACACGAAGTCCGGAGTGGCCCACTACATGGGCACCGACGAGCAGGACGCCCTCGACTACGTCAAGGCGCTGCTGTCCTACCTGCCGAGCAACAACATGGAGCTGCCGCCGGCCTACGGTGACCAGGACGGCGACCTCACGCCGACCGACGCCGACAAGTGGCTCGACACCTGCATCCCGGACTCCCCGAACCAGCCCTACGACATGCACGAGGTCATCAGGCACGTCGTCGACGACGAGGAGTTCCTCGAGGTCCACGCGCTCTTCGCCCCGAACATCCTGTGCGGCTTCGCGCGGATCGACGGCATGAGCGTCGGCATCGTCGCCAACCAGCCGATGCAGTATGCCGGGTGCCTCGACATCGAGGCCTCCGAGAAGGCCGCGCGGTTCGTCCGCACCTGTGACGCCTTCAACGTGCCGGTCATCACCTTCGTCGACGTCCCCGGCTTCCTGCCCGGGACCGACCAGGAGTGGAACGGCATCATCCGGCGTGGTGCCAAGCTCATCTACGCGTATGCCGAGGCCACCGTCCCCAAGATCACCGTCATCACCCGCAAGGCCTACGGCGGCGCCTACGACGTCATGGGGTCAAAGCACCTCGGTGCGGACATCAACCTCGCCTGGCCCACCGCCCAGATCGCCGTCATGGGCGCGCAGGGCGCGGTGAACATCCTCTACCGCAAGGAGCTGCAGAAGGCCGCCGAGGAGGGCCGCGACGTCGAGGCCGCCCGCGCCGACTTCATCCGGCTCTACGAGGAGACGCTCGCCAATCCCTACATTGCGGCCGAGCGCGGCTACATCGACACCGTCATCTCCCCCTCGAACACCCGGATGAACGTCACCCGGGCGCTGCGGGCACTGCGCACCAAGCGGGAGAGCCTGCCGCCCAAGAAGCACGGCAACATCCCGCTGTGACGAGGAGGCTCCTGTGACCACGACGCCCGACGCCCTCGGCGAGGCACCCGTCGCCCCGGTGATCCGGGTGCTGCACGGCTCTCCCACCCCCGACGAGATCGCCGTCGTGGTCGCCGTGCTCAGCGCGGCCGGCGGCGGGGACACCGCTGCCGAACCAGCGCCGCCGTCCCGGTGGTCGGCACCCGCGAGCCGACTCGGTCAGCTCGCTCCCGGACGCGGCTCCTGGCGGTTCTCGGGCTTGATTGGTCGGTAGGCCTGTTCTTGGGTCGGTGGGCCTTCGGCGGGCTTCGGACGTTGGCTTCCCTCCTCGCTCGCTCGTGCCTCGCTCGACTCGTCAGTCCAGCCAACGCCGCCCGCCTACGGCCCACCGACCTGCTCGCTCGTGCCTCGCTCGACTCGTCAGTCCAGCCAACGCCGCCCGCCTACGGCCCACCGACCTGCTCGCTCGTGCCTCGCTCGACTCGTCAGTCCAGCCAACGCCGCCCGCCTGCGGCCCACCGACCGGCGCAGGATCAGCCGTTGACGCTCACGTGGACGTGGTCGTAGTGGTTGGCGGTCGCGCTGCCCCGGTCGGCCATGTACTTCCAGCCCATGCCGGGCATCCAGATCCGCTGCTTCCAGATGACGTACTTGACGTTGAGCGCCTTGTAGTTGGCGATGACGAAGGCAGCGACCTGGTCACCGGTGGCCGAGCCCACCATGATGTCGACCGCCAGACCTGACCCATGGTCGCCGGAGTCGCCGGCTCGGTAGCCGCCCATCGTCGTGATACCGAAGGCGCTGCGGACTGCCGAATACACCCAGCGCGCCGAACCGCGGAGCCCGATCGAGGACGCGGCCGCGGCATACGACGTCGTGTCCAGTCCGGAAGCAGCAGCCGGTGGCGTGGTCGCCTTGGGTGCCGGTGTCTTGCTCGGCGCCGGGGCCGGGGCCGGGGACGGAGCAGCCACCGCCGGCGCTACCGGCGCGGCGGATGTCGTCGGCGCCGCGGCCGTCGTCGGCGCCGCACTGGTCGTCGGCGCGGCGCTGGCCGTCCTCGTCGCCTCGGTGAGCTCCGGCGCCTCCCGACGGGTGTCCCGAGAGACCGCCTCGGGGAGCAAGATCCGGTCGAGGCCGATCGCGACGGTCGCCGGGACGCCCGCGCCGGCCAGCTCCACCGACTGTTGCGGCGCTCCCGTGGTGCCCAGTGTCAGGCCGAAGGCCACCCCACCGGCGGCGACGGCGCTGGCGACCGGTCGGCGAACGGCCGCGCCCAGCGGCGTCCGGGCAGACCGATGCCGCCCGCTGTAGCTGTTCCGGTCGCCCCCGTGACCGTTTCGTGATCTCCGCACCGGGATACCGTAGCGTGCCCTTGGCTCCCCTCCAAGCCGGCTGCAGCGTGCCGCACCGCGATCCACGTCACGATGCAGTGTCGCCAGGGCTCACCGCATCGCGCCGAAGCAGCCGCCGGTAGATGCCCGATCGCAGGCGGTTGGGCACCAGCCGCACCGGCACCCGCATCGCCATCCCCGCGACCGCCTGGGGTCGGCTGAGAAATCCGATCCGGGTGAACTGCCACAGCAGCTTCGCCTCGGTGCGCGCATAGCGCCAGCCGCCTCGGCGCCGACCCAACTGAGGGCCGGCACGTTGCCGGACCAGGACTTCGGCGAGGTTGTCGATGCGATAGCCCGCCACGATGAGCTTCGCCCACAGGTAGTAGTCCTCGATGCCGACGAAGCCGTCATAGCCCCCAACGGCGAGTACGGCCGAGCGACGCAGCATGACCGTCGGGTGATTGAGCGGAGACCGCCAACGCGCCACCCGATCGACCTCGTCCGCTCCGACCGGCACCGTGCGAATCGCATAAGGCCGCATCGGGTCATCGACGAACTCGGCACAGAAGCCACCCAGCGCAGCCAGCTCGGGCTGCGCCGCGAAGGCGGCCAGCTGGCGCTCGAAGCGCTCAGGGACGCAGATGTCGTCGGCGTCGACCCGCGCGACCAGCTCGTGCTCGCAGGCCGGCAAGCCCGCCTGCAGCGCGTCGCTGAGACCGCGGTTGTGCGGCAAGCGAACTCGGGTGATCGGCAGTCGCTGCCCAGCGTCGTCCAGCACGAGGGACAGCTCGTCGGCGATTGGCCCGTCCTCGACGACCACGATCTGGTCGGCCGGCCGGGTCTGCGCCTGGAGTGAGCGAAGCGCCTCGTCGACCCACTCGGGCCGATCACCCGCCCACACCGCGAGCAGTGCCGAGATCACGCGGACCCCCCGGTAACCGCCCGAGCACCCGGGTCGGCCCGCAGACCGTCCCGCAGGCCGCGGGCCACGGCTGAGGCCCGAGCGGCCCGGCCCGGCACGAAAGTGAGCAGGAGGGCGAGCTTCACCACGAGACGGCCGATGTCATGCACCTTCCAGGCGAGCGGGACATACCCGCGCCGATAGAGACGGACTCGGTTGCGGTGCATGTAATAGAGGCGAGTGGCGGAGTGGATCCGCAGTGGCAACCCGCCGGGCAGCTGATGGATCTGGTCGCCGCGTCGGTGCGACAGCGTGGTGGCGAAGGTAGCGATCAGGCGAAGGCCGCGTGATCGGGCGCGGAAGCTCCAGTCGAAGTCGATGCAATCGACGAAGAGCGCGTCATCCATCGGCCCGGCACGCTCGAGCAGATCCATTCGCAGGAGGGTGCCGGACGTGATGAGGAAGTCGACATCGAAGAACTCGGACACCGGCGGATGCTTCGGGTCGATCCGCGAGTTCAACGGCAACCGCAGGCGCGCGAAGTGCTCGACCTGGCCGGTGAGCTCGTCCCGAATCGCAGGTCCCGCGGCCACCACCTCGGCGGCCACGTCGAGGCCACGCAGCAAGGTGGCGACGCAGCCCGGCTCCGGCACGCTGTCCTGGTCCAACAGCAGGGCGTATGCCGCGGAGGACTGCCGCACGTGCGCCAACCCGTCGTTGAGGGCACGGGCCAGACCGACGTTGACGCCACGCCCGATGACCGATACCCGTGGATCCACGGCGCCAGCAGCGAGCGCCTCGACAGCCTCCTGCCCTCCGCCGTTGTCGATGTAGACAAGCTCGTCGACTTGCTCGAGAACAGCGACTTGCTGGGCGGCGAGCAACGGGAGTTCGGGGTGATAGAGCACGACGACGGCGCTCACCCTCGCGGCCATCGGCGAGTCTGCTCCTCACTGCGACGGATATCATCGCGGGCAATGAAGCCTATCAACCCCACGGCCGCGCAGCCGTCGGCCTTCGACCGGCTCGAGGCAGCGGTTCCAGTGGCCAGGCGCGTGTCGCTCGGGCTCGGCGCGGACGACGATCGACGCGTGCCAATCGGCTGGACGCAGACAACGTCGGCCCCCGATTGGGTGCTGCTGCTCGGCGCGCAGCCGAATCTCGACGCTCTGCCTGCCGGACTGGCCAGCCATACGGCCAGCGCCGACCACGGCGAACACGGGGCACCCGAGCGGATCTGGGTCGTCGCACCCAATCCGGCCGGCACCGAGCAGGTGTTGGCGCTGCTCCGCGGCGAGCCGGCCGCCCTCGACCCCCATCTCGTCCCGGCGCTGGACGCCGCCTTTGCAGCGGCTGGCTGGCTCCCCGACGTCGGCAAGCCTCCGCAGCTGCGTGCCGCGCCGGCCGACACCGCTGTCGGGTCAGCCGCATCAGCAGGCGCATCAGGCGAGTCCGGCAGGTCAGGGGTCCGCGGCGGGCTGGGCAGTCTGCTGGACCAGCTCGCCGACGCGAGCGGGCTCGGTGGGGCCGACCCCGACCTGGTTCGCTGCTATCGCCGCTGGCCCGTGGCGACGCTGGCGCACCCGGCTGGCGGGTCGACGGCGCCCTTCCTCTCGGTTCTCGTCCGCACCCAAGGGGCTGGCCTGCGCCAACAGACGCTGCGCGACACGCTGCTGTGCCTCGCGGCGCAGACCGACCTCGACCTCGAGGTCCTCGTGCTGGCCCATCGGGTCGGGGAGCCCGAGCGCGACATCCTCGTTGGGCTGCTCGAGGACTACGAGCAGCTGCTGCCCGGCCGGCTGCGACTGGTCGAGGTCGAGCAGCCTGGCCGCTCCACACCACTGACGACAGGCGCCCGGGTGGCGCGCGGCCGCTACCTCGCCGTCCTCGACGATGACGACACCGTCCTCGGGCATTGGGTCTCTTCGTTTCGCGAGCTGGCCGACCGTGCGGGTCGGCCTGCCGTCTTGCGGTGTCGGTGCGTCAGCCAACGCATCGAGCTCACCGACTCCAGCGCGGGCTATCGTGCGTGGACCCGGTTCGACGCCCCGTGGGCGGCCCGCTTCGACCTGCTGGATCAGGTCACCGACAACCACATGCCGATCCACAGCTATGCCTTGCCCCGCGCCGAGCTCGCCGCCTGGGGACTCACGTGGGACAGCGAGCTGCCCGTCCTCGAGGACTGGGACCTACTGATGCGTGCGGTCAACGTCCTCGGGGTCGTCGACGGCGAGCAGTTCACCTCGGTCTATCGGCTCTGGCCCCCCACGCAGAACTCCCAGGCGCTGACGTCGGCGGACCGCTGGGTCGAGGTGCGCGAGAACCTGCTCAGTCGCTGGGACGGGCTGTCCTGGATCGCCCCACCAGGAACCATCGACCACGCCAAGCGCGCCGAGTTCGCCCTGTTGGCGGCTCGCCCGCTCGGCGACAAGGTGCGCCAGCGGGTGCAACGGCTGGCCCGGCGCGCCGGACCCACCCTGCTGGCCACCCCGGCAGGCAGAGTCGCCCGCACCATGTATCGCCGCTCGGGGCTACGCCCGCGCGACCCTGACTGACGACTCGGCCGGTTCGGGACGACGACTCCCAGCCATTGGCTCAGCGGCGCGATGCCCGGGTGGCTCGGGCGGCCAACGACCGAGCGCGCCGCGCCATCCGACCCGCCATCCGCAGCCCGGCAGTAGCCCGCCACGACGTCGAGGTCCGCAGTTCCTCGATCTCGCGGCGAGCGGCGGCCAGGTCGGCGGCTCCGCCACCATCGATCGGCAGGGGCGCCGAGTTTGGCCTCTGCTTCGTATGGCCAGCCCCGAGCAACCGCCTGATCGTTCCGGGAGGCAGCAGCTGAGGCTCCCGGTCGAGCCGCTCGATGATGATCCGCTGCGTCTCCTGCCATTGTTCGTAGGAGTGCAGGGTGTGCGATGCCTCGCCGGACTCCCAACGCCGGTAGATCGAGGTGATCTGGGTGGACTGCGCGACGCCGCAGATCATCGCTGCGCGGAGCAGGAAGTCCCAGTCCTCCATGACGTCGAGTGACTCGTCGAAGCGCATCCTCAGCTCCGTGAAGAGGGAGCGGGGATAGGCCAGGCTCATCAGCGGCGACTGGCTCTCGTAGAAGTGGTCGGCCAAGTCGAAGGTGCTCGAATAGCGCATCTGCGGGCCGTCCAGGCTGCGGTGTCCGGCCACCCCACCCGGCCAGGTGACGGTGGTGATGGGCTGGATCACCGACACGGCGCGCAGCACTCGGCCGGGGTGTCGCTGGGCCAGGACGGCGAACTCGTCGACCCAGTGCCCGAGAACCAGGTCGTCGTCGTCGAGAAAGGCGATGTATCGGCCCGATGCCAGCTCGACCCCGACGTTGAGCGGCCGGGCCCGGCCGCCCTCGTCGACGACGACCACTCGGCTACGGCTGCGGACATCCCCCGGAAGCTCGGCGACGAGCCGCTCCACGAGCAGTTGCTGCTCGAGGCTGACCTTGTGGGCCAGCACGATGAGCTCGAAGTCCTGGTTGGCCTGGCCGACCAGGCACATCAGCGCATCGCGCATCGGCTCGGCTCGGCGCCCCTGCGTGCGCATCACCACGCTGAGGAACGGGGCCGCTGTCGCCGACGGCTCGGCCGGCGCGTCGGCAGCCCGGGCCGGCCGTCCTGGCACGTAGACCCGGACCAGCTCGTTGACGCCGGACAGCGGATTGGCCGAGTCGGCCAACCGGGTCAGATAGGCACCGACGGTCGTCGTGTCGCCCAGCACGGGCAAGTCCGCGGGGAAGTGCTGGTCACTGCGGTCGAGTCGGAAGTCCTTGGCACCGGCCTCCCGCCACCCAGCCGCCTCGGTCATCGAGGTCAGCAACGCCTCGGTGTGATGGATGACGTGGGTGCGGTCCAGCAGGCCCGTCTCGGTGTAGTCCCACCGACCGACGAGCAGCTTTGCCCCCAGGTCGCGGTGGCTGACATTGGGCACCGCCACAACGAGCGGAGCACCTCCCTGCTCCGCGGCGAAGCGGGCCAGGACATCGAGCACCTCCCAGCCGGTGGTCACGTGCTCGAGCACGTCGATCAAGCTGATCGAGGCCAGCCGCCGATCGCCCAAAGCCTCCCGAAGCCGATGCGGCAACGACGGCACGTCCTGCAGGTCGACAGGTCCGGTCTCGAAGCCGCGGGCGCGGAGGCTGTCCAGTCCCGGGCTGTGGACGTCCAAGCCGACATAGTCAAGGCCGGCGTCCCGGCACCGCTCGGCGATCGCCCCGAATCCGCACCCGAGATCGAGGTGGACCGAGCCGCCGGCCAGCCGGAACTGGTCGACGAGGGCGAAGACGTGCCCGTAGACATTGGTGTCGTAGTACGCGAACTCGTACTGGGAACCGTCGGTCATCTCAGAACCTGTGCTTCGTGTAGGCACCCTTGACGAAGGTCGCCACCCGTTCGGCACCTGGGACGGGCTGGGGCAGACGATCCGCGGCCTCGCGCTCCCGGTATGCCGTGACGGCCTGTCGCTGCCGTTCCGTCCCGTTGCCAGTCAAGTCGGAGAGGTATCGCTGCACCAGGTCCGGGCGTCCCCACTTGTGCGCCATCAACAGGGCGGCCTCGGCCGAGTAGAACTCCTCGGCCGCGCCCACTGTCCAGGTGCCGGCTGTGGTGAGCCGCTTGTCGTGGAAGACCCGGGCGCTGTCACGCAGGATGAGCCGGTAGCCGGCCAGCCGAACCCGCCAGGACCAGTCCACGTCGTCGCAGTAGAGGAAGAAGGTGTCGCTGTCGAAACCACCGACCTGCTCGATGACAGCCCGGGTGGTGAGGGCACAGGCCGTCGACACCCACGCCGTCTCCCCGGTCGCGGCGTCATAGGTCTTCGGGTGTTCGAAGGGCAGTTGACGGGCTTCGACGACCCCCACCCGTTGCTGATGCCGGAATGGCTCGAGCAACTCGACCAGACCGTCCGGAGCGATGAAGGTATCCGGGTTGATGATCAGCAGGTAGTCGCTGTCCAGGTCCTCGAGCAGCCGGTTCTGCCCTGCCGCCGACCCGAGGTTCTCGCCGAAGAAGACGTAGTCGATGCGGCTGATCGCCGGATTGTGCTCCCGCAGCAGCCCCAGTGCCTGCTCGTCGAGCACCGGACTGGGTGAGCAGTCACCGAGCCGCAGCACCACCGAGTCGAAGGAACCCGCTTCCCGGGCCAACTCGACGGCCCGATTGAGGGCGTGGATCGACCGGGCCGTGTGCTCCGGAGCGTTGCCGTAGAGCACGGCGTGGGCGCGCAGGCTGGCGGCCATCAGCGACTCGCCTCCTCGTCCATCCAATCCTGCAGGGCCAGCACGCCGGCCCGCAGGTCATGACCGGGCCGATAGCCCAGCTCCGCCGTCGTGCGAGTGATGTCAGCCAGGGCGTGGCGCACGTCGCCGTCCCGGAACTGGCCGGTGATGCGCGGCTCTGGCGCTCCGTGCAGCTCGCTCAGCAACCGAGCCAGCTCGAGGATCGAGGATGCCGCGCCGCTCCCGACGTCGAGGGTGCGCACCGTGTCGGCCGGGTGCTGCAGCCCCGCCGCCAAGGCCGAGACGATGTCGTCGATGAAGACGAAGTCCCGGATGATCTGCCCGTCTTCGTAGACGGGGATCTGCTCCTTGGCCTTGGCCAGTCGGCTGAACAGCGTCACGATCCCGGTATACGGGTTGGTCAGAGACTGGCCCGGACCGTAGACGTTCTGCAGCCGGAACACCGACAGCGGCACTGCCTCGCTCTGGCACCAGGCAGCCAAGACGTGCTCCTGAGCCAGCTTCGTCGCGCCGTAGACGCTGGTCGGGGCGGGCGCGACCAGATCGGCACGCATCGGCACCGCCGTCGAATCCGAGAAGTCCCACTCTCCGGACTCGAGCATCGCGTGACTGCGCTGGCCGGGGTAGCGAAGCTGTCCGTCGGACCCGCGCCAGGCCCCTTCGCCGTAGACCGCCCGGCTCGAGGTGAGCAGCACGTGCGTCGGGCGAGAGTCCCGAGTGCTGAGCCAGTCGGTGAGCCGGGTGGTCCCGACGACGTTGACCAAGCCGTGCCGGCTCGCTTGGTGCAACGACTGGCCGGTGCCGGTCTCCGCGGCCAGGTGGATGACGGTCGTCGGGGTCTGCTCGAGCGCCTCGAAGGTGCTCGGGTCCGTGACATCGGCAACGATCAGCCTGGCTGCGGCGTGCAGCGCATTCGGTCGCTGGCCGCCGGGGTGCACCTGGGGATGGAGATTGTCGACGACCACCCATGAGTCGGCCCGATCCGCCAGCACCTGGCTCAAGGCACAGCCGATGAATCCCGCGCCGCCCGTCACGAGGACGTGGCCGAGATTGGTGGTGGGGGCGGTCATGGGCTTCCTCCGGTGGGTGCCGAGCGTTCGCTGTCGCGTCCCGAGGCGGCGTGGCAGGGGCCGGCGTGGCTGGTCGCGGCGGGTCCGGACGCGCCCGAGGATACCCCAGCCCCGAACACCTCCTGCGCGGCGTGCCTGCAGCTCGGATCACCTATTCTGGGGTGCCGACCCCCGTACCCCCGTCCTCCCCGGAGCACCATGTCCAGCCCCCTCCGCACCGCCGCGCGACCGCGCGAGCGGCTGGCGGACCTGCGCGGCTACCGAGCGCTCGTCGAGTCCTTCCTCCACCGGCAGCTGCGCACCCGATTCCTCGGCTCGCGCATCGGCTGGCTCTGGTCCCTCGTCAATCCGCTGGCGATGCTCGCGGCATACTGGCTCGTCTTCGGGGTCATCCTCGGCGCAGACCGTGGCATGCCACCCTCGGCGCACGGGCTGCACCTGTTCGCCGTCTATCTCTTCACGGGGCTGGTCGCGTGGAACACGTTCACGTCCGTGCTGACCCGGACCATCGACGGCCTGGTCGAGTTGATGCCGCTGCGCCGCAAGGTGGCCTTCCCCGTGCTCGCCCCCTTGCTGGGATCGGCCATGGCGACCGTCGTCGAGCGCTCCGTCGAGGTGTCGCTGCTCGTCGTCGTCTACGTCGCCATCGGCAACATCGGGCCCACCGTGCTGCTGCTGCCGATCCTCGTCGTCCTCACCGGGTGCTTGGGGCTGGGCTTCGGACTGCTGCTCTCGGTCGCCAACGTGAAGTATCGGGACATCGGTCACCTCATCGGAGTGGCTCTGCAGCTGTACTTCTACGCCACCCCCGTGATCTACCCGCCGGCATTCGTCGACCAGCGTTTTCCTGAGGGTCATGCCCTACGGCCGTTTCTGGTCGACAACCCGCTGGCCCAGCTGGTCGGCGCCTACCGCGACGTCCTGTGGGACCTCACGGTGCCCTCCCCCGGCCGGTGGCTGGCCTTGCTCGGCTGGACGGTCGGCGCGCTGGCCGTCGGTTGGTGGTACTTCCGCGATCGGGCCTACCTCATCGGGGAGGAGTCGTGACCGACCGAGCCTCGGCGACCGATCCGGAGCCCGTACCGGCGGTGCGCGTCGTCGGCGTGACCCGGGACTTCGACATCGAGCGCGGCGCCGGGGGCACCATCAAACACACCGTGCTGGGACGTGCCCGCGGACGACGCGAGCACTTCCGCGCCTTGGACGAGGTCACCCTTGACATCCCCAAGGGCGCGCTCTTCGCCCTCGTCGGGCACAACGGCTCGGGCAAGTCGACGATGCTCAAGCTCATCGCTGGGATCTTCCCGCCCACTGCCGGCACCGTCGACGTCAACGGGCGAGTCACCGCCTTGCTCGAGCTGGGCGCCGGCTTCCATCCCGAGCTGACCGGCCGTGAGAACGCCTACCTCGCCGGCGCGATCGCCGGGCTCACCCGAGCCCAGGTCGCTGCCGACATCGAGTCGGTCAAGCAGTTCACCGGGCTGGACGAGTTCTTCGAGGCACCGGTCAAGACCTACAGCTCAGGAATGTTCGTTCGGTTGGGGTTCGCGGTCGCCGTGCATCTGGACCCCGAGATCCTCATCGTCGACGAAGTGGTCGCGGTCGGCGACGAGTCCTTCCAGCGGCAGTGCTTCGATCACCTGCGCAAGCTGCGCCGCCGGGGCGTCACCATCATCTTCGTCAGTCACTCGCTGGGGCTCGTCGAGCAGCTGGCGGACCGCGCCGCCTGGCTCGACCATGGCCGGCTGCGTGTCGTCGGCACGGCGCGGGAGGTCGTCGACGCCTATCTCACCGAGGTCAACGCCAAGGAGCGAGCCGAGCGCGCCGCCACCGTCGTCGCCGAGACCGAGGCCCGCGAGAACTCCGACCACGGCGACCACGCCGACGGAGACGACGCCGACGGGTCGGCAGCCCCGAGCGCGCCCGACGCCATCCCCGGGACACCGGAGCGGGCGCTCTACCGGAACGGCAACGGCCTGGCCCGCATCACCGATGTCCAATTCCTCGGCTCGGACCGCGCACCGACCGAGATCGTGCAGTACGGCGAGCCGATGACCATCCGGATCCACTACCGCTGCACCGAGCCGCTGGCCGAGCCGAACTTCGGGTTGGCCGTGTGGTCGGAGCAGGGATGGCCGATCTGCGCCCCGAACACCCGACTGCACGACCACCCGACCGGACACGTCACGGGCAGCGGCAGCATCGACTTCGAGGTGTTGTCCTGCCCCTTCGTTCCGGGTCGGCTGACGATCACCGCGGCGATCACCGACCACTCCACCACCGAGGTCTACGACTGGGTCGAGCGTGGCTGGGAGCTCACCGTGCTGCCCGGACACGGCTTCGGCCCGACCGGCGTCGTGGCCGTGGACGGAACCTGGACCGGTCCGGGCATCGACGCGTAGGCGGACTCACCGACCTGAGTCGACGCTGGCCCTCCCCCGGCCGAGGATCCCTGCGAGCCACCGGGTGCCGCCGCCGGGACCCCACTTCTTCAAGCGCATCGCGTGCTTCTCGACCAAGTGCCAGCTGATCCAGGCGAAGGCGAAGGTCACCAGCCAGGCCAGGACGACATAGGGCAGCATCCCCCAGCGATACCACCCGAGCTGGGCCAGCGCCATCTGCACGAGGAAGCCGTAGACGTAGATCCCATAGGAATAGTCGTTCTTCGCCCCGATCCAGGCGAGCTGGCGTGGGCCCCGGTAAGCGAACCAGATCAAGGCATAGGCAAGGGCGACGACACCGACCAGGTGGTAGCCACCGGAGACGAACAGGGTCACCAGGGTCACCGCGGCCGCCGCCGTCGCCATCCGCCCGTCCAGGGGAATGCGCTCGGCGTAGGCGGCGGCAGTGGCTCCGAGCAGGAACAGCGCGGTGAGCCGGACCGTGTGCGGGTCACCGAGCCACGGCGACATCCCGGCGAGCAGCTCCTTCTGCTGGTGGGCGACCGACCCCGCGACCGTGAGCAAGAGCGCGAGGATCGGCACGATGACCCGCGCCCGAGCGAAGATCCCGGCGAGGGCCAGCAGCCCAACGACGAGGTAGCAGCGCCACTCATACTCCAGGGTCTGAGGTGTGTCTGAGTGAATGTGGCACTTCGGGTGGGAAATACCCAACCAGACCT
>DAOTIG010000034.1:0-25552 GCA_035448065.1 Dermatophilaceae bacterium
GGCCGAGCGGCGGCGGGTCGAGCACGAGGGCTGGGGCGCGGCACTGCTGTCCCACGAGGACCCGGAGGGCACCTGGGCCGGCGGGGCCTGCTTCCCGGCTGACTTCTCCCGCGAGCTCTTCGAGGCCGAGGGTCAGCCGTGGACGGCGACCCTCAACGTGCTGTCCGACCTCACGGCATACGGGCTCGATCCGAGCACCGATCGGGCTCGCGAGATGGTCCGGCTCGTCGGCGAGCACGGCGTCTGGGAGTGTGACGGCATGCCCTATTGGGGCGGCGAGGTCGAGGAGTGCATCAACGGGCGGACGGTCGCCGCGGGTGCCTACTTCGGCGTGGACATGACCCCGCTCGTCGAGCGGCTGGTGACGGAGCGACAGCCCGACGGCGGCTGGAACTGCGAGCGCGCCAACGGGTCGACCCGCTCGTCCTTCCACTCGACCATCGACGTCCTCGAGGGCCTGCTCGAGTGGGAGGTCCAGACCGGCGGCACCGACGCATCCCGCGCTGCTCGCGCAGCCGGCGAGGAGTTCCTGCTCGAGCGACGGCTCAGCCGTCGCCTGTCGACCGGCGAGCTCGCCGACCCCGACTTCCTGCAGCTCGGCTTCCCGTGGCGCTGGCACTACTCGGTGCTCCGCGGCCTCGATCACCTGCGCCGAGCCGGAGCCCGCACCGGCGCCCCACCGGACCCGCGCGCCACCGAGGCGATCGATCACCTGCGCAGCCGACAAGGTGCCGACGGCCGTTGGCTGCTCGAGTGGCAGCCGCGTGGCCGGGTCTGGTTCGAGATGGAGCCGGTCGGTATGCCGTCTCGCTGGGTGACGCTGCACGCGCTGCGAATCCTGCGCTGGTGGGACGGACCCACCGCCGCCGCAGGCCCCGCTTGACGCGGATGGACTTGCTCAGCCGCCCCCTTTCGATCTCGTATGCCGCGTGCAGCGGGGCGAGCTGGCCCTGCCCGATGACTGGGCCGGGTTCGTCACCGCCTTCAGCGCGCGCTACGGCTTTGCGCCGCTGTGGCTCGAGCGGGACGAGCTCGATCTGGTGGGTCGTCCTCGCCTGAGGATCGTCCTGGATCGCACCGAGCACTACATGCGCTTCGTCCCGCGGCCGCTCAGCCCCGACCGCCTCCAGGTGCGCGCGATCCGCCGGATCCTCGAGCGCACGGGGGTGCCCTTCGGCGGAGTTGATCACTCCCCGAGCGGTGTTCGCGAACAGCCGGATGTGAGCACACTGCTCATCGTCTTCGCCGACTTCGAGCAGGCCGCCGTCGAGCAGGCCCACGCCGCCGTCACCGCCGACGAGACCGCCGCCTTCGAGCGCTCGCTGCGCCTCGGCGGCCGGCTCTGGCAAACAGCGCGCGCCTTCGGGCCGCCGGTCGTCTTCGTCCGCACCGAGGCTCAGGCAGCCGCGCTGCGCGACTCATCCGAGCGCGAGCGCTGGGCCGACCTCTGGTATGCCGCCGCGCGTCGCCACGACGAGTTCGCCCGCCTGCATCGCACCGCGATCCACATCGAGGTCGACAGCAAGGAGCACCTCGACGCGGCCTACGCCGGCAGCCTCTTCCACTGCTTCCGGTGACGGCTCGATCGGCTCAATCCATCGCCCGGATGCCCAGCTCGGCGAGCTCGGCAGTGGCCGCGCGCATCCGGGCGACGACGCTGTCGTCGACGGGCGACCAGCCGTGCACCTCCTCGACGACGCACACCCCCTCCCGAGTGCGATAGGAGCGGGTCGGGTTGCCGGGCAAGCGCTTGTCGGTGACGTTGGGGTCGTCCTCGAGCGGCCCGAGCGGCTCGACCCGATAGACCCGGGGCGGCCCGTCGCCACGGGCGAGGGCGGCCGCGAGCGGCGCGCCAGTCTCGCTCGCCGTGACGTAGACGTGCCGCGACGGCAGCCCTGACCCGTAGTTCGTGAGGTGCCCGGGCGTGATGAGCTCGCCGGGTCGCAGGTCGGCTCGCGTCCCGTGGAAGAACGGTCCCGGGTCGTCGACCACCCGCGGTGCGGGCGCTGGGTCGCGCAGCAGCCGATCGAGCTGCACGGTGAGCTCGGCGACCCGCGTGCGTCCGCCGACCGCCCGCGGATAGCGCCCAAGCACCTCGCGCAGCATCGCCGAGGCGCGGGTCGCCGACGCCGTGATCGCATACTCGGCGACCACCCGATCGCCGCCGCGCGCCAGCTCGACGGCGTGGGCGGCATGCGCGGCCGCCCCGAGGATGTGCCCCACCTGGCTCGCCTTCGCCAGCGGATGCAAGTATGCCGCCGCGGCCGCGGCTCCCGCGGCCCGCGCCGCCTGCGCGGCGGCCGGGTCGCCCAGCTCGCTGGCCGCCCGGTTGGCCTCGACCGCCGTTAGCCGCTGGAGCCGCGAGCGCGGGGCGCCCTCGGCGAACGCCCTGGCCGCCGCGATCGCCGCCGCCGGTCGGGTCTCCGTCTGATCGGCTCGGCCCACGAGCACCTGCGCCGGCTCGGCGCATGCCGCGGCATACCCCGCGACCGCCCTCAGCTCTGCCATGCTCAGCGAAGGGTCACCGGAATCACGTTCCATCCCAATGATTTTGGCACAGGTTCCGAGACCGGCCGCGGTGCTCCTGGCATCACGGCCGCACGGGCGGCAGCTTCCCGTGATGGACGGCGACCAGCACGCGCGCCAAGCGGCGAGAGGTCTCGCGCAGCTGGCGGTCGCCGATGATCGCTGCCCACTCGGCCTCGAGCTCGGTGTAGATCCCCTCGACGACGTCGAGGAGCCGACGACCCCGCGCCGAGAGCCGCAGCCTCCGAGCACGGGCATCATCGGGGTCGGTCGTCCGGTCGACGAGGTCTGCGGCGACCATGGCGTC
This sequence comes from Dermatophilaceae bacterium, assembly GCA_035448065.1. Lineage (GTDB taxonomy): Bacteria > Actinomycetota > Actinomycetes > Actinomycetales > Dermatophilaceae > Phosphoribacter. The sequence goes on from DAOTIG010000034.1 coordinate 2,834, forward strand.
GACGAGCTTGGACGCGGCCTGCTTGGTGACGGTCAGCTCGGTGGCGAGCGCCGTGGTGGTGAGCTCACGGTCCTTGAGGGCGACGAGCACGAACCCGTACGCGGGTCGGATGTCATGCCAACCGGCCGCCCGCAAGCGCACATGGAGCTCATCGACCATCGACCGGCCGGCCATGAGCAGCAGCCGCGCCAGAGGGACGGCGGGGGCCTCGCGCGCGCTCACTGGGCCCAGGGGGGCGTGAACGCGGACCCCTCGACGACTGCCTGACCCCCCACTGGCAGACAGCACAGCAGGGTGAGGGGGGAATCCGACGCACTCTCGATGCCGAAGTCCGCATGCGGCGGCACGACGATGGCGTCGCCCGGGTCGGCCTGGAGGAGCTGACCGGCCAAGGTGACTCGCGCGGTCCCTCCGAGGACGATGAACACCTCCTCGCGGGTCAGCCGATGCGGCTGGGCCGGCACGCCTGCCTCGATCTCGACCTGCCACACGGACGTGTCGGTCGTCCCTGTGCTCGGCGTTGCGAGAGAGGTGAATCGGGTGCCCCCCAGGTCGTGGGTGGGTGTTTGCGGCCTCTTGATGACGCCCATCATCGATCCTTTCGTCAACCACACTGACGAACCGAGGATGCCGTAGGCCTCGGAGATTGTCAACGAGGTTGACTACGGTGAGGTGACAGATGCGTGTCAGGTGGTGCTGGCACCGTCGCTGCGACCCCGCCAACGACAGGAGGCCCGCCCGTGTCGAAGCCACACACCCCCAGTCCGTCAAACCAACCCGCCGATCCGCGCGCTGCACAGCGAGCCGGCGACGCGGATGCTGTGGGCGAGCTGCGGGCCATCAACGCCCGGTTCATCCACAACTTCGTGACCAATGACGTGGCATCCCACGACGCCCTGCTCCATCCGGAGTTCTGCGCGATCCAGAGCGACGGATCCGTCCTGAGTCGCGCGGCATACCTGCGTCAGTGGGCCGCTGGCTTCGACCCCGATGTCATTCCCTCCTGGGAGACCCGCGGGGAGGTCATCGGCGTTCACGGACCGATCGCCCTGGTGCGTGCCACCAACGTGTTCACCGTGGTTCGCGACGGCATCCCCATGGAGCGCGCGACGATGTACACCGATACCTACGTGCGCTCGGGCCGGCGCTGGCTCTGCCTCCAGGCCCAGACCACGGTGGTCCACCCCGACCACGTCGCCTCGCCGTCGTCCCGCGTGAGCGTCTACCTCCGAGGCGTGCTGCAGGGGCGACCGATCGAGCCCTGAGGTCCTTCAGCGACTGCAGCGCAAGGGGTCAGTTTGTAAACTGACCAGTCAGTTCAATATCATTGGACCATGCGCACCGAAGCTGTCGCTGCCAGCCACCTGCACCTCGACGCGGCGCGGGGCCGGGTCTACGGCCCCCTCGATCTCTCGATCCGCCCCGGCACTGTCACGGTCGTCACCGGCCGTGCCGGATCCGGACGGACGGCACTGCTGCTCACCCTCGCCGGGCGGCTCCGGCCGGCCAAGGACGGCACGTTGACCGTGCTCGGACACCACCTGCCACGCGAAGCGAGGGCCGTCCAGCTGGCCAGCTCGGCGATCGGCATCCACGGGCTGGACGACCTCGACGCCGAGGTCTCCGTCGGGGCCTGCATCCGGGAGCGGCAGGCCTGGCTGGCCCGCGGCTGGCGGATCGTCCGCCGGCCGTCCCAGCAGGTCGTGGCGGACGTGTGTGAGCCGGTCTTCGGCGACCTGCCCATCCCGGACCGCCGAGCCGTCGTGCACGAGCTCGACGAGCTGTCCAACCTCCTGCTGCGGATCGCGCTGGCGATGCTCTCGGACCCCCGCCTCATCGTCATCGACGACGTGGACCAGCTGCACGACCCGCACAACCGCGACGTCGTCTGGGAGCGGCTCGAGACCCTCGCCGAGCGCGGGGTCACGGTCATCGCGGCAGCCAGCTCCACGGACGAGCTGACCCGGCCCGCCTGGCGGCGCGCTCCCCTGCACCTCGCTCTCGCCGCGCAGAGCTGACCCCCTACCAACCCACTCGCAAGGACCTCATCATGTTCGCCTGGACCTCGCACGGCACCGAGCTCAAGCGCTTCCTGCGCCATCGGCTGACCCGCGCCGCGATCGCCGTCATGCTGCTCATCCCGCTCCTCTACGGCGCCATGTACGTCTGGGCGTTCTGGGACCCGACGGCCCGGATGCACAACCTGCCGGTGGCCCTCGTCAACGAGGACCACCCGGCGACCTCGGACGGCGTGACGATCGCCGCGGGAGACCGGATCGTCGACCGTCTCACGCACACCGACTCCTTGGACTGGCGCCTCGTCGACAGTGCGACGGCACGCGACGGCGTCGCGCGCGGGGACTACTACTTCTCGGTCACCATCCCCGCGGACTTCTCCACCAACGTCGTCTCGCTCGGTGGCCCGTCACCAAGCCCAGCCCAGCTCGAGGTGACGTACGACGACGCCAACTCCTTCCTCGCCTCGACGCTCGGCCGCTCGGCGATGACCCAGATCCGGCAGGCCGTCTCCGACGAGATTGGCAGCACCGCCGTCAACCGGGTCCTCGTGGGACTGTCCCAGGTCCGTTCCGGCATGGGCAATGCCAAGGACGGCGCCATCCAGCTCACCGACGGGCTGACCACCGCCGGCACCGGCGCCGACCGGATCGCCGCCGGGGCCGCCCAGCTCGAGTCCGGCTCCGCGCGCCTCCAGTCCGGCGCGAAGGCGCTGCGCTCCGGCACCGCGACCGCAGCCGGCGCCGTGCCGGAGCTGACGGCGGGGATCGACCAGCTGCGCTCCGGCTCGAGTCAGCTCTCCGCCGGCCTGGCCCAGCTCCGCGCGAAGGAGCCGGCGCTCACCCAGCTGCAGCAGGCGCTCGCCGCTACCGCTGACCCGTCGACCGGCGCCCCCGCCCTCGCCGATGGCGCGGAGCGGCTGGCGGCCTCGATGGATCGACTCGCCACCGGCGCCCGGACGCTGGCTGCCGGCGGCACGGCATACGCCAAGGCGGCGACGTCGTTCGCCGGCGGGGCCACGACCTTCGCCAACCAGACCTCTGCCGCGGTCACGCCGCTGAGCAGGGGCAGCGCGCAGGTCGCCAGCGGGGCGAGCTCGACGGCGAGTGGCGTCGACGCGTCACGCACCCTCGTCGCGCAAGCCCGCGCTCTGCTCACCGAAGGTCGCACCGCCGACGCCGACGCGCTGCTGGCCAAGGCCGGGAGCACGCTCGACACGACCTACCAGGGAGCGACCGCGGTGAGCGCGGGTGCGGGCCAGGTCAAGACCGGCCTGGACCAGCTCGCCGCCGCGTCCGCCGCACTGACCACCGGGGCGGCCGACCTCACGGCCGCGGCCCAGCAGCTGACCACCGGCGCCGCCCAGCTCGAGGCCGGAGCAACCCAGCTCTCCGCCGCCACTCCCCAGGTCCAGCAGTTCGCCGCCGGATCCCGCCGGCTGGCCGACGGTCTCGCCCAGCTGAGCACGCAGGCGAGCACCGGCATCCCGGCGCTCACCACCGGCATCGACCAGCTCGCCGCCGGAGCCGGCCGTCTCGATGCCGGCGTGGCCACCCTGCAGAGCCGGATGCCGTCGCTCGCGTCGGGCCTGCACTCGCTCGCCCAGGGCGCAACCCAGCTCAGCGAGGGCAGCTCGGCCCTGCACGGCGGCACGAGCGAGCTGGCGGCGAACGCCCCCGCGCTCGCCGACGGGATCGACCGGCTGCGCGGCGGCGCCGACCAGCTGGCCACCGGTCTGGCCGACGGCCAGGCCGCGATCGCGGCCGACTCGACCCAGGTGCTCGACGCGCGCGCCGAGGCCATCGCCAGCCCGGTCCGGCTCGCGTCGAGCTCCGTGCACCAGGCCGAGTCGTGGGGTGAGGGCTTCGCCCCCTTCTTCATCGCCCTCGGCCTGTGGGTCGGAGCGCTGGTCACCTGGCTGCTGCTGCGGCCGCTGTCCAGTCGGGCGCTGATGACCTCGGTCAACGGCTTCCGGATGGCCTGGGGCTCGCTCAACTCCGCCCTGCTCATCGCCGCCGGCCAGGTCTTTGTCATGCTCACGGTGATGCACTTCGCCGTCGGCTTGGACCCGCAGCACGTCATCGCGACGATCCTGTTCGCCTATCTCGCCGCGGCATCGTTCTTCGCCCTGCAGCAGCTCTTCCAGGTGACCCTGGGACCGGCCGTGGGCAAGGTCGTCATCATCGCGCTGCTCATGGTCCAGCTGGCCTCGGCAGGCGGGACCTACCCGGTCGAGACCGAGCCCGCCTTCTTCCAGGCGGTCAGCCCGTGGATGCCGGTGACCTACGTGGTCGAGGGCCTGCGGGCGACGCTGACCGGCGAGCTCGACGCGAGGTTCTGGACGGCCACGGCCATCCTGGGGGCTATCTTCGTCGTGTCCCTCGCGCTCACCTCGATCGCCAGCGCTCGCAAGCGGGTGTGGACGATGAGCCGACTGCACCCAGTCCTGGAGATCTGATCGATGGCCGGCACCAAGGTCGACGGACGCACGGCCCGCCGTGCGGAGACGCGCGACGTCATCCTCGCGGCGGCGGCCGAGCTGTTCGCGGCATACGGGGTCTCGGCGACGTCCGTCGACGACATCGCCGAGCGGGCGGGCACCGCCAAGGGCAGCGTGTTCTACAACTTCGACTCCAAGGCCGGGCTCGTGCACGCGCTCATGGAGCGCTCGATCGAGCGACTGTCGTCCACGCTCGCGGCCGAGACGGCCGGCTTGGCCGGGCTCGCGCTGCACCGGGCGACCGTGGCCACCGTGCTGCGCGAGGTGCACACGCACACCGACACCGCGCGCATCCTGGTCAACGAGATCTTCCGCACCGATCGCTCGTGGAGCGAGACCACCCTGGCCTGGCGGCAGAGCATGCTGCAGGGACTCACCGACGACCTCGTGCGCGAGCGCGGCGAGCAGCATCGGGCCGAGTGCTCGCTGTATGCCGCGGGCATGGTCGGCGCGACGCTCACCTTGGGACTGCAGTGGCTGGTCGCCGAGCCCGGGCTGTCCTACGAGCAGGCGCGGGAGGCGCTCTTCGCGGTGCTCCACCTGGCCGACTGAGCCGGTCGAGCCCGCCGCTGCACGCGCCGAGGCGCCCTTCCCTCTCGGGCAGGGCGCCTCGGCGCGTATGCCGTGTCAACGGTATGCCGCGTCAACGCGGCATACCGTGCGTCGCGGGCTCAGGCCTCCGATGCCTTGGCCGCCTCGATGGACTCCTGCGTGGTGTCCTCGTGGGCGCCGTTGAAGTAGAGGTTGAGCAGCACCGCGCTGATCGCGGTGAGCAGGATGCCCGAGTCGAGCAGCGGGGTGAGCCGCTCCGGCATCCACTGCGACCACCGCGGGGCGACGAGCGGGACCAGCCCGAAGCCGATCGAGATAGCCACGACGTAGAGGCTGTTGTGGTGGGTCTTGAAGTCGACGTTGGACAGGATCCGGATGCCGGTGGCGGCGACCATGCCGAACATCACCAGGCCCGCGCCGCCGAGCACGACGGTGGGGATGGCCGCGACGAGCGCCGCGATCTTCGGGATGAGGCCGAGCAGCAGCAGGATGATGCCGCCGGTGATGGTGACCCACCGGCTGCGCACGCCGGTGACCCCGACGAGCCCGACGTTCTGGGAGAAGCTCGTGTAGGGGAAGGTGTTGAAGATGCCGCCGATGAGCGTGCCCACGCCGTCGGTGCGCAGGCCGGCGGCGAGCTCGGGCTGGCCGATCTTCTTGCCGGTCATGTCCGACAGCGCGAGGAACATGCCGGTCGACTCGATCATCACGACGATCATGACGATCGACATGGTGAGGATCATGATGGCGTCGAAGGTCGGGGCGCCGAAGGCGAACGGGGTGACGAACTGGAACCAGGCCGCCTCGCCGACCTTGGTGAAGCTCATCTTGCCGAGCGCCGCGGCCAGGATGCTGCCGGCGATGATGCCGAGCAGCACGGCGATGTTGGAGATGAAGCCCTTGCCGTACTTCACGAGCAGCAGGATGACGATGAGCACGAAGGCCGAGACGCCCAGTCCGCCGAGGTCGCCGTAGAGCGGGTTGTTCTGCATCGGCACGCTGGGGATGGTGACGGCGCCACCCTGCGCTGCGGTCCGCGCCTTCTCGACGGCATCGGCGAGCTTGCCGCTGTCGACGGTCTGCGCGGAGGCGGCCGGCAGGTTGTTCATCGCCCACTGGATGCCGACCCGCATGAGGGTCACGCCGATGACGGTGATGATCGACCCGGTGACGACCGGCGGGAAGAACCGCAGCAGCTTGCTCACCAGCGGCGCGATGAGGATCGAGACGATCCCGGCGCCGATGATCGCGCCGAAGATCCCGCGCGCTCCGTCGACGCCCGGGGTCTTGGCGGCGAAGACGAGCATCGGGCTGACCGCCGCGAAGGTGACACCCATCATCACCGGCAGCTTGATGCCGAACCAGCGGGTCACCCCCCACGACTGGATGAGGGTCGCGATGCCGCAGGCGAAGAGGTCGGCGCTGACCAGCATGGCGATCTGCTCAGGTGTCAGCTTGAGCGCGCCGCCGACGATGAGCGGGACGGCGACGGCACCGGCATACATCACGAGCACGTGCTGCAGCCCGAGTGTCGCCAATCTGCCGGTGGGCAGCCGTTCGTCGACCGGGTGGACCTGGGGATCGCGTGCGACAGCGGTCATGGAATCTCCTGCGTCCGTGGCCGGCCACAGTGCGCGGCGGATGCCGGGCGTGCCCGAGCCTCGGTTCGCAGCCTAGAAGCGTCGCGAACCGCCTGATTGGGACGTAGGACCTCCCCTCGCGGAGGCCGCCGACGGACCTACGATGAGGAGACGTCGACGACGGAGTGGACGGGAATCGGAGTGTCCATGGAGCCGGAGCTGCTCCTCGACGGCAGGACCGTGCCGTTGACCCTGCCGCCGGAGGCGAGCCTGCTCGACGCGATCCGCCACGCGGGTGTGACGGGTCCGAAGGAGGGGTGCGCCGAGGGTGAGTGCGGTGCCTGCGCCGTGTTGGTATGCCGCCCGCGCGCCGATGGCGCGTCGGGCAGCGAGTGGGTGGCTGTCAACGCCTGCCTGCCGCCGGCCCTCGGCTATGCCGGGCAGCAGGTGTGCACCCCCGAGGGTCTGGGTCGACCGGGTGCCCTGCATCCGGTGCAGGAGGCGCTCGCGTCGGCCGGCGGCTCGCAATGTGGTTACTGCACACCGGGATTCGTGACGAGCATGGCCGCCGAGTTCTATCGGCGGTCGGGCGCGGCCGACGCCGAGTTCGACATCGAGGCGATGAGCGGCAACCTGTGCCGCTGCACGGGCTACCGGCCGATCGTCGACGCGGCGCACTCGCTCGGCGCTCCCGCCGATGACGATGCGCTGGTCCGCCGGCTGGCCGAGCCGGCGCCCGCGCCGGTGCCGGTCGACGTGCGAACGGGGGAGCGCCGGTTCGTCCGGCCGGCGTCGCTCGACGACGCGGTGGCGCTGCTCGCCGAGCACCCTGACGCCGTCCTGGTCGCCGGCGCCACCGACCTCGGCGTCCAGGTCAACCTCGCCATGCATCGGCCGCCGCTGCTCGTCGTGATCGACCGGCTGGCCGAGCTGCGCGAGCTCGACGTCGACCTCGCCGAGGGTGGCGCGGGCGTGCGGATCGGCGCAGCGCTCAGCCTCACCGAGGTGCAGACCCGGCTCGCCGGGCGGGTGCCGCTGCTCGACCAGCTCTTCCCCCAGTTCGCCTCGCGGCTGATCCGCAATGCCGCGACGATCGGCGGCAACCTCGGCACCGGCTCGCCGATCGGCGACTCGCCCCCTGCCCTGCTCGCCCTCGACGCGATCGTGGAGCTGGCCGGTCCTGAGGGTCGTCGGGAGGTGCCGCTCGACGGCTACTTCACCGGCTATCGCACGACGGTGCGTCGCCCGGGCGAGCTCATCGTCGCGGTCCGCTTCCCCGCTCCGGTGGCCGGGGTCACCGCATTCCACAAGGTCGCCAAGCGCCGGCTCGACGACATCTCCAGCGTCGCCGTCGCCATGGTCGTCGCGGTTCGCGACGGCGTTGTGGCACATGCCCGGATCGGGCTCGGCGGTGTCGCGGCAATCCCGATGCGGGCCAAGGCCACCGAGGACTTCCTGCTCGGAAAGCCCTGGGACGCAACGACGGTGGACACCGCGTCCGAGGTGCTGGCCGGTGAGGGTACGCCGATGAGCGACCACCGGGCGAGCGCGGCATACCGGCAGGCCATGCTGCGCACCGCGCTGCCCCGGCTGGTCAATGCTCAGGAGCGTGAGCGATGAGCATCTTCGTGCCTCCTCCGCCGGACAGCGCTGTCGGACAGGCGATTCCGCACGAGTCGGCGGCGCTGCACGTCACCGGCCTGGCGCACTACACCGACGACCTCGCCGGTCGCTATCCCGGGCTGCTGCATGCCTGGCCGGCCCAGTCCCAGCATGCGCATGCGCGGATCGGGACCGTCGACATCGCTCCGGCGCTCGCGGTGCCGGGCGTGGTGCGCGTGCTGCAAGCCGCCGACGTGCCGGGTCACAACGACTCCGGGATCAAGGACGACGAGCCGCTCTTCCCGACCGAGGCGATGTTCCACGGTCAGCCGATCGTCTGGGTGCTCGGCGAGACGCTCGAGGCCGCCCGCCAGGGGGCTGCCGCGGTGCGGGTCGAAGCCGAGCCGCTGCCTTCGCTCATCACCATCGACGAGGCGATCGCCGCCGGGTCCTTCCAGGGCGGGGCGCGCACCGTCGAGCGCGGCGACGTCGACACGGCGCTGGACGGGGCGGCATACACGCTCTCCGGCGCGACCCGGATCGGCGGCCAGGAGCACTTCTACCTCGAGACCCACGCCTCGATCGCGCTCGTCGACGAGAGCGGCCAGGTGTTCGTGCACAGCAGCACGCAGCACCCGAGCGAGACCCAGGCGATCGTCGCCCACGTGCTCGGGCGCCGCTCGCACGAGGTCACCGTGCAGTGCCTGCGGATGGGCGGCGGCTTCGGTGGCAAGGAGATGCAGCCGCACGGGTATGCCGCGATCGCGGCGCTCGGGGCGACGCTCACCGGGCGGCCGGTGCGGGTCCGGCTCAACCGCGCGCTCGACATGCGGCTGTCCGGGAAGCGACACCCCTATCTCGGGGTGTGGACGGCTGGCTTCGACGCCGAGGGACATCTCGTCGCGCTCGATGCGACGCTCACCGCGGACGGCGGGTGGAGCCTCGACCTCTCCGAGCCGGTGCTCGCCCGCGCCCTGTGCCACATCGACAACGCCTACTGGATCCCGAACATCCGGGTGCACGGGCGAATCGTCAAGACACACAAGACCTCTCAGACCGCGTTCCGCGGATTCGGCGGCCCGCAGGGGATGCTCGTCGTCGAGGACATCCTCAGCCGGGCGGCCCCGGCCCTCGGCCTCGATGTCGTGACGATCCGCTCCCGCAACTTCTACGCCGCCGGGCAGACGACGCCCTACGGGCAGCCGGTGCGCCACGCGGAGCGGATGCCGCGGCTGTGGGACGAGCTGCTCACCTCGGCCGAGGTGAGCCGACGGCGGGCCGAGATCGCCGAGTGGAACGCGACCCAGCGGCATACCAAGCGCGGGCTGGCGGTGACGCCGGTGAAGTTCGGCATCTCGTTCAACCTCACCGCCTTCAACCAGGCCGGCTCGCTCGTGCTCGTCTACACCGACGGCTCGGTGCTGGTGAGCCACGGCGGCACGGAGATGGGCCAGGGCCTGCACACCAAGGTCGCCCAGATCGCGGCCAGTGCGCTCGGGGTGCCGCTGTCGTCGGTGCGGATCGCGCCGACCCGGACCGACAAGGTGCCGAACACGTCTGCGACAGCAGCCAGCTCGGGCACCGACCTCAACGGCGCGGCGACCCGCATCGCCTGCGAGCAGATCCGCGAGCGGCTCGTCGAGGTCGCCGCGAAGCACTTCGGCATGCCGACCGACTCGGTGCGCATCCACGACGGGCAGGTGAGTGCCGAGGGCTCGGTGACGCCGCCGATCTCCTGGGCCGAGCTGGTCAACATGGCCTATTTCCAACGGGTCCAGCTCTCTGCGATGGGCTTCTATCGCACCGAGGGGCTGCACTGGGACCCGGTCGCCGTGCACGGCGAGCCGTTCAAGTACTTCGTGTATGCCGCTGCCGCCAGCGAGGTCGAGGTCGACGGCTTCACCGGCACGCCGGTGCTGCGCCGCACCGACATCGTCTACGACGTCGGCGACAGCCTGTCCCCGCTCGTCGATCTCGGGCAGATCGAGGGCGGCTTCGTCCAGGGCGCCGGCTGGATGACCATCGAGGAGCTGCGCTGGGACGAGTCCGACGGTCCCGGCCGGGGCCGGCTGCTGACCAACGCGGCGAGCACCTACAAGCTGCCGAGCATCGGCGACCCACCGCCGCAGCTCACCGTCGCCTTGCTGCAGGACGCCACCGAGGAGGGAGTCGTCTACGGCAGCAAGGCGGTCGGCGAGCCGCCGCTCATGTTGGCGATGTCGGTGCGCGAGGCGATCCGCGAGGCGGTGGCCGCCTTCGGGCCGGCCGGCACCACCGTCGAGCTGCCCGTGCCGGCGACGCCGGAGGCCGTCTTCTGGGCGGTCGAGCGGGCCAGGGGCGGGCAGCCGTGATCGAGGTGCGCCCGGCATGAACTGGGTCGACGCGGTGCAGCAGCTGCGCGAGCGGCGCGAGCCGGGGGTGCTCGTCACCCTCACCTCCGTGCGAGGGCACGCGCCGCGTCAGCCGGGTGCCAAGCTCGTCGTCACCGCCGACGCCCAGTGGGGCAGCATCGGCGGCGGCAACCTCGAGGCGGTCGCGGTGCGCCGAGCCCGCGAGCTGCTGGCAGAGGGCGCGTCGTCGGGTGGGGGGACGGTCGAGACGTTGAGCCAGGAGCTCAACGAGCACGCCGATGCCCCCTTCGGTCGGCAGTGCTGCGGCGGGGTGACGAGCGTGCTCTTGGAGGTGCTGCCCGTGATCGGGTCGGTGGCGATCGTCGGCATGGGGCATGTCGGGCGCGAGCTCGCGCGGATCCTCGCCCGGCACGACCTCGAGCTGCATCTCATCGACGGCCGGCCCGAGTTCGCCTCGGCCGCAGCCTTGCCCGCGATCGACGACGCTCTGGCCCGGGTGCACTGGCATCTCGCGCCGTGGCCGGAGCCGGTGCTTGCTGAGCTGCCGGCGGGCACTCACCTCGTCGTGATGACCCACGATCACGGCGAGGACGCTGCCGTGTGCGACGCGGCGCTGCGCCGGGAGAGCTTCGCCTCGATCGGCCTGATCGGCTCCAGCGCCAAGTGGCGGCGGATCGAGAAGGCGCTGCGCGAGTGGGGGCACGACCCGGCCACGACGGCCCGGATCACCACCCCGATCGGCGACCCCACGGTGCCCGGCAAGGAGCCGGCGGCGATCGCGCTGGCGGTCGCGACCGACCTGGTCCGCCGCCTCGCCGCGCAGGCGAGCGACCGCGACGCGACGGAGCTGCACCGCCCATGACCCTCGTCCGCGGCTTCCTCGCCGACGTGCCCGACGACCCCTTCCGGGGCGGCGCCCTGCGCACGGAGACCGATGGTGGGCTGGTCGTGCTGGGCGGCGAGATCGTCGCCCGTGGCGGCTTCGCTGCGCTGCAGCGGGATTGGCCGGATGAGCCGGTGCTCGACCTGCGCGGCGGGGTCGTCGTGCCTGGGTTCGTCGACACCCATGTGCACTTTCCGCAGGTGCGGATCGCCGGTGGTCTCGGCATCCCGCTGCTCGAGTGGCTCGACCAGCTCGCCCTGCCGGAGGAGGCGCGACTGGCCGACGCGGCATACGCGCGAGCCGTGGCCGGCGAGCTGATCGACGGCCTGCTGCGCGCCGGGACGACGAGCGCGCTGGTCTTCGGGTCGCACTTCCCGGCCGCCGTCGACGAGCTCTTCGCCACGGCGGACGGTGCGGGGTTCCGGCTCACCGCGGGCGTCGTGGTCAGCGATCTCGCCTTGCGCGAGGACCTGCTCGTCACGCCGGAGCAGGCGCGGACCGGCAGTCTTGCGGTAGCCGGCCGGTGGCACGGCCAGGGACGGTTCGCCGGGCAGGGTAAGGCTGCGGCCGGCCAGGATCGGGCGCAGGGTCAGCTGGCTGGGCAGGGTCAGCTGCCTGGCCACGGGCGGTCGCGGCTGCGCTATGCCGTCACCCCAAGGTTCAGCCACTCCTGCACCGAGGCGATGCTCGAGGTCTGCGGCGACGTCGCGGCTGCTGTTCCGGGAGCCTTCGTCACCTCGCACGTCAACGAGAACGACGCCGAGATCCGCGCCGTGACCGAGCGCTTCGGCACGAGCTACGTCGAGACCTACGAGCGGCACCGGCTCCTCAGCCCGCGCACCGTGCTTGCCCACAACGTGCACCCCAGCGACGCCGAGCTGGCCCGGCTGGCCGAGCGGGACACCGCGATCGCGCACTGCCCGAGCAGCAACAGCGGCCTGGGCAGTGGCAGCTTCCCGCTGCGACGGCACCTCGACCACGGCATCCGGGTGGCCCTCGGCACCGACGTTGCCGGGGGGACCTCGCTCAGCCTGCTCCGCGAGGGGCTGCAGGCCTTCTTCGTCCAGCAGCTGCTCGGCGAACGCGGTGTGCGACTCGGACCGGCCGAGCTGCTGTGGCTGGCCACCGGCGCAGGTGCCGCGGCCCTCGACCTGCCCGAGGTGGGAGCTCTGTCGGTCGGCCGGCGCTTCGATTCCGTGTGGCTGCGCCCGGCGCCCGGCAGCCCGCTCGAGGTGCCGTGGCGGCATACCGAGAGCGAGGCTGACGCGATCGCCCGCCTGTTCACCCTGGCCACCCCCGCCGACATCGCCGGTGTCTGGATCGACGGTGTGCAGGTCCACCCGGCGGGGTAGGCCGCGCCCGGACCGGCTCGCGGGCAGGGTGCGCGGCACCTCGTCGACGAGTCGGCTGTGGGCCATCCCAGGTGGTGCGGGGGTGTCGCGCCGATACGCACTGGTGGGCCCCTCCACCACTCGCACTGGTGGGCCCCTCCACCACCGCGTACTCGCGCGACCACCCCCTGTCGCCTACGGCGAACTCGACAATCCCGCTCCCGCCGGCGCCGACGACTGTCCCGCGCGGTGGCGCGCGGGCCGACCCGCGGGCCGGGCATGTGCGGGCCGGGTATGTGCGGGCCGGGCGGGCGCGGCAAACCGGCAGGAAGTCCGTCGAGTGTCGACTTCCGGTCGCCCGGCGCCCGGCATACCGGCAGGAAGTCCGTCCAGTGTGGACTTCCGGTCGCCTGCAGTTAGCGCGCAACCCCGGTGAACAGCACGACGGCCCGCTCGTCCCCGGCCACACCGGCCCCGGGCGTCGGGGCAAGCAGCGCCGCCAGCCCTGCTGAGCCGGTCGGGCTCACGCCCGCTCCGAGCTCGCTGGCCAGCCGGTATGCCGCGACGACCGCCTCCTCCGGAGCCACCACCGGCCGTCCGCCGCTGGCCCGCATGACCTGAACGTCGGCCTGCCAGTCGTAGGTCTCGTCGTCGAGGATGCCGTCGGCGAGCGAGTGCGGGTTGTCCCAGGCGGTCATCAGCTCGTCCCAGTGCTGCCCCAGCTCGGCGTCCGCGAGGTCGCCGGCGCGCTCCCAGGCCCGGGCCAACGGGGCCCCGCCCTCGGTCTGCACGAGGTCGACGCGCACCTCGGGGCCCAGGCCCCACCCGACGCACGCCGCCAACGCTCCGCCGCCGACCTGCACCACGACTCGGGTATGCCGCCCGCTCGCAGGCGCGTCACCATGCGCCTCGTTGGCGCTCGCCGCCGCGCCGCTCGCCGCCGCGTCGGCCGCGTCCAGCCCCTCGCGCAGCTCCCAGCCCAGGGTGCGGCCGCCGTCGAGGCACAGCCCGTTCTCCGGCCCCTGCACGCTGAACGGGATCGCGCCTCGCTCGACCGCCGCCCGGAACTCGTGCACCGCGGGATCCCCGACCTGCCCCGGCTGCCGGGCACAGCGATGCAGCCGCGCCCCCAGCGACTCGAGCACCCCGGCCACCGCGTCGCTCACCGAGTCGGGCACGAAGACGTCGATCGGCCAGCCGACCCGCTGAGCCAGCGTCGAGGCCGCGATCGCAGCGTTGCCGCATGACGCGATCGCCAGCGGCGGCCGCTCGGCCGACGTCAGCCCGAGCAGCTCGGCCGCCCGCAGGTGCAGCAGGATCCCGACGAGGTGCCGCGCCTTGTGGCTGCCGCCGACCTGCCCGGTCTCGTCCTTGACCCACACCTGATCCGCCGCGACGCCGAGCCGCTCGGCCAGCGTCGCGTGCCGCCCGAACGGGGTCACGTGGAAGCCGGCCGCGATCTGCCGGGTCAGCTCGACGCACGCCTCGTCACTCATCCCCTGCGCCCGGGCGAAGGCCCACCACGCGAGCGAGCGACCATAGCGGACAAAGGGATTCGGGTCGTCGAGGAGCTCCGGGTCCGGCCCGACGACGACCGGGTGCAGCACGTGGTGGTGGTCACCGGCCGGGGCCCCCGGGCAGCGCCACGGGTGCACCGTGTCGATGCCGACCTCAGTGCCGCACGTCGCGCAGCGATAGCCCGCGACCAGGCCGCGGCGCGGCATACCCGCCGCTGTGGAGCCTGCGCTCACGACCCGGCGACCCGAGCGTTGAAGTCCGCGATCATCGCGTCCCAGCGCTCGACGTAGCCGCGCAGCCCGCGCCAGAAGTCCTGCGAGCGGCGCTGCTCGAACAGCTCGAAGGGCGTGCCCTGCTGCTCGACCCAGGTGTAGTAGCCGAGGTTGAAGATCCGGTTGCGGTCCTTCTCGGTGAGCTCGAGGGTTGCCGAGGTGGGCACGTTGGCGAGGTGCCGGCCCCACACCTCGGCCGCGTCGAGCTCGGTGAACTCGCCACCGAAGTCGCGCGCGGTGATCTTGGCGATCTCCGAGGGGTACATCTGCGAGCCGTCGGTCGCGACCGTGACGATGACGTCGTCAGGCCCGAGGTCGAGCACCTTGGCCGCCGAGATGCCGGCGAGCACGTTGCAGATCGAGGACAGCCCGAAGTCGACGAGCGCCTCGACGACCTCGGTGGGCACGCCCTTGCCGGCGAGGTAGCGCTTGCCGACCTCGGTCGTGAAGAGCACCTCGAGGTGGTCGGTGGCCTGGTCGCTGATCGCTGCGACGAGGTCGTGGTTCATGATGTTGTGGATGAGCGGAACGTGCTTGTCGCCGATGCCCTGGATGTTGTGCTCGCCGAAGCCGTTCTCCAGCAACGTCGGACACTCCAGCGCCTCGGCCGCCAGCACCTTGGTGCCGTAGCGGTCCTTGAGGTACTCCCCGGCCGCGATGGTGCCGGCCGAGCCGGTCGCACTCGTCATGAGGGCCAGGTGCAGGTCACGCCCGCTGCCGGTCTTGACGTGCTCGAAGACCGCGGCGAGCGCCGCGCCGGTCACCGTGTAGTGCGCGAGGTGGTTGCCGAACTCGGCGAACTGGTTGAAGACGAAGTTGCCCTTGTCCTTGGCCAGCTCGTTGCACGCGTCGTAGATCTCCTTGACGTTGCTCTCCGTGCCCGGCGTCTTGATGACGTCGTCGGCGGGGTTCTCGCACCAGCGGTCCAGCCAGTCGAAGCGCTCCTGGCTCATCCCGGCCGGCAGGATCGCGACGCCGCGGCAGCCCATGATCCGGCTGATCGCGACGCCGCCGCGCGCGTAGTTGCCGGTCGACGGCCAGATCGCGCGGTGCCGGGTCGGGTCGAACTGTCCGGTCACCAGTCGCGGTGCGAGACAGGCGTATGCCGCGAGCACCTTGTGCGCCGTGATCATCGGGAAGCGGTTGCCGAAGACGACGACGACCGGGCTGGCGATGCCGGTGAGCTCGGTCGGCAGCACGACGTGCTCGGGCACGTCGACCCGGTTGCCGTCCTTGTCGTTGAACCAGTGCACCCGCCACAGGTTGCGCGCGTCCGGCCCCTGCGGGTCGGCGTCGCCGGCCCGGTCGGCGGGGATGCGCGAGGGGTCGGCGAGCTCGGCGAAGGTCGGCAGCACGATGCCGCGCTCCCGGAAGCGCTCGACGCTCGCCTGCAGCGTCGCCTCGTCGACGATCCGGTCGGCGAGCCCGAACTGGTCCTCGAGGGCCGCGTGCAGCGTGTCACTCACGTTCGTTCTTCCCATCTCGTTGGTATGCCGTGTGGTTCGGTGATCAGGCCGGCGCTGCTCGGTCAGGGCACGACCCAGGTGCCGGTCTCGCCGCGCAAGCCCTCGACGAGCTTGTCGAGCGAGGTGATGAGGGTGCGCCGGTCCGGGCCGGACTCGACGAAGCGCATGGCGGCCTGGATCTTCGGCAGCATCGACCCCTCGGGGAACTGGCCCTGCTCGATGTACTTCCGCGCCTCGGCGAGGGTGATCTCGTCGAGGTCGCGCTGCTGCGGGGTGTTGAAGTGGATCGCGACCTTCTCGACCCCGGTGAGGATGACGAGCGCCTCGCAGGCCGCGTCGGCGGCGAGCATGACCGACACCCAGTCCTTGTCGATGACCGCGTCGATGGCGCGATACCAGTTGTCCCGGAAGACGATCGGGATCCCGCCACCGCCGCCGGCGATGACCAGATGCCCGCTGTCGATCATGTCGATGATCGCGTCCTTCTCGAGGATGTCCTGCGGTAGCGGTGACGCGACCACCTCGCGATAGCCCCGCCCGGCGTCCTCGATCATCACCTTGCCGGCCGCCCGAAGCCCCTCGGCCTCCTCCTTGGTGAAGAAGGCGCCGATCGGCTTGGTGGGCCGGGCGAAGCCCGGGTCGGCGGGGTCCACCTGCACCCGGGTGATGACCGTGCACACCGACTTGGTGATGTCCCGGCCCTGCGCGTGCAGCTGGTTCTCGATGGCGTTCTGCAGGTGGTAGCCGATGTAGGCCTGGCTCATCGCCACTGCCTCGGACAGTGGCATGAGCGGGTGGTGGTAGTCGGCCTTGCCTCGGTCGATCGAGGACTTGATCATCCCGACCTGGGGGCCGTTGCCGTGGCACACGACGATCTCATGGCCGTCGCCGAGCAGCCCGACGATCGGCTTGGCGACGACCCCGACGGTCTCGACGAGCTCGTCGAAGTCCGTCCCGAGCGCATTGCCACCGAGGGAGACCAGGATGCGCGCCATCGCTCAGCCCTGGGTGCGCTCGCAGTAGATGGTGGGCACGACGGCATACAGCGCCGCGCAGCGCACCAGGTCGTCCTTCCACTGCAGCTCGTTCGGGGCGTGCGCCTGGGCCTCCTTGCCCGGGCCGTAGCCGACTCCGGGGATGCCGTGCCGGCCGGCGGTGGCGACGAGGTTGGTCGAGAAGGTCCACTTGTCGACCTTCGGCTCGCCGTAGAGACCGCGGTGGGCCTCGATGAGCGCGGCCACGTGCGAGTCGGACTCGTCGTTGACCCAGGTCGGGAAGAAGCACTCCTGGCCGTACTGCTTGCCGGTCCACGCGGTGGCGTCGTAGTGGTACATCGACACCTTGGCGCCGTGCCGCTGCACCGACGGCAGCGCCTCGACCTCGGCGATCGCGCTCTCCCAGGTCTCGCCCCAGGTGAGCCGGCGGTCCAGCGAGATCGCGCACGAGTCGGCGACCGCGCAGCGCGATGGCGAGGTGAAGAAGATCTCCGACGTCGTGACGGTGCCCTTGCCGAGGAAGTCGTCGACCTTGAGCTTGTCGTTGAGGTCGCGGACCTCGAGCAGGATGTCGGCCATCTTGTAGATCGCGTTGTCGCCGCGCTCGGGGGCCGAGCCGTGGCAGGAGACGCCGGTCACCTCGACCCGGATCTCCATCCGGCCGCGGTGGCCGCGGTAGATCGCGTTGTCGGTCGACTCGGTGGAGACGACGAACTCCGGCTTCACGCCCTCCTCCTCGATGAGGTAGAGCCAGCACAGCCCGTCGCAGTCCTCCTCTTGAACGGTCCCGGTGACGAGGTAGGTGAAGCGCTCGTCGAGCAGGCCGAGGTCGCGGGCGATCGCGCCGCCGTAGACCGCCGACACGACACCGCCGAGCTGGTCGGAGCCACCGCGCCCGCCGATGACGACGTCGTCCTCCATGCCCTCGAAGGGGTCGAAGTCCCAGTTGTCGATGTTGCCGACGCCGACGGTGTCGATGTGCCCGTCGAAGGCGATCAGGGTCGGGCCGTCGCCCATGTAGCCGATCGCGCTGCCGAGGCCGTCGATCCGGGTCTTGGTGTAGCCGAGCTTGTCCATCTCGGCGACGATGAGCCGGGCCTTGGCCTCCTCCTGGCAGCTCGTGCCCTTGTTGAGGATGAGCGCGCGCAGGAAGGCGCTCATGTCGGCGCGGTAGCCCTCCGCGACCTGCTTGACCCGGTCGTAGTCGATGTCGGCGATGGTGGCCATGGGGGTGTTCTCCTGACGTCTCTGGATGGGGATTGCGGTGTCAGACAATGCTTTTGGGTATGCCGCTCAGCTCTGCCAGCGCCGCGTGTCGGCGTCCCACAGCTGCTGCAGCTTGGCGATCGGGTCGGTGACCTTCTGCAGGAAAATCATCGAGGCGATCGAGTAGGGCTTGTTGCTGGCCTGCTTGTACATCGGGTCGCGGTAGCGGTCGAAGACCGAGGTCTCGACCTCGCCCTCGGCGCAGCTCGTGCCGGAGATGTCGGCCGGCAGCGGGTGCATGTAGAGGGCCTGGCCGCCGTGTCCGCCGCGGGTCAGCGCCATCTTGGCCTCGGTGGTCGTCCAGTCCTTGTGCTGGGCGTTCTGGGCGAGCAGCCGGCCCTCGAGCTCCTTGATGCCGGCGGTGTCGCCGTTGCCGTAGAGCTCGGTGCGCTCCTCCATCGCGGCATACGGGGCCCAGCTCTTGGGGCAGACGATGTCGGCACCCTCGAAGGCCTCGTCCATCGAGTTCGTCACCCGGAAGGAGCCGCCGGAGGCGGCGGCGTTGCGGGCGGCGACGTCGCGGGTGAGCTCCATGACGTCATAGCCCTCGGGGTGGGCGAGCGTGACGTCCATCCCGAAGCGGGTCATCAGGCCGATCATGCCCTGGGGCACCGAGAGCGGCTTGCCGTAGCTGGGGGAGTAGGCCCAGGTCATCGCGAGCTTCTTGCCGCGCAGGTTGTCCAGGCCGCCGAACTCGTGGATGAGGTGCAGCAGGTCGGCGGTCGACTGGGTGGGGTGGTCGAGGTCGCACTGCAGGTTGACCATCGTCGGGCGCTGCTCGAGGACGCCGGCGCGATAGCCCTCGTCGACGTAGCGGGCGAAGTCGGCCATGTAGGTGTGGCCCTTGCCGATGTACATGTCGTCGCGGATGCCGACGACGTCGGCCATGAAGGAGATCATGTTCGCCGTCTCGCGGACCGTCTCGCCGTGCGCGACCTGGCTCTTGCCCTCGTCGAAGTCCATCAGCTCGAGGCCGAGCAGGTTGACCGCGGAGGCGAAGGAGAAGCGGGTGCGGGTCGAGTTGTCGCGGAACAGCGAGATGGCCAGCCCGGAGTCGAAGATCCGGGCGCTCCGGCCCGACTCGCGCAGGGAGCGCAGCGCATCGGCGACCGCGAGCACGGCGCGGATCTCGTCCTCGGTCTTGTCCCAGGTGAGCAGGAAGTCCTGCTGGTAGAGGCCGGAGACGTCCAGCCCGTCGAGCTTCGCCAGCTGTTCCCGGAAGTCCATCCAGGCCCTCACTCCGTGTCGAGCCCATCCTCTCGGAGGGATGAGCGTATGGATCCGACAGTAGGGGATACTTTGCCAATTGTCTAGGTACTTGGGCCTAGGTCGGGTTACAGTGGAGTCATGACGGCAGCGCGCTCCCAGGTCGGGTCCCAGCTGGGCTCCCAGGCCGAGGACGACGCCCTGGCCCTGCTCACCAGCTCACCGTCCCTGCTGACCCGCCTCGCGGCATACGTCGACACCAGCGCGGACGCGCCGAAGGTCGACTGGTCCGGGATCGCCGCGGTCGCGCAGGAGGGCTCCTGGTCGGCGACCGAGCGCGCCTTCCTCGGCATCTGCGCCGACATCGGCGGGCATCGGCCCGAGGGCAGCGACGGCCCGGACACCTTCGGCGAGCGGTGGGAGGCCCTCGACGGGCAGCACCAGGCGATGATCGCCAGCGTCCTCGCGTCGTCGGCGCAGACCAAGAAGGACGCCGAGCGGGCCGTGCTCGAGCGGCTCGGCGTAACGTTCCCCGACCCGATCCGCGAGGGGTCGCGCGCGGTGCGGGTGCGGCTCGGGCCGGACATCCCGGCGGTCAGCGGTGACGCCCTCGGGCGCGAGCGGGTCGGCTATCGCGACGGGCTCACGCCGGCCGAGGTGTGGCTGCGCGGGCGGGGCGTGTGGCGGATGCAGGCGGCCCGGGTCATCGACAGCCAGCTGCTGCTCATCGCCAACGCCGGGCTGGTCCGGATGGTCGGCACCATCGACGGCATCACCCTGCACGGCGAGCGGATCGCCATCCTCGGCCGCCCCCTGCCCGAGCACCCGCTCATCGGCTCGCCCGATCCGCTGGAGAACGGCTCGCAGAACCCGGTCGCCTACGGCGACCTCGACAATCCCGCTCCCGTCGGCTCCGACGACTGACCCGCGAGGGGAGCGGGCCGGCGCGGCTGGCGCGCGGCGGCATACCGGAGCGTGGTGCACGAAACGCCCGCTGGGAGCGGGCGTTTCGCGTCGGCACTCCCCCCGCGGCCAGCGCCCGACGCCCGGGCCCTTCGGTGGCGGCAGCAATCTGGCCGAACAGCGGGGACGACCCGGTCCGGCGCTTGCTACCCTTGAGGCCCTGTGCGCCCAACGGCAACTCGTTGATCGCCGCTGGTCACCGTCGGGAGAGACCGGCACTCGATGAGCTCGATGACAAGGATAGCCACCACATGGCCGCCGGTTCTGAGGGAGGCGTGCCGCGACGTCAGGTCGTGCGCGGCGCCGCGTGGAGTGTGCCCGCTATCGTCGCGGCCTCGGCGGTTCCTGCCCACGCTGCGTCGATAGCCTGCGTCTGGCGCCGCTACACGCTCGACTGGACGAACTACCGCAATACGGCATCGAACCCACGCTGGGTCGACTCCGCTGGCGGGTCTGAGCTGATCGGTGCGGTGCCGCCGTCGACGGGAACGAGCCCCACCGTGAGCGTGACGCTCACCCGCAGCGGCGACGTCAACACCACGTCGGCAGCGGCGAGCTACGGGGACGGCGTGGTCAAGTCACCCAACGCCACCGTCACGGACTGGCTGGCGATCTCCTACGGCGGCAGCACCACGGGCGCCCAGTCACAGACCGTTCAGTTCAGCTTCGGCGGCGCCCGAGTCCGCAATGTGTCATTCCGCATCACCGACGTCGACCGCGCCACCGGATGGAACGACGTCATCCAGTTGAGCTCCGGCGGCGTCGCGACGTCGGGCTCGACCAACCTCGCCGGGCTCGGCACCGCCGGGCCGGTCACGGTGATCACCTCGAATGACTACAGCCCCGGCGCTGCCGCCGCCACGCTCACCGCCACCTGGGCTGCCGAGCGAACGACCGGCGTCTCCTTCACCTACAGCCAATCCTCCATCAACTCGTCGTGGGCGTGGGTCCTCGTCTCGGACATCTCCTTCGAGGCCTGCCTCTGATCACGCCGCTCGACTGCGCACCAGCGCCAACCGCAGCGCTGGGTCGGTGAGTATCGCGACGCTGTTGGTGCGCTGCTCGGCCGAGCCCAATCCCGTTGGCAGCGAACGGAGCTGCGGGTCCGTGATGTCAGCTATGAGCCGCATCGTCAGCTCGGGATCGATGCGCAGGTAGGGCCGGTCCCAGAACGGTCGGCACGGCTCGGCGACCGAGGGGAGTCCGGCGGCGCGCTGCTGGTCGACCACCAGGCGCAGCGCCACGGCGAGCGCCGCGCTGCGCTCCGTCCAGTCGGTGCTGGCGAGCGCCCGCTCGAGGTGCGGGCTGATCGACGGTCCGATCGCCAAGCCGGCGAGCAGCGTCCCCCGCCACTTTGGATAGGGCGTCCACCGCCGGGCGACGGTGAACGCGAGATGGCTGGTGACATCGACGAGCCGCGCCGCGATGACCCGCGAGCCGAGCTCGTCGCCGCGGTCGGCGGCCCGTCCCATGAGTGGCAGCTCCTCGTCGATCCGCTGCCAGTCGCAGGCGAGCACGTAGCGCCAGACGTCCGGTGGATACCAGTCCATGACCTGGCGGGCGGAGGTCAGCTCGCCGGTCGGGTCGGCGAAGACGGCGCCGCCGGTCACCTCGAGGGCTGCCTGCCCGGTGATCGACAGCCAGTCCTGGTATGCCGCGCCCTCGCGCGGGTCGAAGCCGAGTCGCGCGTGCAGGAAGCCGGCCACCGTGGTGACGTCGATGCCCAGCCGGGGGTGGTCCGCACCGGTGAAGGCGAACCTCGTCGGGAGGCCGCGGAAGCGCTCGGGCAGCCGGGTCGTGAGCGTCTCGGTCACCGGTCCGATGTGCGCCGGATCGACGAACAGCTGCAGCCGCAGGCCCCAGTCGTGGTCGCGCGACATCGCGTCGTCGAGGCCGAGGACGTCCGAGCCGGTGCCGACCCGGGCGGCCGCCACCGGGAGCCCGGGCCACTGCCTGTCCAGGAGCGGCTCGACCAGCTCGTGCCAGTAGCCGCGAGCCAGCTCGATCCCGCGTGGTGAGTCGTCGGTCGCCGCGGGTGTCACCCGCGAACCCTATGCCCGTCCAGGGCCGACCGGAAGTCGCGCGAGAGGTGACTGACCCTCGCCGCCTGTCGCTCCGACGACGGCCGGGTCGCGCGAGAGGTGACTTACCCGCGCCGCACGCCGCTCCGACGACGGCCGGGTCGCGCGAGAGGTGACTTACCCGCGCCGCCTGTCGC
>DAOTIG010000034.1:25652-27220 GCA_035448065.1 Dermatophilaceae bacterium
GAGGTGACTTACCCGCGCCGCCTGTCGCTCCGACGACGGCCGGGTCGCGCGAGAGGTGACTTACCCGCGCCGCCTGTCGCTCCGACGACGGCCGGGTCGCGCGAGAGTGGACTTCCGGTCGCCCGGCGCGCGGCATACCGGCAGGAAGTCCGTCGAGTGTGGACTTCCTGCCGGGCCGAGCCGTGCGGCTCAGGCCTTCTTGTATGCCGTGCCGCGCAGCGGGAGCGAGAAGCGCCGCACGCCGTCCTTGCGGTAGTAGGCCTCGGCGGCGGCCGGCGCGGTCGGGATCATGCAGATCTCGCCCATGCCCTTGGCGCCGTAGGCGTAGGGGAGCGTGCCCGGCCCCTGGACGAAGCGCACCTCGACCTCGGGCATCTTGTTGGCGCGGATCAGGCCGAGCTGGCCGTAGCGCGTCTTGGGCACGCTGTCCTCGACGACGAACTCCTCGGTGAGCGCATAGCCGAGGCCCATCATCACGCCGCCCTCGATCTGGCCGGTGGCGGCGTTCTGGTTCATCACCGTGCCGATGTCGTAGACCGCGAGCACCTTGGCGACCTCGCCGGAGTCGGTGAGGGTCACCAGCTGCGCGCCGTAGGAGTAGCCGACGTGGCTCACCGGGTTGGCCTTGGTCGTCGTGATCGGGTCGGTCTCGGGCGAGAACTCCCCGAACCACTCCTTGCCCTCGAGCGCGCCGAGATCGCCGCCGGCCTCGGCGAGCGCGTCGCGCAGCTGCACGGCCGCGAGCCGGGTCGCCTCGCCGGTGAACATCGTCTGGCGTGAGCCGGTCGACGTGCCGCTGTCCGGGGTGCGGGCGGTGTCGGGCAGCTCGTAGACGATCTGGTCGAGGCGCAGGTCGGGCACCGTCTCGCTGACGACGTGGGTGACGACCTGCTCGACGCCCTGGCCCATGCAGGCGGCCGACGTGCGGATGTGCACCTGCCGGTCCTCGACCGAGAGGATGCATCGGCCGGTGTCCTTGAGGCCCATGCCGACGCCGGTGTTCTTGTGCCCGACGGCGAGCCCGGAGCCGGGGTTGGCGTAGAAGTCGCCCTTGAGGCTCTCGAGCACCTGGACCAGGCCGGTCGAGTCGTCGGCGATCTGGCCGTTGGGCAGGGTGTCGCCGGGGCGGACCGCGTTGAGGTAGCGGATCTCCCACGCGTCGAGGCCGACCTTCTCGGCGAGCTCGTTGAGGCAGCTCTCCATGCCGAACTGGCTCTGCACGACACCGAAGCCGCGGAACGCGCCGGACACCGGGTTGTTCGTGTAGAGCGCCATGCCGAGGCACTCGAAGTTGGGCACGGTGTAGGGGCCGGCCGCGTGGGTGCAGGCGCGCTGCAGCACCGGTCCGCCGAGCGAGGCGTAGGCGCCGGTGTCGGACAGGATGACGACCTTGACCGCGGTGAGCTTGCCGTGCTCGTCGCAGGCGACGGTGAACTCCATGTCCATCGGGTGTCGCTTGACGTGGTAGGCGAAGCTCTCCGACCGGCTGAACCTCACCTTGACCGGCTTCTTGAGGTGCCAGGCCATCAGCGCCGCGTGGTGCTGGACGCTCATGTCCTCCTTGCCGC
>DAOTIG010000035.1:0-25979 GCA_035448065.1 Dermatophilaceae bacterium
CTGTCGATAGACCTCGCCGTCGAGGCCGTCGCCGCCGCCGGTGAGGTCCAGCCGGTGGATCATCACCAGGCCGAGGCCGTTGAGCAGCACCGCGATCGGCAGCAACAACGGGTCGGCGTATGCCGCGCGCCAGCGCAGCAGCAGGTGGAAGCCGACGACGACGGCGACGAGGACGCCGGCGACCAGGGGCAGGGTGGTCGGCATCGCGCCGCGGTTGCCGAGGTCGACGGTGATCCACGCGACGAGGGTGATGGCGACGGCGCCGAGGGCCAGCGCGAGCTCGACGTTGCGGCGGGTGCGCGGCGGGGCGATCGTCTCGACGGTCGTGATCATGTGCCCGACCTCGGCTGGACCGGCAGGGTGCCGGGGAGCGGCGGGCCACTCGGGGTGACGACGCTCCCGAGGCCACCGAGCAGGTCGCCGGTGGCGGTGTGCACGAAGGTCGTCGGGTGGCCGTCGGCACCGGTGACGATGGCCGTGACGAAGGACGTCGGCGCCGGGGTGGCGCTGCTGCTCGTCGTCGGGCCGGGGGTGGGGGTTCCGGGCGGGGTCGAGGTGCCGCACGGGATGCCGGCGGCGTTGCTCGCCTGGCACTGCTGGGCGGCGATGCGCAGCATGCTGACCTTGTTCGCCGCGTCGGTGAGGTCGGCGGCCTGGATCGAGCCGCGGACCTCCCCTTGATAGGGGTTGGGCAGGTCGGCGACCTTGACGTCGGTGCGCTGCAGCAGGGTGGCCAAGTCGATCGGGCCGAGCTGCTGGTCGACGCCGCGATAGATGGCGACGTAGCCGGTGGCGGCGTCCTCGCCGACGAAGATCTGCTGCTGGATCCAGCGATAGCCGGCATCGAGACCGCCGATGAGCACGACGAGCGCGGCGGCGGCGAGGACGCCGCGGCGCAGCCAGAGCACCTTCGCGGGCGCGGTCTCCTCGGCGAGGGCCGGGGCCTCGTCGGCGGGGTCGGGGGCGCCGGTGGCCTCCCGCGAGAGGGCGGCGGCCTTCTCGGCGGGGCTCAACGCGACCGGCATGGCCCGGGTTCGGGTGCGCCGGGGTCGGGCGGCGGCAGCGGCGCCGACGATCTCGGGGGTGGTCGGCAGGTCGGCGGAGCTGTCCTCGACGACGTCGGCGACGACGACGGTGACGTTGTCGCGCGTGTGTGCCTTGAGCGCGACCTCGATGCACCGCTCGGCGGCCTGCTCCGGGGTGGCGGCCTCGGTGAGGATCTCCTGGACCGTCTCGGCGGTGACGAAGTCGGTGAGCCCGTCGCTGCACAGCAGGTAGCGGTCGCCGACCATGATCTCGCGGATCGACAGGTCGGGCTCGTCGTCGGGGCCGCCGGTCATCACCCGGGTGACGAGGGAGCGCTGCGGGTGGTGCTGGGCCTCCTCGTCGGTGATCCGGTGCTCGTCGAGCAGCTGCTGGACGAAGGAGTGGTCCTTGGTGATCTGGCTGAAGGTGCCCTCGCGCAGCAGGTAGGCGCGGGAGTCGCCGATGTGCGCCATCGCGAGCTTGTTGCCGGCGCGCAGCATGGCGATCGTCGTGCTGCCCATGCCGTCGAGCTCGGTGTCGTCGCTCATCGCCGAGCGCAGCGCGTCGTTGGCGTCGCGCAGCTCGGCGCCGAGGACCCGCAGCGCCTGCTCGCCGTTGTAGCCCTCGTCGTCGAGCGGGGCGAGGGCGCCGACGATCATCGAGCTCGCGACGTCGCCGGCGGCGTGCCCGCCCATCCCGTCGGCGAGCACGAGCAGGTGCGGACCGGCATACCCGCTGTCCTCGTTGCGCCCCTTGGGGCCTAGTCCGAGGTGCGAGCGCGCGGCATAGCGCAGGGCGACGGCCATCAGCCCTGCAGCTCCAGGACGGTGCGCCCGATGCGGATCGTCGAGCCCACGGCGATCGGCCGGTCCTCGGTGAGCTTCTGTCCGTCGAGGTAGGTGCCGTTGGTGGAGCCGAGGTCCTCGACGTGCCAGCTGCCGCCGGTGAGGTGCAGCCGGGCGTGCCGGCCGGAGGCGAAGTCGTCGTCGAGGACGAGCGCGCACTCGGGGTTGCGCCCGATGAGGATGGCCGAGCCGGTGAGGGGCAGGCTGGTGCCGGCCATCCGGCCCTCGGTGACGACGAGCGATCGGGGTATGCCGCGGGCCCACCCGCCGCGCGGTGGCGTGGGTGGGGTGCGGGGCTGGCCGGCGGGGTCGGCGGACCCGGCTGCGGCCGCGGCACCCGCGGCGCCGGATCCGGCGGCCCCGGCGGCGACGGCCGCGGGCGTGCGGGTGGCGCGGGTGACCCGGCGGCGGCCGGCGCGGTTGCGCACCCGGGTGCCGAACAGGTCGCTGCGCAGCACGCCGACGATGCTGAAGACGAAGATCCAGAGCAGGGCGAGCAGCCCGAGGCGCAGGACCGTGAGCGTGAGCTCACCCATGGTCAGCGCTTCCCGGCGCGGTAGTGCATCGTCGTGCGCCCGACCGTGATCCGGTCGCCGTCCTCGAGCCGGACGCTGGTGATGCGCTCGCCGTTGACGAAGGTGCCGTTGGTCGAGGCGAGGTCGCGGATGCTCGCCACCAGATGGGGGCCGTCGTGGGTGACCCGCAGCTCGCTGTGCCGGCGGCTGATGCCGGGGTCGTCGAGGATGACGTCGGCGGTGGCGTCGCGGCCGATGATGGTGAGGCTGCCGAGCAGTGGGTAGCGCTCGCCGTCGATGTCGAGCCAGGGCCGCTTGGCGGGGTTGACCGGCGGGGCCTTGGGGGGCGGGTTGAGCTCGGTGTTGGCCAGCCCGATGGCGTCGCTGCTCGGGTCGACCTCGTGGTGGGCCGGCCGCTCGGGCCGGGCCGGTGCGGGGGCCGGCGCGGGTGCGGGTGCGGCGGCCTCGGGGCGGGCGTAGGGCGACGCGGCAGCGGCTCCCGACCCGACCACGCCGGCCGGTGAGCCGGGCGCGGGCGGTGCCGCGGGCGGCATACCGGATGACGCGGAGCGGCCGGTGGACGGGCGGACGCGGAAGACGCCGGTCTCGAGGTCGTCGGCCTCGCCGAAGACGACCTCGATCGGGCCGCCGGGCTGGTAGGCCTGGGTCTCGGCGTGCTCCTGAGCGGCGGCGACGAGGTCGTCGGTGATGGCGTCGGCGTACTCGGTGAGCCGGTCGTAGTCGGTGCTGCTCAGCTCGATGTCGTAGCGGTGCGGCACCATGGTGCGGCCCGGGGCGATGGCGCTGGCCCGGTCGTCCATGGCCCGGCGGATCGCGCTGGCGATCTCGACCGGCTGCACCTCGCTGCGGAAGACCTTGGCGAACGTCTTGTTGACGGTGCCCTCGAGGGCCCGCTCGACCTTGTCGAAGATGCCCACCTCAGCCTCCTTCCCGTGTGCATGCCGGTATGCCGCCCGGTGCGGCGGTGCTGCCATGCTATCCGCCGGCCCTCTCTTCCCCGGTGAGCGAACGGGCATGCCGTGCGGTTCCTCTGTGCAGGCTGCGTGCAGGCGGGGGGCTGGTGGTGCGGTCGTGACGGCCGGTATGCCGCGCCCCGCGCGGGTCGTCGGCCAACCGGTTTGCCCCGGAGGCCCGGGTGCGTGGATACTGGGTCCTCGCACACGCGCAAGTGGCGGAACGGCAGACGCGCTGGCTTCAGGTGCCAGTGTCCGCAAGGACGTGGGGGTTCAAATCCCCCCTTGCGCACTCACTGGGTAGTTCCCTGAACTACCTGATTCGGTTTCCCGAAACTCCCGGCCGGAGGTCATCCGGCCGGGAGTTTCGTCGTTCTAGGTCTGCGGCGGCCCGTCGTCGGCGTCGGTGACGTCGGTTCGGTGTGTCGAGGGCCTGATTTCGTTGTCTGCGGCCCGTTTCCGGGCATGCTGGCGCCGCCGCCCTGCGTGGTGAGGATCGACGGTTGGACCGGTCAGTCGGTCTGGCGCTTGCGGCGGCCGCGGGTGCGGGTCGCCTTCTCCAGGGGCCGGTCGTCAACTGGCTCGCCGAGGTGTGCCTGCCACGGCTCGGGCAGGCCGCGTCTGGTGTGCCAGGCGTGGAGGCTGACGAGGTTGCGCCCGATGAGGGTGAGCGCGAGCAGCATGCCGGTGGCGACGAGTCCGGTCATCCGGAAGAAGCCGCGGTTGAGGTTGAGGGACTGATAGCGGACGGCTCCGAAGAACCCTTCGATGCGACCGCGCCGGTTATAGGACTTGGCCCAGCGGGTTGCCGGTCGCGCCCGTGATCGGTGTCCCTAATGCTGATGGTTCTCCCGCAGCCGCAAGGCTCGCCAGGGTGACCGCCCGGGTCAGTCAGACCAAGAGTGACACTCAGAGTTCAAGTCTCACACTCTAGAGTTGCAGTGTGACTGTGACAGTGGGACTCTAGGTTCGTGTCCAACGACGCCAACACCTTCCTCGCCATGCTCGAGGAGCTTCGGGCCAGGGGAGGGGACACAACCGACGTCGAGGTCAAGCTCGGCGCGGGAGGATGCCCCACTCTCGGCCCCACGTTGAGTGCCTTTGGCAATCTCCCCACCGGCGGCACGATCATCCTCGGACTCGACGAGGCACGAGACTTCGAGCCGGTCGGAGTGCCCGACCCCACCGCGCTCGAGGCCGGCATCGCCTCGCAGGCGCGCAACGCCGTCACCCCTCCCGTGCAGGTTTCCTTCGAACGCGTGGACGTGGACGGCGTCGTCGTCGTCGTCGCATCGGTGAGCCCCCTCGCGCAGAGCGCCAGACCGTGCACGTATGGCGGCAATGCCTACCTTCGCCAGGCCGACGGCGACTACGTCATGAGCGATCCAGAGGTCCAGCAGATCCTTTCGATGCGGGATCGCCCCCGCTTCGACAAGGTTCCCGTCACCGGGAGCCGTCTCGCGGACCTTGACCCTGATCTGACCAGCGACTACATCGCGGCAGTGCGCGGGGCCACCCGTCGGCTTGCCGGAGCCACCGACGAGGAGGTGCTGCGTCACAAGGGCGTAGTTGCCGACCGGGGCATAGAGCTCACCGTGGCCGGGCTATACGCGTTGGGCGCCTATCCGCAGCAGTTCGCACCCAGTCTGTCGATCACGGCCGCCGTCCACCTCGATCCACGAACCGGCGCACGCACCCGCGACCTCGGGCATCTCGATGGACCGATCCCGGTCCTTCTCGATGAGGCGATGGCGTGGGTCGCGCGGAACACGCGGACGACCATTCGCTACGACGATCGAGGCCACGCACGCGACGTCGAGGAGATCCCCGCCGTGGCGGTGCGCGAGCTCGTGGCCAACTCCCTCGTCCACCGCGACCTCAGCCCCCACACCCAAGGAAAGCGTGTGGAGATGCGGATGACACAGGATCACCTCGTCATCAGCAACCCTGGCGGGCTCTGGGGCATAAACCAAGCCCAATTGGGTATGCCGGCCGGCAAGTCGGCCGTCAACGAATTTCTCTACGAGATATGCAAGTTGGTGCGCACGGACACCGGGGCCCGAGTCATCGAGGGCGAAGGGGGTGGCATCCGCGATGCTCGGCGGGCGATCACCTCGGCCAACCTCCAACCGCCGCGATTCTACGACCGAGGCGTCTCCTTCACTGTCCTGATCCCACGGCACTCCCTGATCTCGGAGAGGGACGTCCTATGGTTGAACCGGCTGGATCCGGGCGGCCAACTGTCGGAGGTGCAGCGTCGCGTTGCTGTCTCCATGCGGCACGGTGAGACGTGGACCAACAGCCAGGTTCGGCAAGAGTTTGCGCCATTGGACTCGACGGTCGCCCGCACCGAGCTGCAGGGCCTGGTCACCGCTGGTGTAGCGACGGCAACGGGTGAAAGGGGCCAAACCACGTATTCCCTGGCCGACACGCTCGCGCTCGAGTTGCCCACCACGGGCAGCCCGCGCATTACCGTCCATCCGAGCCCAGCGCCTGCCGCAAGCATGCCGACTCTCGATCCCGAGCCGCTCGCAGGACCTGACCAGTCCGTCACCAGGCTTGCCCCGCAGCTGTGGTCGGGACTGGCCGGCGGCCCGACGACGCTTAGAGACCTGGTAGCTCGAACTGGGTTGACGTCCAACCAAGTCCGCTACGCACTGGCGAAACTGGTCGACCATGGATGGGTCGAGGTCAATGGCGGCTGGGGGCGACGGGGCACCACCTATCGACGGGCTACTCCAGCGTGAACGGAGTGTAAGACTCCGGATCGGGCGTGAGCCCACCGTTCCCTGATTTCGGTAGGCCGTCAACGCGCCCGGAATCGCTGATAGCGCAGGCCCATTAGTTCTGGATCCGGCATCGTAGGCAGCGTGGTGAATCTTGCAGAGCGACAAGCCATTCCGCTCTGACGCAGCCCCAAGCTCGTGCCGGTCTTCCGCGATGTGCGCAGCATCGAGGAGCACGTGTGGCCGAGGGAGCAGACCGCGCATCGGCTCCGGTACGCGCATCACCGAACGCACCGATCTCAGCGGTGGTCATCGCGTCCAGACCGTCGTTGGTGCGCGCCGCGAGCCACGCCATGGCGCTAGCCCGAAGTGCGGCATCGTCCTCGACGGTCCACGTGGCAACCAGCCTGTCGTTGCTCCACGACCGAACCGATGGACCGTGATTGATCCTGTGGACTCGCGTACGGCGCACTCGTCCCTGTCAGCTGGTGGCATGCCAAGCTCGGGACATGCCCAACGACGACGCGCTGCCCGACGGCATCTACGAGAGCGTCGTCACGCGACGGTTGCTTGAGCGACTTCGCGCGGCCGGTGATCGTGACGCGCGACTGGGTGCGATCGACCAAGCCGACCTCGCCCACGTGCTCGGTCGGCATGTTGGGGAGTCGGTGCTTCGCGTCCTCCGCTCCACGAAGAGCGTGGATGTGCAGGCCGACCTGGTGGCCCGTCTACTCGCCATGCTCGACGCTGCTGACGAATCACCTGATCTTCCACCTCGGCAGTTGCTGTCCATCAAAAGTCCCACCGTCTTCGGAGTCCCGGCGCGGAGTGTCGAACACCCCGCCACACCCTTGTCCGACGCCGCGCTGCTCACCAATGCGCCGAACGATCCTCAGCTGGGCAGCGAACTCCGCAGTGAGCTGCGCACCGCCAACCGCGTCGACCTGCTCATGGCCTTCGTCAAATGGCACGGCCTGCGAGTCCTCGAGTCAGCGCTCGACGAGATCCGGGCGAGGGAGGTCCCGTTCCGCGTCATCACGACGACCTACCTGGCAGGAACGGAACGCGTCGCCCTCGACCGATTGGTCAAGGACTATGGCGCAGAGGTTCGGGTCCAGTACGACGCTCGTCGGACTCGCCTGCACGCCAAGGCGTGGCTCTTCCACCGTGACACCGGCTTCGACACGGCATACGTTGGATCGTCGAATCTGTCGCGCGTGGCGCTGCTCGACGGCGCCGAGTGGAACGTGCGCCTCTCTCGCATCGGCACGCCGACGCTGCTCGAGAAGTTCGCCGCAACCTTCGAAAGCTATTGGAACTCAGACCAATACGAGCGATATGACCCCGAGCTCGATCGTGATCGCATCGACGACGCACTCCGGGCCGCGCTCGATGGAGGGCGAGCCCGAAGCGGCGGGGAGATCAGGCTGTCGGGCCTGCAGGTCCGGCCCTACCCCTATCAGACGGCCATTCTCGACGCTCTTGAGGCGGAGCGCGCCGTCCACGATCGACACCGCAATCTCGTGGTAGCCGCCACCGGCACCGGCAAGACGGTCATCGCTGCCTTGGACTATCAGCGTCTCGCTGCGCGTATGCCGCGAGCCGACGGGACACGTCCACGTCTCCTGTTCGTCGCGCACCGCGGAGAGATCCTCCAGCAGTCGCTGCGCACTTATCGCGAGGTCCTGAGTGACGCGAACTTCGGCGAGCTCTACGTCGGTGGCGCCCGGCCCGAGCGGTGGCAGCACGTCTTTGCCAGCGTCCAGTCGCTCACGGCATACGACGTGCGCAACATCCCACGAGACGCCTTTGAGGTCGTCGTCATCGACGAGTTCCATCACGCCCAGGCCCGGACCTACCGGTCGATCCTGGACCACCTCGACCCGACGGAGCTCCTCGGTCTCACGGCGACTCCGGAGCGCGGCGATGGCACCGACGTCCGCGCGATGTTTGGCGGGCGCACGGCCGCAGAGCTGCGCTTGTGGGATGCCATCGATGCGGACCTCCTCACGCCTTTCCACTACTTCGGCCTGGGTGACACCACTGATCTCACCCACGTCGCCTGGCGCGCAGGGAGATACGACGAGTCAGGGCTGGACTCCGTGTTCACCGGCAACGACGCCCGCGCCCGCATCGTGCTGCAGCAGGTCGCCGACAAGATCAGCGACCCGACGCGGATGCGAGCACTGGGGTTCTGCGTGAGCGTCGCGCACGCGGCATACATGGCTCGGGTGTTCGTGGAGGCGGGGCTCTCCGCACGCGCGGTGAGCGGGCAGACTCCGGCGGCCGAGCGCGCTGCCGCCGTCGCGGCATTGCGCGCGGGCGAGGTGTCGGCGCTCTTTGCGGCTGACCTGTTCAACGAAGGTCTCGACATCCCTGAGGTCGACACCGTGCTGTTCCTGCGCCCGACCGACAGCGTGACGCTCTTCCTGCAGCAGCTGGGTCGAGGACTGCGGCTTGCGGATGAGAAGGCGGTGCTGACGGTCTTGGACTTCGTTGGTCGGCACCGCGCCGAGTTCCGCCTCGACCAGCGCTTCCAGGCGCTCACGCGGACATCGCGCAAGCGACTCGAGCACGAAATCGAGCGGGGCTTTCCGACCTACCGTCCGGGTGTCAGATCGTGCTCGATGAGTTCACTCGGGCTGAGGCTCTGCGCTCGGTGCGCCAGCACTTGGCGGTGCGCAGAGATCACCTCATCGCCGAGCTGCGGGCGCAGCCCACAGACGCGCTCTCTGAGTTCCTGCACAACGCTGGTGTCGAGCTGGCCGACGTGTTGAAGCGCGGAGAGCGGTCGTTCACCCTCCTGCGTCGTGATGCGGGCCTCGTCTCGGCCTTGCCTTCTCCGCTGGAGGCCGTGCTGGCCAAGCGGGTGCGCGCGGTCGCGCACGTCGACGACGCACGGCGCGCCGCGGCATACACACGGCTGCTGAGTGCGAACGCGCCTGACTATCAAGACCTTTCGGGTGCAGAACGACGCCTCGCGGACATGCTCTACTTCAGCATGTTCCCCGGTGGTGGACAGCACACCAGCATCGGTCACGGACTGCGCCGGATCCGGCACGAGACCGAGTTGGCCGGCGAACTGGCCCAAGTCATCGAGCTGGCCCTTGACGGCACGCGGCACACCGCAACGCCACTGACCGGTCGGCTGGTAGACATCCCTCTTCTCGTGCACGCGACGTACCAGCGCGAGGAGGCGCTGGCCGCGTTGGGCTACGCCTCCCTCAACCGCCTGCCGAACTCGTTCCGTGAGGGTGTGCTGCGGATCGACACCGGGGACGGCGAGATCGACGCCTTCTTCGTCACGCTGCGCAAGAGCGAGGCCGACTACTCGCCGACGACCATGTATGCCGACTACCCCATCAGTCCCACGCTGTTCCACTGGGAGAGCCAGTCGACCACCTCGGTGGCTTCGCCCACCGGACAGCGCTACTTGCACGGGACGGGCGAGAAGTTGCTCTTCGTAAGGACCGAGAAGGAGGGCGAGTTCGGCACGATGCCCTACGTCTTCCTCGGACCGGTCGACTATGTGAGCCATCGTGGCGACCGCCCGATCGCCATCACCTGGCGACTGCGGACCCCGATGCCCGCGGACCTGTTCACCGAAGCGGCCGTGGCGTTGTGAGCGTTGGGGATCCCGACGCAGCGGCGGCACCGTCGAGGTGCAGGGGCTCGACGGCGTCAGCGTGCTCACCGCGCCCCGGGTCGTTGTGGCGCCGCCCGCAGGGTGGATCCTGCGGGCGTCGGTCAGACTCGTCGCAGACTGCGGCCTGCGCGGCCGCGATGCCGTCCACGCGGCCACCGCACTCGCGGCGGGCTTCCACCTGATCGTCAGCTGCGACGAGGACTTTGACGCCGTTCCCGGCCTCACGCGAGTCGATCCACCGCACCTCGCCAGCAA
This sequence comes from Dermatophilaceae bacterium, assembly GCA_035448065.1. GTDB lineage: Bacteria > Actinomycetota > Actinomycetes > Actinomycetales > Dermatophilaceae > Phosphoribacter. The sequence continues at coordinate 9,988 of DAOTIG010000035.1, forward strand.
TGCCGCACTGCTCGCGAGCGTGGTGGGTGGCTTGGCGGGCCGACCAGCGGTTATCCACAGGCAGGCAACTTTCGAGGAGCGGATCCGTGCTGTTTCAGTGATACTGGCGATCGGTGCTGAGGCTGCGCGGAAGGGGTGTGTCGTGCACGGCGAGAGCAGGTGCGTGCTGAGTCGGTATGCCGCCGGCCTGGCGCTGGTGGCTGTGCTCGCTGCGGCGGGCTGCACCCAGGAGCACGGCACGGGGACTGCCACGGGTTCGACCGTCCCTTCAGCAAACCCAACGACCAGCACCGTGGCGACCACCAGCACCTCTGCGCCCGTGCCCACGACGACGTCCGAGGCTGACCTGGCAAAGGCCGCTGCCCAGCGGTACGTCGAGGCGTTCAACAGGGCACTACAGTCACGCGACACAACCGAGTTGCGCAAGAACTTCGTCCCAGGCTGCATCGTCTGTACGCAGGACGCCGATCAGATCGATGGCTATCTCAAGAGCGGTCGGAAGGTCGAGGGCGGGTTGCTCTCGTTTACCGACGTCCAAGTCGAGTCCGTTCAAGGCGACGCGATCATCCTCAAGGGCCGGATGGCACTCACTGCAGTTGTCATCCGCGACGCATCCGGGAAGGTCGTCGAATCTCATCCTGAGTTCATCAACCCACGCCGGACGCTCATTCGCCACGTGAACGGGACCTGGCTGCTGGAGGGCGTGTACCCGTGATCACCCGGCTCGTCGCGGTGACAGCGCTTATCGTCGGGCTGGCGCTCGGCAGTCCGTCGGCGGAGGCCGCGCCAGATGGGTGCGCGAAGGGCTTCGTCTCAGTCACTGGTTCGACGTGCAACAAGTCTCTTGAGTGGTCCTACGACCCGACCCTCAAGGCGTTCGTCCGGCGTGCGCAAACGATCGGCAGTCTGGATGCCGAGGGCCGTGCGCGGTATCGCTATGTAGTGGGAGTGCGATGCGAGGGAGGTGCCTTGTGCGGAGCCTCAGCCTTCACCTGCCCCGTACTTGATGCCCGCAGGGGCCTTCGCTATCGGGCGATGGCGTACCTCCTTAGACCGGATGGCACTGACGCCCCCGACACGCCTCCGCTGGACAGCTCAGTCTGTGAGTATCCCGGCGCCGTGGTTCCGTTGGCGGTGGTGGAGCAGGGGGCTCGGGAGGAGTTGACGAAGCGGATCTCGCAGCCGGTGGTGTCCTCGGCGCCGCCTGGCAAGACTCTGGTCAACCTTCCGACGATCTTCGCGACCACTCCCCAGCCCGAGCAGTCGCTGACCTTCACCACGCCCGTGCCGGGGCGGTTGGTGGCCGTGCCCGAGTACACCTGGGACTTCGGCGACGGGCTCACCGGCATGGGCCCGGGTCTGGCCTACCAGCCAGGTGACATCCCCTCGAAGTTGCCCGGCAAGTACCTCACCGCCACCTACCGGACCGCGGGCGCCAAGTCCGTCGTCGTGACCGTCACCTGGCGAGTCCGCTTCGTCCTCGAGGACGTCCTGGACGTCCCCCTCGCGCCGATCGTCTTCACCGCAGGCGAGACCAAAGAGGTCGCCATCGCCAAGGCCGTCCTCGTCCGTTGACTGGCTCACGGCCCCCTCGCCGGCCTCGTGCACAAGGTGCCACGACTCTGCAGATCCGCGTCGGTGCAGCTAAAATGACTGCATGAGTGTCGTGATCACCGTACGGGATGTGCCGAACGAGGTCCGTGACGAGCTGGCGGCTCGAGCTGCTCGGGCTGGCCAGTCGATGCAGGAGTACCTCAGAGGAATGCTCGTCCACGCAGCCGCCCGGCCATCGGTCGATGACGTCATCGCGCGGGCACGCCTTCGGGTGAGCACCACCGGCTCACGGGTCACTCGGGAGAGCATCCTGGCCGCGCGCGATTCGGACCGACGGTGAAGGCAGTCGTCTGTGATGCCTCCGCACTTGTGGCACTCCTCCTCGACGAAGGCAGGGACGGTCGCTGGGTGGCCGACGCGCTTGCTGATAGGGCGCTGCTCGCTCCGGCCCTTCTCCCCTTCGAATGCGCCAACATCGTCCGCCGACACGAGTTGGCCGGATTGATCACCCAAGACACCGCCGCTCAGGCTCACCGCGACCTCGTGGACCTCAGTGTCGAGATGTGGCCGTATGAGGTGCTCGCCGCGCGAGTGTGGACACTCCGAGCCAACCTCAGTGTCTACGACGCGAGCTACGTCGCGGTTGCTGAGGCTGCGGGCACCGACCTCGTGACTTTGGACGGGCGCCTGGCCCGCGCGCCCGGGACCCACTGTCGGATCCGCACGCCACCGGACTGCTGACCCACCGCCCCGGCAGACGATGGTCCACTCGGCGGGCGATGGTTCGCCCGGCGGGGCGGGCCATCTGGTCGAATGTCCCCATGGCAGCCAAGCGCGGAGGACGCGACCGACACCGCACGCCCCATCGTGCGGCGACCCGGCAACACCCACCCCGCCGCGCCCCCGGCGGCCCGAGCATCCCGGGGGACTTCGACCCGGACAGCCAGCCGCTCATCCAGGGCCTGCGGGCTGCGCTTCGCCACCCTGACCCCACATCGATCCTCGTCGCCGGCTGCGCCGTGGCCCACCAGATGCTCTTCACCGCTCGCGACCGGATCCCCGGCGAGGCCACCCTGCTCGAGTCCTTCCTCGAGGTCCCGCTCGCCGAGACCACCGCCGTCCTGCATCTCGCCGCCGCGCTCACCCACGACGACCTGCTCCGCGCCGAGATCACCCGCACCCTCGCCGAGCGCCGCCACCCCGTCCCCTCGCACGTCCGCGAGCTCGGGGCGGCGCGGGCGCACGCGGCATACGCGATGGCCGACGAGCTGGGCGACGGCGACAATCACCTGATCGGCGTCCGTATCCCCGGCGGCACCGAGCTCACCCTCGTGGTCTACGTCGACCACACGATGGGCACGATCGTCAAGGATGCCTTCCTCATCCCGCGACCGCTCGAGGAGGTACGAGCACAGTTCGACGAGCTCGTCGAGCGCGACGGCCTCGACGACAACCACCCCACCCCCGTCGACCTCGCCGAGGTCCGCGCGCGCATCGAGCAGGCTCTCGTGCGCCACGACGCGATCACGCCCGATTGGGAGCAGGACGACTGGCCGATGATCCGCCCGCTCGTCGAGCACGTCGTCGCCACCCTCCCGACCGGTGGTGCGGGCTATGCCGAGCGCGCGGCATACAGCAGCGGCGATCTGGATCGTGACGTCCGCGAGCTCCTGGCCTCGCCCGAGGCCGCCGGCCTCGAGCAGACCCCCCAAGTGGAGATGGCCGTCGCCGCCCTCCTCGCATATGCCGCTGCGAGACAAGGCGATCCGCATCGCTGGAGCGCCCCGGTCGTCGAGAACGCACTCGTCGAGGAGATCGCGTGGGACCCGCTCGTGCCCGAGATCGCCCTCGACGAGGTATGCCGCGTGCTCCCCACCGTCGTCCGCTTCAGTCACCGGGTGGCCGGCAAGAGCCGGGCCGCGACGCTCGATACGCTCGCCGCGATCGACCGGTGGGCACCGGTGTTCACCGAGATCCACCAGCTCGGGGTGACCCGCGACCTGCGCGAGTCGCAGGCCGCCCTCGACGCCCTCATTGCCGGTGACCCCCGCCCCTATCGCCGCCGCCAGCTGCTCGCCGTGCTCGGCTCGCCGGAGGCCGTCGACGCCCTCGACGACACGCCCCTGCCCGACGAGCCCCTCGACCTCACCGACGTCCCCGCCGACCTGCACGTCGTGCTCACCGACATCTCCCGGATCATCGACCTCGCGTTGACCTCCGGCGAGCTGCCCGGCCTCGACGTCGAGCTGCGCACGGCCTGCCGCCGGTTCCTCACCCGCTGCGCGATCGGCGATCCGGCCGTCCTGCGGCGCCGCGCCAGCACCAAGCGCACCGCTGCCGCAGTCGTCTGGTTGCTCGGCTCGGCCAATGACCTGTCCGGAAGGGGACTGTCCGGCACGGCGATCGAGCAATGCTTCGGGGTGGGCGGCAACCTGCGATCGCGGGCCGAGGCGCTCGCCGCCGCAGTGGGAGGCTCGGTCAGCAGCCACGGACCGGCCCGGCTCGACGACGTCGGCCTACTCACGAGCACCTACCGCCGCGAGCTCATCGATCTCCGAGACGGCCTCGTCGATGCCCTCGCCGACGCCTACGCCCCCCACGCACCCGATGCGCCCGACGCGGACACCCCGTGACCCACGCCCTCACCTACGGCGTCCTCGCCGCCGGCTCGCTGCTCGTCGGCGCGCTGCTCGGCATCTGGCGCTCCTGGAGCCCACGGGTGATCGGCCTCATCCTCGCCTTCGGCGCCGGGGCGCTCATCTCCGCGGTCGCCTTCGAGCTCGCCGAGGAGGGCCTGGCCGTCGGCGGCGCCGCACCGGTCGCGATCGGGCTCGCCCTCGGCGCGCTCACCTTCTTCCTCGCCGATCGCGCCGTCGAGCGGTGGGGCGCCCGCGCCGACGACTCCTTGGCCGGCTCCGCCGGATCCGGTATGCCGCTCGCGCTCGGTGCGCTGCTCGACGGCATACCGGAGCAGGTCGTGCTCGGGATCGGCCTGGCCGCCGGCGGCGAAGTCGGCCTCGCCCTGCTCGTCGCGATCATCCTCTCGAACCTGCCCGAGGCGATCGGAGCGGCCGCCGATCTGCGCGAAGCCGGGCGCTCCCGCGGCTTCGTCGTCGGGCTGTGGGCCGGGGTGGCCGCGCTGTGCGCGGCCGCGACCATGGTCGGCTATCTCAGCGCCGACCGCGCGGGCGGCGCAGTCACCGCCGGCATCGACGGCTTCGCCGCCGGCGCCCTGCTCGTCATGATCGTCGACTCGATGGTGCCCGAGGCGCGCGAGAAGGGCGGCGACACAGCGGGATTGGCGACCGTCGCCGGCTTCGCCCTCGCAGCGGGGCTGTCGCTGCTCTCCTGAGCCGGCCGACTCAGGCCGGGAAGCGAGCCTCCACCCGCACGGCTCGGGAGCCGTAATAGACCTTGTCCTGGATGATCGGAGCCAGCGAGGTGATCCCCAGAATCGTCCCTTGCCGTCAAAGTCGCTGAGCTTGTTGCTGGCCTTCTTCTTGGTGTTCGGGAACGCCTCGGGGGCGGCCTGCAAGCCCTGAGCGGCATACCTGTTCGAGTGCCGCGTCGAGGTCCGTCGACCCCGACGCCGCGCCGAGGTCAGCCCAGCGCGGCGGTGATCCGGGCGCGCAGGGCCGGGGCGGGCAGGGCTCCGACGATCGTGTCGACGACCTGGCGGTCCTTGACGAGCAGCAGCATCGGGATGCTGCGCGCGGCATACCGCGCGGCCGTCTGCGGAGCCGTGTCGACGTTGACCTTGACCACCTTGACCCGCCCGGCGAGCTCCCGACTCAGCGTCTCGAGGATCGGCGCGATCATCCGGCACGGCTGACACCACGGCGCCCACAGGTCGACGACCGTGAGCACCCGGGTGTCGATGGCGGCGTCGACGTCGCTGTCACCGGCCTCGACGAGCCACGGCAGCGCGGTCTTGCAGCGCGGGCAGCGCGGATGACCGGCCGCCGCGATCGGCAGCCGGTTCTTGGTGCCGCACGACGGGCAGGCGATGACAGGTCCGGCCATGCCGTCAGGGTATGCCGCCCGCCCGCCGCCCGCTCTGCCCCCTGCTTGCCCCCTGTCTCCGGCCCGGGCTCTCCCGCCCCCTGCGAAACGACGCCATGGCGTCGTTCCGGGCGGGTGGCGGCGCTATATCGACGCCACCCAGTCAGATCGACGCCATGGCGTCGTTTCGAGAAGTCCCCGCTCCAGGTCAGCGACTTGGCATCTTGGCTGAGCCGATGAGGACGTGTCGCGGCCGATCCGCCGCACGGCGCCGACCGGATCACGCGGCTGCCCGGCTGAGCTCGTCCATCTGGCGAGCACGCGGTGTGCCGAGTTGCCTCACCGCGCCGGGATCGATCAGACTCAAGTGCTCGACCGACCGGCATACCGAAGGATCCACCACGTGAACCTCCAGTCCGCCCTCGCCGCCCACTACGCCCTGCGTCAGCGGCTGCGCGACGCGATCGAGACCGGCTCCGAGGTGGACGTCGACGCGCTGGGTCGCGAGAGCGAGTGCGACCTCGGCAGGTGGCTCGCCGGTCCCGCCGCGAGGGGGTATGCCGGTCTGCCGGAGCTGGGTGCCTGCCAGACGGCGCACGTCGTGTTCCACCAGCAGGCAGCCCGCTTGGCGCTGCTCGTCAACCGCAAGGACCACGACCTCGTCGCGGCCGACCTCGCCGGCGGGTCCAACCCCTTCGCCGATGCATCGAGCCAGGTCAACCTCGCGCTGCTCGACCTGTTCCGGGCCACCGAGGACCTCGCGATCGCCGACGACGCGGTCGACGCCGACGACCATGAGACCGCGGGTGGTCTCGAGGTCGCTGACGCCCCGGAAACCTTGATCGAGCAGACCGACGATCACGGCGGGGTCTCCCCGGCCCAGCGGCACGCCGAGCGGGTCCGCCGCCAGCCGTCGCGCAGCGCCACCAAGCGCCGGCGTCGAGGCGCGCGGCCGACTGCCGCCTGACGCCCTCAGGGGCGCGTCGTCCGGATCGGTCCGATTCGGTGGAGTCGGTTGCCCGATGTTCCGAGGTGTGACCGTTCGGCTTATGCATGCCGCACAGGGAACGTGGGTACGATCGTTGGCACGCCTCGTGAGAGGCGGCCGGTCGAGGGCCCGTGCAAGAGCGGGCGGCCTCGACGGGTTGCACCGGACCTTGGGTGTGGGGAGACACCCAACGACCGGAGCGGGAGGCAACACCCCTGGTGTTCCCGCTGCCGCGGCCCGGGCGTTTGCTGAGGGCGCCCGGGCTGCGGTCCGCGATACGTCGATTCCCTGCCACATCCGTCGCCACGCCGGCGCTTGCCGGCCTCGATGTCGAGGTCAGATGCGTGGTATGCCGCCGGCCGGGGCGCGTTGGGCCCATAGCAACCTGCTGCTCTGTCGATAACCTGGGAGCAGGTTGTAACCGGCTGGTTCGTCGATGTCCGGCTCCCGGCGACGCGCGACCCGTGCCCGCCCACGCCCTCCCGCCAGCTCAGTCGCTGACTCCGGCGACCGGCATACCGTCCTCGAGGTAGACGCAGATCGGCGAGCCGAGCGCGGCCGCCACCCGGCGCGACACCGCGGGCCGCAGCAGCTGCAGCGCCCGCTCCGGCGGGGCGAACTGATAGCGCCGCACCTCCGAGGGCTGCACGACGATGCTCGCGACCTGGTCGTCGTCGAGGGTGCCGCAGTCGAAGAGGAAGCGCAGCCCGAGCGGCCCGCGCCTGGCCGGCCGGGTGTCGACACAGGCGAGCCGGCCCTGCTCGACGACCAGGCCGGTCTCCTCGAGCACCTCGCGGCGACAGCCGTCCCACGGCGACTCGTCGGCCTCCATGATCCCGCCGGGCACGGTCCACCCGGTCTTGTAGGTCGGGGCGAGCAGGAGTATGCCGCCGTCGGCGTCGCGTAGCAGCGCACCGGCGGAGGCGGGGAGCATGGGGATCGACCAGGTCGCCATGGCTGCTCACCCTAGGCTGAGCAGATGGGCAAGGGTGGCAAAGCCGGCAAGCCGAAGAAGAAGTGCTGCGAGAGCCGGCCGCGCTGCGACCGCTGCCCCATCGTCATGCTGCGCGAGGGTCGGCTGCCGGAGGGCTGGACGGTGCACCGGCGACGGCTCGTCAAGACCGATAAGGTCTCGAAGGACAAGCGTGCCAAGGGCTGAGTCGGCCTGATCGAGGAGAGAGTCATGTCGCGGTTCGCCGAGCAGCTCAACGCGCAGGTCGCCAACGAGTTCGCGGCCCACCTGCAGTACGTCGCGGTCGCCGCGCACTACGAGGCGCTCACCCTGCCGGCGATGGCCGGGCTCTTCTACCGGCAGGCCCGCGAGGAGCGCGACCACGCGATGATGATGCTCGCCTACCTCCTCGACACCGACTCGCCGGTCGAGCTGCGGGGCATCGAGTCGCCGCGCAGCCGCTTCGATGGGGTCGTCGAGCCGGTCGCGCTCGCCCTCGAGCAGGAGCGCAAGGTCACCGAGCAGATCTACGCCCTTACCCGGATCGCCCGTGAGGAGAGCGACTTCGCCGCGGAGCAGTTCATGCAGTGGTTCATCAAGGAGCAGGTCGAGGAGGTGTCGACGATGAGCGCGCTGCTCACCGTGGCCACCCGCAACGCCGACTCGGTCGAGCAGCTCGAGGACTACGTGACCAAGCAGCTGGCCGCCGTCGAGGTCGACCCGACCGCGCCCCGGATCGCCGACGCCTAGTCGACGCCACGGGCACGTTCCCCGCCGCCACGCGGTCGTGGGTGCAGGTCCAGCCGGTTCGCCCCGCACGGCTGGACGAACGGACGACGAGGCGAGCGCGCGGCATACCGGGATAATGCGTGTATGCGTGTTCACGAGTACGACTCCGGCCCGACTCTCGCCCCGCAGCGCGGGGAGGCCGTGGGACGCCGCTACAACCGTGAGATCGGCCTGGCCAGCGGCGCCTATCGGTCCTGGTTCCGCGACCGCGGCCTGACCGACGCGCGGATCGACGAGCTGGCCACCAGCGCCTTCGAGGCGGTCGCCGGCTGGTCCCCGAAGCTGTCCGACGAGATCGCCCACACCGCCCGCGGCGCCGGCATCGGCATCCCCGAGCTCACCACGCTCGTCGCTCGCAGCGAGGTCATCGCCGCCCTGCCCGAGCCCGGGTATGCCGCGCCCGCGCCGGAGGTCGACCCGGACGACGACCCGCTCAGCGAGACCATCCTCAGCCTCCGGCCGACCGAGTGCACGACCGTCGTGTGGGTGCCGCCGACCGGGATGGGCCACGTGCTGTCACTGCAGACGTGGGACTGGGCCTCGTGGCTGGCGCCGAACGGCGTGCTCGCGCGCTATGCGCTCAACGCCAAGGGCGACTGGATCAAGACCTTCGCCGAGCCGGGCCAGCTGGCCAAGATCGGCCTGTCCAGCCGGGGCATCTCGGTGCACCTCAACATGCTCCACCACGAGTCCGACACCGGCGAGGGGGGCGTGCCGGTGCACGCGCTGCTGCGCCGGATCCTCGAGGACGCCGGCTCGGTGAGCGATGCGGTCGACATCGTCCGCGCGGCCACGGTGAGCGCGTCGGCGGCGATCACCGTCGTCGCGAACGTGCCCGGCCAGGTCGGTGCGGTGACCCTCGAGGTCTCGCCGGCCGGGGTCGCCGAGGTCAAGCCGGACGCCGACGGGTGGCTCGTGCACACCAACCACTTCCTCGACGAGGGCCTCGCGGCCGGCCAGGTGGTCGACCCGACGAGCACGACCGTCGAGCGCTACGACTACGCCCGCTCGGTGCTCGACCCGTCGCTGCCGGCGAAGAACCTGCTCGGCGTGAGCCAGGCGCTGGTCGGCGAGCAGGGTGCCGACGCCCCGATCTGCGCCAAGGAGAACACCGCCCTGCCGATGGCCGAGCGCTCCTCCACGCTGCTGACGGTCAAGCTGCACCCCGGCATCGGCTTCGTCGAGTACCTCCCCGGCTCACCCGCGGATGTCGTCGCCATGGGTGGCGCCCGCCGCTTCTGAGGGCCGGGTGAGCGGGCTGGGCGCGCCGTCACGGCCCGTGCGAAACGACGCCATGGCGTCGAAACTGCTGGGTGGCGTCGATATACCGCCGCCACCCAGGCGAAACGACGCCATGGCGTCGTTGTGCCGCGGTCGCCAGCCAGCCCGGCCGGTCGGTGGGGGTGGGCCACGCCAAGCGGGACACGCCAAGCGGGCCACGCGGCATACCGTGGCCGATCGACGTCACCGCTGGGCCAGCTGCTCCCGCTCGGCCCAAGCCCCCACGTCACCGCCGGACATCGCCACCGCGAGCAGGTCGGGGAAGGCATCCGGGGTGCACGCGAAGGCCGGTATCCCCAGCTCCGCCAGCGCCGCGGCATTCTCCTTGTCATAGGCCGGCGCGCCCTCGTCGGACAGGGCGAGCAGCACCACCACGGTCACCCCGCTGTCGCGCAGACTCCGCATCCGACGCAGCATCTCCTCCTGCACGCCGCCCTCGTAGAGGTCGGAGATGAGCACGAAGAGCGCGTCCCACGGCCGGGTGATCAGCCCCTGGCAGTAGGCGATCGCCCGGTTGATGTCGGTGCCGCCGCCGAGCTGGGTGCCGAAGAGCACGTCCACCGGGTCCGCGAGCTGGTCGGTGAGATCGACGACCGCGGTGTCGAAGACGACGACCGAGGTCCGCAGCGAGCGCATCGTCGCGAGCACCGCACCGAACACCGAGGCATAGACGACCGACGCCGCCATCGAGCCGGACTGGTCGATCGCGAGCACGACCTCCTTCTGCACCGACTGCTGCCGCCGGCCATAGCCGACGAGCCGCTCGGGCACGACGGTGCGCTGCTCGGGCAGGTAGGTGGCGAGGTTGGCCCGGATCGTCGAGCCCCAGTCGATGTCGCGCGGCTTGGGCCGCCGGGTCCGCGCCGCCCGGTTGAGCGCCCCGGACACGGCCGCCGTCGTCCGCTGCGCGATCCGCCGCTCGATCTGCTCGACCACGCCGCGCACGACCGCCCGCGCGGTCGCCTTGGTGCGCTCCGGGATCGAGCCCTTGAGGGCGAGCAGCGTCCCGACGAGGTGCACGTCCGGCTCGACCGCCTCGAGCAGCTCCGGCTCGAGCAGCAGTCGGGTCAGGCCGAGCCGCTGCACCGCGTCGCGCTGCATGACCTGCACGACCCGGTTCGGGAAGTAGCCGCGGATGTCCCCGAGCCAGCGGGCCACCCGCGGCGCCGAGCCGCCGAGCCCGCCCTGCCGCGGCCCGTCGTCCGGCTTGTCGTAGACCGCCTCGAGCGCGGCGTCGATCTCGCTGTCCCGCCCGGTGAGCCCGCCGAGCGCGCCGCCACCCTCGCCGCCGAGCAGCAGTCGCCAGCGCCGCAGTCGCTCCTGCTCGCTCACCGTCGTCCCGCCGGTCACCTCGTCCATCGACTCACCTCCCACCACGAGTCGGTATGCCGCCCGCACCGGGCCGCGGGTCGGCTGCGGGCGGCGGGCCGGCTGCGGTCAGCGGGGCCAAGCCGAGCAGCGCGGCCACTCGGGTGACCGCGGGCGCTGCCCGCTCGTGATCCCATCCCCCGCCGGTCTCGGCGGGACCTCCGGCCGAGCCGTCGAGCCGGCGCACCGACTCGCCGATGGAGCGGCGCTCCGGTCCGGCCAGCTGACCGAAGGTGCGCCGCAACAGCGGTGCGACGTCGATGAACTCTTGCTCGCCGAGGCGGCATACCCAGTCGTCGAGCAGGGCGAGCAGCGCCCGGTCGTGCACGAGCAGCAGGCCACCCCCGGCAAGGAAGCCCTCGACCCACGCCGCCTTGGCGCCCGGCTCGGAGCCCACCGACAGGGCCCGCGCGACCCGGTCGCCCGCCTGTTGCGGGGTGATCCGCCCGGCGTCGAGCAGCAGGCGGGTGATCCGCCCCTGGACCAGCCCGTGCACGTCGGCCCGGCCGACGAGGGAGCTGAGCGCGTCGTGCCAGCGGGTGGCCTGGTCGGCCTCGTCGAGCAGGGCAACCGCGCCACTCACCGCGTCGAGGTGCTGCCGAAGGGCCTCGGCGCCGTCGTCGTCGAGTCCGCCGGCGGTGGCGGACAGGCCCGCGCAGATCCGCACCAGCAGCGAATCGATCACTGTCGCAAGGGAGCTCAGGTCAGTGCCCCGGACGTCGCCGTAGCGACGCACCCGGGCCAACGGCGGCAGCGCCGCCATGAGGTGGTCGATGTCGTGGTCACGCGCGGCCCGGCGGTCGAGGGCGACGAGCAGGTCGGGCAACGCCTCGTCGAGCCCGGCGAGCAGCGCCTTCTCGACCAGCCGGGTCAGCAGCGGCAGCGGCGCGGCGAGCGCGTCGGAGCAGATCCTCGTCACCGCGGCGCTCTCGACCGTCGTGCCCCACAGCGACGCCTCGACCACCGCGACGGCGAGCTCGGGCTGCCAGCGCAGCGCCCAGGTCTCCTTGAACGTCCCCAGTGTGCCGCGGTGACTGACGTCCGTTGTCGCCCAACGGATTCCGAGGAGCTGCAGCCGATGCCACAGCTGGGAGCGCGCGAGGTCGGTCTCCTTGCGCAGGTCGAGCTCCTTGCCGCTCGGCGTCGGCTCGCGCTTGATCCGCAGCCGGCGACACTGGGCCGCGAGGTCGGCCTCCAGTGGCACCGTCGGCGCGTCCTCGGGCACCTCGCCGAGGGCCTCGCCGACGACGAGGTGCCGAGTGACGAGGTCGAGGGTGACCGGGTTGCCCTCGCAGATCACCGCCAGGGTCGCGTCCTGGATCTCCGACAGTCCGGGCAGCGGCCGGCCGCGCAGCACGGCGAGCGTCTCGGCCAGGCGCATCGCCTCGATGACGTGCGCGCTGCTCACCGGCAGGTCCTGCTCGCGCAGCGCCGCCGCCACCCGGGTCAGCCAATCCGCGACCGGCCGCTCGGTGGTCGAGAAGAGGTGCGCATACCACCCGGGCGACTCCACCCCAGCCCCGTAGCCGGACCGGAAGGACAGCCGCCCATGCGTCCACGGCACCCAGGTGAGCGCCGCCTTCGTCTTCGGTATGCCGCGCAGCACCGCCGCGTCGCGGCTCGCCGGCGGCAGGGGGAGGGTCAGCGCCGGGGCGTGCCACGCCCCGCAGACGACGGCGATCCGCTCCGCGCCCGACTTGAGGACCTCCCGGAGGACCTGGCGCATGTGGGCCTCGCGCCGCTGCTCGTGCAGCTGACGAGGCCCGGGGTCTGGCGTGGTCGCAGCGGCCTCGCGGCCCTGACGCAGGAAGGCCATCGCCTCGGCCACCACCTCGAAGGGCGCTGCGGCCGGGCTCGCGTGGTGGTGCCGGGTCTCGACGACGTCGTCCCACCACCGCTCCGGGTCGTCGTAGCCCGCAGCGCTCGCCAGCACCGCGATCGGGTCCTCGCGCACGGTGTCGACGGGCCGGGCGGGGAAGGTCTCGGCGCCGGGATCGGGGCCGGAGCGACCCGCCTCGGGGGCACCGTCGTCACCCTCGTCGTCAGCCTCGGCGGAGTCGCCTTCGCCCTGCTCGGCCTGGGCGGCGAGCGCCAAGGTGACGCCGGCCGGCAGGTCGATGAACCGCACCGGCACGCCATGCTCGGTGGCCCAGCGCAGTGCCTGCCACTCCGGCGAGAACACCGCGAACGGCCAGAAGGCCGACTGCGCCGGCGCGTCCACGGCATACCCGAGGATCGCGACCGGTGGGACGAGCGCGGGCGAGCCGACCAGAGGCACCAGCGCGTCCGCGTCCGCCGGGCCCTCGACGAGCACGATGTCCGGCTGCAGCTCCGCCAGCGCCGCCACCACGGCCCGAGCCGACCCCGGCCCATGGTGCCGCACGCCGAATATGTGGGCGCGAGCGGCCGAACCGGCTCGCTGCGGACGCGGGCTTCCCTCCTCGCTCGCTCGTTCCTCGCTCGACTCGTCAGTCCAGCCCGCGCCGCTCGCCTGGCCGCTCGAGCCGTCAGCCCAGCCCGCGCCGCTCGCCTGGCCGCTCGAGCTGGTCATCCACTCACCTCGCGGGCGGCGCGGTAGAAGTCGGACCAGCCGGGCCGCTCGCGCACGACCGTCTCGAGGTACTCGGTCCACACGACGGCGTCGGAGACCGGGTCCTTGACGACCGCGCCGAGGATGCCGCCTGCGACATCGGCCGCTCGCAGCTCCCCGTCGCCGAAGTGGGTCGCCAGCGCCAGCCCACCGGTGACGACGGAGATCGCCTCCGCCGTCGACAGCGTGCCGGACGGCGACTTCAGCGTGGTGCGCCCGTCTTCCGTTGCGCCGGAGCGCAATTCGCGGAAGATCGTCACCACCCGGCGGATCTCGTCGATCGCCGCGGGCGTCTCCGGCAGCTCCAGGGTGCGCCCCAGCTGCTCGACCCGGCGGGCGACGATGTCGACCTCCTCCGCGTGGCTCGCGGGCAGCGGCAGCACGACCGTGTTGAACCGCCGGCGCAGCGCGGAGGACAGCTCGTTGACCCCGCGGTCGCGGTCGTTGGCGGTCGCGATGATGGTGAATCCCTTTGCCGCCTGGACCTCCTCGCCGAGCTCGGGGATCGGCAGCGTCTTCTCCGACAGCACCGTGATGAGCGCGTCCTGCACGTCCGACGGGATCCGGGTCAGCTCCTCGATGCGGGCCACCCGCCCCTCGCGCATCGCGACCATGACCGGGCTCGGCACGAGCGCCGCAGCACTCGGCCCCTCGGCGAGCAGCCGCGCGTAGTTCCAGCCATAGCGCACCGCCTCCTCGCTCGTGCCCGACGTCCCCTGCACGAGCAGCGTCGAGTCGCCGCTCACCGCCGCCGCGAGGTGCTCGCTCACCCAGGTCTTCGCGGTGCCCGGCACGCCGAGCAGCAGCAGCGCCCGATCGGTCGCGAGGGTGGCGACGGCGACCTCCATGAGCCGCCGCGGCCCGACGTACTTCGGCGTGATCTCGGTGCCGTCGTCGGCCCGCCCGCCGAGCAGGTAGGTGACGACGGCCCACGGCGACAGCCGCCACGACGGCGGGCGCGGGCGGTCGTCGGAGGCCGCGAGCGCGGCGAGCTCCGCGGCATACGTCTGCTCCGCGTGCGGACGCAGCAGTCGGGTGTCGGAGGTGTCGCTCACGGGGTGTCTCCCTCGGGTGGGTGGGGTGGTGCCTCACGATTCGGTATGCCGCGCGAGAACGCTTGTGCCGCAGCCTCATCCAGCGCCGCGGCCAGACCGGCGCGCAGCCGCATGGTGTCGGCGGCCCGCTGCAGCAGGGTGGCCCGGGTGCCCATCGAGGCGTGCGCCGCGGCGTCGAGGCGGGCCAGGTGCTCGGTGGGCTCGCGGCGCCCGATTCCGCCGATGACCTCGCCCCAGCCCCAGGCGTGCGCGTCACCGCCGCGGACGATGGTGTGCAGCACGGCGTCGAGGACATCGACCGGCCACGGGTGCGGCACCGCCCCGGCGAAGCGGGGCCCGATCGAGGGGTCGCCGGGGTGGCTGAGCCGGTCGATCACGGCTCTCACCCGGGCCAGCGGGTCGATGGCGATGAGCAGCCGCTCGGAGCCAGCGGTGGTCATGCCGTCGTCGAGCAGCGCCGCGGCCCACGCGCCGGCGAGCGGGCTTCGATGCCGGGCCTCCGCGACCGCGCGGGCGGTCCAGGCTTGCAGCAGCACCGGACCCCAGCCGGCGTCGACCTCGGCGCGAATGAGCTCCGCTGGCTCGCCCGCGGCAGCCCAGGCCGCCAGCGGGGTCGCCGCGACGACCGCGTGCAGCCACTGCGCCTTCTCGCCCTTGATCGCCGGGCCGAGCAGGTGCGCCTCCTTGTCGACCAGGTCGCGGCGGGCAGCCTCGTCGAGACTCTCCGGCAGGGTGACCACGATCTCGGTGCGCCCTCGGCCGAGGAAGCCGCCACGCCGCTGGACGGCCACCCACGAGGTCGCCCGCTGCGCCATTCGCTGCTGGTAGGCGCTGGCCATCCGGGCACCCAGGGCGCGAGCCGCGGTGCGCCGCACCCCCACCGCCCGGTCGTCGAGCGACTGGTCGAGCAGCTCGTCGACGCCGTCGAACGGGTATCTCGCGATCGTCCAGACCAGGCGCTCGCGCACGTCCGCCGGCTCCCGACCATGGGTGAGCGCCTCCCGCGCCGCCTCCCATTCTCCCGGAGAAACCGCCTCCCTGGGCACTTTTCCAGGAGTCCCCGGCGTGTCGCGCTCTCCCGGAGTAACCGCCTCCCTGGGCACTTTTCCAGGAGTCCCCGGCGTGTCGCGCGCGCCCGCGACGGTGCCCTCCGCCGCACCGCCACTCATCCCGGGCGCCTCGAGCCGAGCGACCACCCCGGCCCAGCGCGGATCCTGACCAGCCAGCCACCGCCCCCGCTCGCCGCCCACGGCGAGCGCCGCGTCGGCGAGCCCCACCTCAGCCGCCGCCAGGTCGAGCAGGTCGGGCAGCCGGGTCGGCGGCAGCAGCAGCCCCCGCTCGCCCATCCCCTCCAGCAGCTCGCCGAGCAGCTCACGGTGGCCGACGAGCAGCCCGTCGAACCAGCGCGCCAGC
>DAOTIG010000036.1:0-25521 GCA_035448065.1 Dermatophilaceae bacterium
GCCGTCGAGGATGTCGTGCTCGGAGGTGACGACCGGCAGGTCCTCGCCCAGCCCGGTCTCGGTGGCGACCCGGTCGACGACGCGGGTCCAGACCAACGCGCCGGCACCGATGACGTCGACCCGGCCGGGGTGCATGAATCCGAGGGCGGCCCGCTCGTCGCGCGGCATCGAGAGCAGGTCCGCGCAGGCGGCCTGCACCTCGCTCGGGGTGGCCGATGAGAGGTGGATCGCGTCGGCGTCGTAGGCGGGCAGCCGCAGCACATGGGCGGTGATCGTCGTGACGCTGCCGGCGAGCCCGACGAGGGTGCGCACCGGGGTGAGGTCGACGACCTCGACCGCGGCATCGATCGCCGCGTCGACGTCACGGGTGGCCGCGGTGACCTGGTCCTCGGTCGGCGGGTCATCGACGAGGTGCCGCTCGGTCATCCGCACGCAGCCGATGTCGACCGAGCGCGCCGCCTCGACCTGGTCGGTGCCGCGCACCAGCTCGGTCGAGCCGCCGCCGATGTCGACGACCAGATAGGGACCCGGAAATCCTTGTGCGACAAGGTCTCCCGTTGCTCCGAGGAAGGACAGCGCGGCTTCCTCGTCGCCACTGACCACCTCGGGCTCGACCTCGCCGAGCCGCGGCAGCTCGGCGCGGAAGGCCTCCCGAACCCCCGCGACGAAGTCGCCGGCGTTGCGGGCGTCCCGGCTGGCCGAGGTCGCGACGAAGCGCACCCGGCTGACCCCGAGAGCCTGGCACTGGGCGGCATACTCCCTGGTCATCGCGAGCGTGCGGGCCAGCGCCTCGGGTGCGAGCACCCCGGTCTTGTCGACGCCGTGGCCGAGGCGCACGATCTCCATCCGCCGCACGAGGTCCACGAGGCGACCGGTGTCCGGATCGTGGTCGGCGACGAGGAGCCGGATCGAGTTGGTGCCGCAGTCGATGGCGCCGACCCGCAGGTGGCCGGGCTCGAGCGGCGGGGTGGTGTCAGACATCGTGCTCCTTCGCGCAGCAGTCGCCGTGCCACCAATCCTGCAGCATGGCCAGGGCCTCGTCGCCCAGGGGGTTGACCCCCGGCCCGGCCGCGAGGGCATGGGCGACGAGGACGTGCAGGCACTTGACCCGGTCGGGCATCCCGCCGGCCGAGACACCAGCGATCTCGGGCACCTCGCCGAGCTGGGCGCGGTCGGCCAGATAGCGCTCGTGCGCCAGCCGGTATGCCGCGGCCAGCTCGTCGTCCGTGGCCAGCCGGTCCTGCTGCTCGCGCATCACGCCGTGGCTCTCGAGGGTGCTGATCGCACCGGTGAGCCGGGGACAGGTGGCGTAGTAGGTCGTCGGGAAGGGGGTGCCGTCGGGCAGCCGCGGACTCGTGCGCACGACGTCGGGCGCGCCGCAGGGACAACGGTGGGCGATGCCGACGACGCCCCGCGGCAGCCGACCGAGCTGGGCGGCGACCAGCCGCAGGTCGTCGGCTGGGACGGGGCGGGTCACGGCGTGGTCGGGGCGACCGGCACGAGACCGGAGGTCGGTCGGTCGGCGAGCTCGATCGACTGCCACACCTGGCCGTACCAGGGCGCGCCGCCGACGGTGCGCGGCGCCGCCACGGCGACCCCTTGGACCGTCGGCCGAGCCGCGTCCTGCGGGTCGATGACGGTGTAGGACCGGTCCCCCGGCTTGACGAACTTGAGTCGCTCGCGGGCCTGCTGCTCGACGTAGGCCGGGTCCTGCCACTTCGCCGTCTCGGCCTGCAGCTGGGCCACGTCCCGCTCTTGCTCGGCGATCTGCGCCTCGAGGGCGGCGATCTGGGCTCGCTGCGCGAGCACCGAGCGGGCGGTGGGGACCAGGGTGACGAGCAGCACGAGGGCGACCGCGCCGAGCACCACCCAGCGCACCCAGGCCTGGCTGGGGCGCTGCACGGGCGGATGCTCGCGACCGCGCGGAGCGGTGGCCGGGCGAGCCGCCGGGCTCCGCCGAGCGGGTGCGCTCGGTCGGGTCGCACCCCGACCGGCCGCTGCTCGCGGGGTCCGGACCGACGCCGAGCCGCGACGGGCCGAGGGGCCCGTCGCGGCGGGTGTGCGTCGAGTCGTCATCCGGTGGCCCCCATGCCCACCAGTGTGACGGGTGTGACTACTGAGACCCGGCAGCGAAACGCGGGAAGGCGCCGGCACCGGCATACACGGCGGCGTCGTCGAGCTCCTCCTCGATCCGCAGCAGCTGGTTGTACTTGGCCACCCGGTCCGAGCGCGCCGGCGCGCCGGTCTTGATCTGGCCACAGTTGGTCGCGACGGCGAGGTCGGCGATCGTCGTGTCCTCGGTCTCGCCCGACCGGTGGCTCATCATGCAGCGGTAGCCGTTGCGGTGCGCCAGGTCGACCGCGTCGAGGGTCTCCGAGAGCGAGCCGATCTGGTTGACCTTGACGAGCAGCGCGTTGGCCGTGTCGGTGTCGATGCCACGCTGCAGCCGCTCGGGGTTGGTGACGAAGAGGTCGTCGCCGACCAGCTGGACCTTGCTGCCGAGGCGCTCGGTGATGGCCTTCCAGCCGTCCCAGTCCTCCTCGCTCATCGGGTCCTCGATCGAGACCAGCGGGTATGCCGCGACGAGCTCGGCGTAGTAGTCGGTCATCTCGCCCGCGGACTTCTTGGCGCCCTCGAACTCGTAGGAGCCGTCCTTGTAGAACTCGGTCGCCGCGACGTCGAGGGCGAGCGCGATGTCCTTGCCGGGCTGGTAGCCCGCCTTCTCGATCGCCTCGACGATGAGGTCGAGGGCCGCCCGGTTGCTCTCGAGGCTGGGGGCGAAGCCGCCCTCGTCGCCGAGGCCGGTGGCCAGGCCACGGTCGTGCAGCACCTTCTTGAGCGCGTGGTAGACCTCGGCGCCCCACCTCAGCGCCTCCTTGAAGGACGGCGCGCCGATCGGGGCGACCATGAACTCCTGGATGTCGACGTTGGAGTCGGCGTGCGCGCCGCCGTTGAGGATGTTCATCATCGGCACCGGCAGGATGTGCGCGTTCGGTCCGCCGACGTAGCGGAACAGCGGCAGCCCAGCCGAGTCCGCTGCGGCCTTGGCGACCGCGAGCGAGACCCCGAGGATCGCGTTGGCGCCAAGGTTCTCCTTGTTCTGGCTGCCGTCGAGGGCGATGAGCTCCGCGTCGATGAGGCGCTGCTCGCTGGCCTCGAAGCCCATGATCCGCGGGTTGATCTCGTCGATGACGGCGTCGACGGCCTTCTCGACACCCTTGCCGAGGTAGCGGCCCTTGTCCCCGTCGCGCTTCTCGTAGGCCTCGAAGGCGCCGGTCGAGGCGCCCGAGGGTACGGCGGCGCGGGCGATGGTGCCGTCGTCGAGGGCGACCTCGACCTCGACGGTCGGGTTGCCACGCGAGTCGAGGATCTCGCGGGCGCCTACTGCTTCGATGCTGGCCACGATCGTGCCCTTCCGGACGGAGTGGGTGGGTTCGCTCGCCAGCCTAGTGCGTCACTCCGACGGGGGCACGGGCGCGTGGGGCGGCGTGACGGACACCGCATCGGAGCGGGCGGCGAGTGCCTCTCGGAGCACCCGCTCGGGGTCGCCCCCGGCTCTGGTCAGCTCGTCGGCCAGCTCGAGGAGGTCGCGGATCGCGCCCGCCCGTGGTGCCGACGAGGTATGCCGCGGCACCCGCTGGGCGCGCTCGTCCGCCTTGATCTGCTCCCAGTTCGCGGACACCTCCTCGGCCGACCCGACGACGACGTCGCCGAAGACGTGCGGGTGCCGACGACGCAGCTTGGCGGCGATTCCCGCGGCGACGTCGTCGATGTCGAAGGGAGCCTCCGGGTGCTCCTGGCCGACGCGGGCGTGGAAGACCACCTGGAGCAGCACGTCGCCGAGCTCCTCGACGAGGTGGTCGCGATCCCCCGAGGCGATCGCCTCGACCGTCTCGTAGCTCTCCTCGAGCAGGTAGGGCGCGAGGGTGGCGTGGGTCTGCTCGGCGTCCCACGGGCAGCCGCCCGGCGAGCGGAGCCGATCCATGACGGCGACGAGATCGAGCAGCGCCGCACCCGGGGTGGCTCCGCCGGGCATTGGCTAGACCGCGGTCGGCTGCGCTGCGGGCCGGATCCAGTCCGGTCGCGTCTCGGTGAGGCGGAACTCCTGCAGCGAGGTGAGATCGCGCACGTTGAGCTCGCCGTAGCGCGGATTGACGACGATCCGGGTGTTGGCCAGCGCTCGCTGGACCTCGTCCAGGCCGTCGGCTCCGAAGGCAGGACTGCTGCTGGCCTCGACGGCCGCGCTCGCGGTGATCGCGCGAACCGTCGCATCGGTCGGACGGGAGATCATCGCCAGGACGTCGGCCACCACCTGCGGTGGCGTCCACCCCCTCGCGCGCAAGGCCGGCACGAGGGCGTCGTGCAGGACGAGCAGCTGCAGCACGATGCCCTCGGGCAAGAGGCGGACCGGCGCTGCCTTGCCGCCGGCCATCTGGTCGGCCGACTGCTGCTGGAACTGGCGCAGCTGCTGCGTCGCGGTCGCGAGCTCGTCGATGGTGATCACCCGGTCGCCGACGACAGCCGCGGTGTCGGGGCGCCCCGCGCCTGAGCACCCGGCGAGGGCGGCGACGGCGAACAGCAGACCTGAGCCGAGCACGGCACGACGGGTGGTCATGAAGGGTCCTTTCGGGTCACGCCTCGATGCTGCGGCCATTCTGGCCCATCCGTCACCTGCGACCCACATCGGGCACGCGTCACCCGGTCATCGCGTTCCGGATCACGTCACCCGCCCAGTCCAGGACGGCCGTGTCCCGCAGCGGCTGGCCCCCGACCCGGGCCGTCGTCGGCGAGGGCACGAGGACGTGCTCGAGGGCCTCCTTGACGACCGTCCCCGGATAGAGCCGGGTCAGTCGCAGCCGGCGACTCTCCGGCAGGTCCGCGCTCCGGATCGGCCCGAAGCGCACGAACCTGCCTTGCGCGGAGATGTCGGTGATGCCGGCCTGCCGGGCGATGGTGCGCAGCCGCGCGACGGCGAGCAGGTTCATGACCGGCTCGGGCGGCATACCGTAGCGGTCCTTGAGCTCCTCCACGATCGCCGCCAGCCCGGCCTCATCGGCGACCTCGGCGAGCTTCTTGTACGCCTCCAGCCGGAGCCGCTCGCCGGGCACGTAGTCGTGCGGCAGGTGGGCGTCGACGGGCAGCTCGATCCGCACCTCCGCCGGCGGTGCGGTGTCCTCGCCCTTGTATGCCGCGACCGCCTCACCGACGAGGCGCACGTAGAGATCGAAGCCGACGCCCTCGATGTGCCCGGACTGCTCGCCGCCGAGGAGGTTGCCGGCCCCGCGGATCTCGAGGTCCTTCATGGCGACCTGCATGCCGGCGCCGAGGTCGGTGTGGCTGGCGATCGTCATCAGCCGGTCGTGCGCGGTCTCGGTGAGCGGCTTCTCCGGTGGGAAGAGGAAGTAGGCGTAGGCCCGCTCGCGGCCGCGGCCGACCCGGCCGCGCAGCTGATGCAGCTGCGAGAGCCCGAGCAGGTCGGCGCGCTCGACGATGAGGGTGTTGGCATTGGAGATGTCCAGCCCGGTCTCGACGATCGTCGTGCAGACGAGCACGTCGAAGCGCTTCTCCCAGAAGTCGACGACGACCTGCTCGAGCCGGCCCTCGGCCATCTGGCCGTGCGCGGTCGCGACCCGCGCCTCTGGCACCAGCTCACGCAGCCGGCTAGCAGCCTTCTCGATGGACTGGGTCCGGTTGTGGATGTAGAAGACCTGGCCGTCACGCAGCAGCTCTCGCCGGATCGCCGCGGCGATCTGCCGCTCCTCGTAGGCGCCGACGAAGGTGAGCACCGGGTGCCGCTCCTCGGGCGGCGTTGCGAGAGTGGACATCTCGCGGATGCCGGTCACCGCCATCTCGAGCGTGCGCGGGATCGGGGTGGCTGACATCGCCAGCACGTCGACGGCGGTGCGCAGGGACTTGAGCCTCTCCTTGTGCTCCACGCCGAATCGCTGCTCCTCGTCGACGACGACCAGCCCCAGGTCCTTGAAGCGGATCTGGTCGGTGAGCAGCCGGTGAGTGCCGATGACGACGTCGACGCTCCCGTCGGCCAGACCCTCGACGACGCGCTTGGCCTCGGCGTCGCTCTGGAATCGCGAGAGCGCCTTGACCGTCACCGGGAACTGCGCGTAACGCTCGGAGAAGGTCTGCGAATGCTGTTGCACGAGAAGGGTGGTCGGCACGAGCACGGCCACCTGCTTGCCGTCCTGGACCGCCTTGAAGGCCGCCCGCACCGCGATCTCGGTCTTGCCGTAGCCGACGTCGCCGCAGATGAGCCGGTCCATGGGGACCTCGCGCTCCATGTCGGCCTTCACCTCGTCGATGCTGCTCAGCTGGTCCGGGGTCTCGACATAGGCGAAGGCGTCCTCGAGCTCACGCTGCCACGGCGTGTCCGGGCCGAAGGCGTGGCCCTTGGTGGCCATCCGGGCGGAGTAGAGCCGGATGAGGTCGGCGGCGATCTGCTTGACGTGCTTGCGGGCTCGGGACTTGGTCTGCTGCCAGTCCGATCCACCCAGGCGGGAGAGCGTCGGGGCCTCTCCCCCAACGTATTTCGTCACCTGGTCGAGCTGATCGGTCGGCACGTACAAGCGGTCACCAGGCTGCCCACGCTTGCTCGCGGCATACTCGATGACGACGTACTCCCGGGTCGCTCCGGCCACCGTCCGCTGCATCATCTCAACGAAGCGCCCCACTCCATGCTGCTCGTGGACGACGTAGTCACCCGGGCGGAGCTGCAGCGGGTCGACCTGCGCCCGGCGCCGCGAGGGCATCCGTCGCATGTCGCGGGTCGATCCAGCGCCGCCCGCCTGTCCGGTGAGGTCGCTCTCGGCCAGCAGGGCGACCCGGGCGGTCGGTGCGATGAACCCCCGGGCCAGCGGGGCTGTGGTCACCTGCACCACGCCCGCCTCGGGGGTCTCGGCGCCGAGCCGGCTCGGGACCCCGTGCTCACCGAGCACCTCGTGCACCCGCTTGGCCAGGCCGGGCCCCTCGGTCACGACGACCACGGTCCAGCCGTCCGCCGCCCACTTCCGCAGGTCGGCGACCGCCTGATCGGTGTCCCCTCGGTAGCTGGGGGCGTCGGTGACGCCGAGATCGAGGCGGGTCCCCGCAGCGTCGTCGTCGATGAGCTCGGCGAGCTCGGTGTCGACACCGAAGGACGTCAGCGACCACCACGGGACTCCCGTCCGCAGCGCCTGGCCGCGGAGCTCGGCCAGGGTCCGGTAGGACGCGGTCCCGAGCACCGAGCGCAGGTCCACCGGGACGACATTGCCGGCGGCCGCGTTGGCCCAGCTCGCGTCGAGGAACTCCTCGCTCGTCGCGACCAGGTCGTGCGCCCGGGTGCGCACCCGCTCCGGGTCGTGGACGACGACGAGCGAGCCGGACGGCAGGACGTCCACCAGGGTCTCCATGCCGTCGACGAGCGCGGGGGTCAGCGACTCCATCCCCTCGACGGCGATGCCCTCGGCGACCTTGAGCAGCAGCTCGGACACGCCCGGAAGCCGCTCGGCCAGCTCGCGCGCCCGGTCGCGAACGGCGTCGGTCAGCGGCAGCTCGCGACACGGCGGCGCCCACAACCCGTGGTCGGCGGTCTCCAGCGAGCGCTGGTCGGCGACCCGGAACCACCGCACCTCCTCGACGGTGTCACCCCACAGCTCGAGCCGGACGGGGTGCTCGTCGGTCGGCGGGAAAACGTCGAGGATCCCGCCACGCACGGCGAACTCGCCGCGGCGCTCGACGAGGTCGGTGCGGGTGTAGGCCGCCGCCACCAGCCCGTCGACAAGCCGCTCGAGGGGGTGCTCCTCGCCCACCTGGGCGCGCACCGGCACGAGGTCCCCCAGGCCTCGCGCGATCGGCTGCAGCAAGGCCCGGATCGGCACGACGAGGTGCCGGATCGGCCCGTATGCCGCGTCGCCGTCAGCCGGGTGCGCCAGCCGGCGCAGCACCGCGAGCCGACGGCCGACCGTGTCGCTACGTGGCGACAGCCGCTCGTGCGGGAGCGTCTCCCAGGACGGGAAGACCGCCACCCCGTCGGCTCCGTCGAGGGCGGCGAGCGCGGCCGCCAGATCCTCGGAGTCCCGAGTCGTGGCCGTGACCGAGACGATGACGCCACCGCTCGGCGCGGGAGCGCCGACGACAGCGAACGGTCGCACCCCCACCGGGGCACCCACCTCGAGCAGCGGCTGCCGCGCATCCACCGCACGCCATCGCGGGGTGACGACGGCGCGCGTGATCTCGCGCAGCCCCGTGGCGCGAGCAGGGCTCGCGGACTCGGACATGTGCTGTCCTTCATGGTTGGTGAGGGTGGCGCGGTGGTCACGTCGGCGGCCCCATCGTTCCACGGACCCGCCGTCCAGATATCCTGCCCGGCGTGTGGCCGGGAATGGAGGGGGCTCCCCCAGAGTGGAGCCGACGTCAGGTGCTCACCGCTCTCGGTGGGCTCGCCGTCGTGCCCGCGCTCGGCGCCTGTTCCCGGGAGGACGAGACCGGCTACACCGTGGCGCGGTGGCGCAAGGAGCGCGGCGAGCGCTTCTTCGTCGCGCACCGTGGCTCCGGTGACGTCTTCCCCGAGCACTCCATCGAGGCCTACGAGGGCGCCCTCGCCTGGGGCGCGCGTGCGCTGGAGATCTCCGTGGTCCAGACGAGCGACGGCGTGCTCATCTGCCAGCACGACCTCACCTTCGACCGGACGACCAACCTCAAGGGGAAGGTGGCCAGCCAGCCGTCCAGCGTGCTGCTCGACGGGCGGATCGTCGTGCCCCGCCTCGGCCCTCGCTGGCAAGGGGACCGCGCACCCCGGATCCCCCGGTTGGACGAGGTGCTGCGCCGGATCGGTCGCCGGTGTGTGATGTTCATCGAGCCCAAGGACGACTCGGCCTTCCCAGGGATCATCCGGATGGTCAAGGAGCGCGACCTGCAGTCGAGCGTCATGATGAAGCTCCACTACCGCACCCAACGCATTCCCGAGGCGCATGCCGCTGGCATGGGGGTCTTCTGCTACATCGGCGACCCGAGCGAGCTCACTGCGGATCGGGTGGCCGACGTGGCCGGCCGACTCGATCCAACCAAGGACGTCCTTGTGGTGCCGGCCTACGGTGACGACGGCGTGATCTCCGAGGCTCAGCTCGCCATCGCCCGCAGCGGCAACGTGCCGCTCTGGGTGTTCCCGGTCCACCGCCGTTGGGAGGCGGCCTACTTCCACGCGCGTGGAGTCGAGGGGATCATCACCTCGAGCTACGGCTATGTCTCCCAGTCGGTGCAGCCGGTGCGGGCCGCGGAGTGGGACGCGGGGGCACTCGCCGGTGGCGAGATGACCCGCTTCCCCGAGGTCGACAGCTACGGCCTGGGCTGGCCCGAGCCGGGGGTCATCCAGCTGGCATCCCAGGGACGGCAGGCATTCCTCACCCTTGGTCAGCTGGCGCCCTTGGAGCGCACGCCCGGGCCGTACACGATCTCCTTCGAGATCAGGGTCGATGAGCCACCCAAGGACGACAAGTCGAACTTCACCCTGTGCTTCGCGCACAGCGACGATTCGTACTACGAACATCAGCAAGGCACGCAGAACGGCTATCACGCGATCGTCCGGATGAATGGCACCCTCGAGCTTCGCGTGCACGAGACCGGGAGCCAGAACGGCGAGGAGATCGCCAAGGCCAGCTCCGGTCCGCCCCTGGTGCCTGGCGCGTGGATCCCGCTGAAGCTCGAGGTGGACACCGAGCGGATCACCTGGGGCCGAGGGGACGTCGGACTGTCAACGAGCGGCGTGCATACGAAATACCGGGGCGACTACATCCACATCGGCCGCTCAGCCGACCAGGGGAAGATCTCGGTGCGTGCTCTCAAAGTGACCTGACCGTCCCACCCCGTGGCCTAGACTGGACTCGGCGCATGGGGGCGCCGAGTATCGTTCGGGACTTCGGGCCGACCTGCGCTGCCATTCGATCTTTCTGACAGTTGCCTGGCCATCAGTCCCTTCGTCGGGGGGAAGTACGAATCGTGACCAATAGCACCACTCCGCCGAGCGTGGCATCGCAGGGGCTGCGGCTGACCGTCGCCGAGGCGCGCCGGGCGCTGGCCCAGGCCCAGAAGCCGCCGCACGGAACACCTGCCTACTCGCGCTTCGTCAACCGCCCGCTCGGCCGCCGGCTGGCGGCGATCGCCGCCGTCCGCGGGCTGACTCCCAACCAGGTCTCGGCGCTCAGCGCCCTGTGCTCCTTCACGGCCATCGCCGTGCTGGCCCTGGTTGCCCCGGCGTGGTGGGTCGGCGTCGTCGTCTCGGCCCTCCTCGTGCTCGGCTACGCCCTCGACTCGGCCGACGGGCAGGTCGCCCGGCTCACCGGTGCCGGGTCGCCCTTCGGGGAGTGGCTCGACCACATGATCGACTGCGCCAAGGTGTCCTCGCTCCACTTGGCCACCGCCGTGCACCTCGTCCGGTTCAGCGGTCTGGACCTGGCCGTCGCGCTCGTCCCCTTCGGCTATCTGCTCGCCGCCAACGTCACGTTCTTCGGGATGATGCTCACCGACCAGCTGCGGCGCGCGCACGGTCAGAACCCGATGACCAAGGGCGGCTCACTGTCGGTCGTCCGATCCCTGCTCATCCTGCCGAGCGACTACGGCTTCCTGTGCCTGGGCTACCTGCTGCTGGGGTGGACGACGGCCTTCCTCGTCGGGTATGCCGCGATGGCGCTCGGAGCGGTCCTGCTGCTCGGGGCCGCGCTCGTCAAGTGGACCCGACAGATGCGCGCCCTGCCCGCCAAGGGGGCCGCACGATGAGCATCCGCGGCTACGTGCCCGGCGTCTTCGACATGTTCCACGTGGGCCACCTCAACATCGTCCGCGCCGCCCGCAAGGAGTGTGACTACCTCATCGTCGGCGTCGTCGCGGACGAGGTCGTCGCCGCGGTCAAGGGCCGGCCTCCGGTCGTGCCGCTCGCCGAGCGGATGGAGATCGTCGCCGCGCTGCGCGACGTCGACGAGGTCGTCGTCGACGATCACGCCGACAAGTTCGACGCTTGGCAGCAGATCCGCTACGACGTCATCTTCAAGGGCGACGACTGGCGAGGGACGCCCAAGGGCGCCAAGCTCGAATCCGATCTGGCGTCCGTCGGGGCCCGGATCCACTACTTCCCCTACACCCGGCATACCTCGAGCACCATCCTGCGCCAGGCCCTCGACGACCTGGTCGACCCGTCCACCTGGCCCCCCGAGTGGGCGGCCGTCGTCGCTGCTGCGGCGGAGGCGAGCGAGCTCGCCCACACGTCGCAGGGACCGGCGTGAGCGCCGGAGCGGGGCGCACGGTCCGGATCCTCGGCACGCACGGCGTGCCAGCGGCATACGGGGGCTTCGAGACGGCCGCCGAGCACGTCGGGCTGCACCTGCACGCCAAGGGGTGGCGGGTCGTCGTCTATTGCCAGGTCCCGGGCTCGGGCGCGATCAGCACCGACACGTGGCGGGGTCTCGAGCGGGTCCTGGTCCCCGAGCCGCGGGACGGCTGGCTGGGTACGGCCTCGTTCGACCTCACCTGCGTCCGGCACGTGCTGGCCTCGGCCGGGCCGGACGACGTCTGCCTCACCTTCGGCTACAACACCGGGGTCTTCAACACTGCCCAGCGCCTTCGCGGCATACCCAATGTCATCAACATGGACGGCATGGAGTGGAGCCGCCGCCGGTGGGGCCTGCTCAAGCAGGGCATCCTGCTGGCCAACGAGCGCTTCGCCGGAGCGGTCGGGACGGTCCTCATCGCCGACCACCCGCTCATCGCCCGCTACCTCTCGCGGCACTTCGGCGCGCGACGGGTGCAGACGATCGCCTATGGCGCGTATGCCGTGACCGAGGCCCCCAGCACTCCCGTGACCGACCTCGGACTCACCCCCGGTGACTACGCGACCTGCATCTGCCGGCCGATTCCAGAGAACTCCATCCTCGAGATCGCCCAGGCCTGGGCGTCCCGCGACCGCGGCATCCCTCTCGTCATGCTCGGCAGCTTCGACGCCGGGGACCCCTACCACGCCGCCGTGCTCGCCGCGGGTGGTGACCGGGTGCTCTTCCCCGGGGCCATCTACGACCCGGACGTCGTCACGGCGCTGCGCTTCCACAGCCGGCTCTACCTGCACGGCCATACGGTCGGCGGCACCAACCCCTCGCTCGTCGAGGCGATGGCCGCCGGCAACGCGGTCGTCGCCCAGAACAACGGCTACAACCGCTACGTCGCCGGCGCCGGCAATCGCTATTTCGACGACGGCCCGGATCTGGCCGAGCTGCTGGACCTCCTCGTCGAGGACCGGCCTGCCCTCGCCACGATGGGTGCCTTCAGTCGGGAGCGCTACGCGGCCCACTACACCTGGTCGCACATCGGCGACCTCTACGAGCAGGCGCTGCTCGACGCTGCAATCGGGATGAGGAAGAAGGACCACGCATGATCACGGTCGCCCTGGTGGGCCTGGGCAAGATGGGCCTGTCCCACCTCGCGATGATCCGCCCGCACCCCGACGTCGAGGTGGTCGGCGTGTGCGACGCCACCGGCTATGTCCTGGACATCCTCGGCCGTACGACGGGAGTGCCGACCTTCTCCGACTACGAGCGGATGCTCGACGAGGCCAAGCCGCTGGCGGTGATCATCTCCACGCCGTCCTCCCTGCATGCTCCGATGGTGCGCCAAGCACTCGAGCGGGACATCCACGTCTTCTGCGAGAAGCCGCTGTTCCTGAACCCCGAGGACGGCGTGGCGCTCACCGCGCTGGCCGCGGAGCGTGGTCTGGTCACCCAGGTCGGCTATCACAACAAGTTCGTCGGCACCTTCCAGGAGGTGAAGCGGCTCCTCGACATCGGGGCCATCGGCGAGGTGGCCACCATCCAGGCCGAGGCCTTCGGGCCGGTCGTGCTCAAGCCCTCCGGCGCCAGCTGGCGCAGCAAGCGGGCCAGCGGAGGCGGCTGCCTCTACGACTACGCCGCGCATCCGCTCGACCTCGTCACGTGGTACTTCGGCAAGCCGGACGCGGTCGGCGGCAGCCGACTCACCTCGATCTTCTCCGCGGAGATCGATGACGCGGTGACCTCAACCCTCTACTACCCCGGAGGCCGGACGGCCCAGCTCACGACCAACTGGTCCGACGAGTCGCAGCGGAAGATGACGACGAGGATCAGCCTCTGGGGCACCGGCGGGCACATCTACGCCGACCGGCAGGAGGTGCAGGTGTTCCTGCGCGGCACCTCCGCGATTCCGGCCGGCTATCGACAGGGCTGGACCGTCAAGTACACGACCGAGCTCACCGAGAACCCCTGGTTCTACCTGCGCGGTGAGGAGTACAGCCACCAGCTCGACACCTTCGTCACGCGGGTCGCCGCCCGCCAGCTCGATGGCCCGAACACCTTCGCCTCCGCCTCGGTCACCGACGAGGTGATCGCGATGATCGTGGCGGATGCCGAGCGTGGCCCGCGCACCGATGCCGAGGTGTCCCAGGCCGCCGGGGTCAGCCTCGGCATGGGTCGGGTGGCCGGCCACGGGCGGGTCGGCCTGGTGCCGCGCGCCGTGGGGATGCTGAGATCGGCCGCCTCCCGGGTGGCCGCCCGCCGCGCCCGCCGCGCCCGGCGATGAGCGCCACCGAGACCACGACCACGACGATCGAGAGCACTCCCCATGACTGACCGCCTGGCCACGCACACGATGGACCGCCTGCTCTTCGGAGACAACCAGTTCTTCGGCGTCAACCACATGTCGGAGGAGAAGGCCCGGGCGCAGCAGATGCGCTTCCAGGACCTCGACGCGATCATGTCCGTGCTCGACGCGGCATACGACAACGGAGTGCGCACCTTCATGTGCACCACCCATGACCGCGTGGCCCAGATCTGCGACGTCGTCCGCGCCCACCCGGAGCGCTATGCGGAGATGGTCTTCTACCCCTGTATGCCGTACGCGCACAAGTACGCCAACGCGGTCACCGAGGACGGCTTCCTCGGCGCGATCCGCAAGTTCCTCCCAGACGGCGGGCTGGTCGACGCGGCGCTGCGCGGCACCCGGTCACTGGCGGCACGAGACGTCGAGGGGCTGGCCACCCTCCTCGTCGACGCGGAGCTGACGATGTTCAAGGGGCTCTCCACTCCCGTCGTGTGGATGCAGAACGTCGTCGTCGACCTCCTGCTCGGCCTCGGCTTCGAGGACGCCTTCCGGACCTTCGACGAGCACGTGCGCACCAAGCACGGCTCCGAGCCCGCCTACATCACGATGAACCTGCCCCGGCTGCTCGATGCGCTCGACCGGGTCGGCATCGACAACCCCATCGTGTGCTCGAACATCAACAAGATCGGCTTCCGGATGTCGGGCGGGGTGCAGGGATACCTCGAGACCCTGGAGAAGCGGCCCTTCCGAGCTGTGGCGATGTCGGTGTACGCCTCGGGGGCAATCCCTCCCCGGGAGGCGATCGAGTGGGTCTGCGGGCTGCCGAATATTGAGAGCATCGTCTTCGGCGCATCCAGCGCGGGTAACATCGTCAGCACCCGCCGCTTGGTCGATGAGTTCTGGCGCCGTGATGAGGGGACCCGATGACGATCCAGGACTACCTGCGCGTTCTGGGACGTCACTGGTTCCTCGTCCTCCTCTGCGCCCTGGTGGGCACCGGCCTCGCCTTCGGGGTCACCCAGACGATGCCCAAGGTCTATGTCGCGACGACGACGCAGTTCGTCCGCGGTCTGCCGACCGGGACGACCGCCGGTGCGGACTACCAGGCAGCTCAGTTCGCTCAGTCGAGGGCGAAGTCCTACAGCGTGATGATCGGCAATCCCGACGTGCTCGCGGGGATCATCAGCGACCTCAACCTCGACATGACCCCGGGCGATCTCTATCCCCGGCTCACCGTCGAGAACCCGATCGACACGCCCCTGCTGAACGTCACCGCCCGGGGACGGACCGCGGACGAGGCACAGGAGCTCTCGGTCGCGGCCGCGAACAATCTCACCAAGCTCATCCTCCGCCTGGAGTCGGCGGGCACCACCCGCACCTCGCCGATCGACATCCAGACCGCCGTCCCAGCCCTCAAGCCCACCCAACCGTCCTCCCCTCGGCTGTTGCTCAATGTGGCCGTCGGCTCGATGCTCGGGCTGGCGATCGGCTCGGTGCTCGCCCTCATCCGCGACTCGCGTCCGGCTCGGGCCCGTGGCCGCCAACGCCAGCCCCGTGGGGCCGAGCCGTCCCCCATGCCACCCGTCGAAAGGGCAGACCCGGCAAGCCCGACATCGACCGAGGCTGCACCGGTCACCACGGCAACGAACGGCTCAACAGCGGCGGAGTCGCCAGCGGCCGAGCGAGCTGCTCGCGGTCCCGTCGGCAGCGCCTGACGCTCGCCGGATGAGCATGATGGGCACTCGTCCGCTCAGCTTACGACTGTCCGGCGCCCACCTCGTCTGGGCGCTCTTGATCGCGGCCACCATCCCGTGGCGCAAGGGCGTCTACTACGAGGGTGGCCTGGATTCGGTCGTGCTGGCCAAGGCGGTGCTCAGCATCGTCGCGATGGTGCTGGCGATGCACCTGCACGGCGCGCGGCCAGCACACCTTGGCGTGCCGGCCGCGCCGGTGGTCCTCGTCGTGTGCTACCTCGCCGTCACCGTCGTCGGCGGCTACGCGCATCAGACCCTCCTGCCCGCCGCTGTTGTCGCCGTCCGCGTCGTCATCCTCTGCGTGACGGTGTCGCTGCTCTATTCGACCTTCGGGCCAACCGAGATGATGCGCTCGCTGGTACACGTGATCGGCACCCTGGTCTGGTGTGGAACGCTCACCGGGCTGCCGAGCGCGGCCAAGGGGCGACTGGCCGGCGGGGTTCCTCCCATCAATCCGAACGAGCTCGCCTTCCTCGCGTCTGTGTGCCTCTTCTGGTTGCTGGCACGGATGCTGCAGGGCCTCGAGTCGACCCTGGACATCCTGACTGCGGGCGGCTACGCCGCCGTCGTCCTGCTGACCGGGTCCCGTTCGGCGTTGGCTGCCCTCTGCGTGGCCATCGTCGTCATGGCCCTGCGCGCCACTCGCCTCAGCCGCCGCAGCTTCGGGATCCTGTCATTCCTCGCACCGACTCTCGCCTATGTCGCCTTCGGCACCGACCTGCTTTCCTCCGTCTTCCTCCGGGGTGGCGAGCGAGGCATCACCACGCTGAGCAACCGCACCATCGCCTGGGATGCCGCGTTGACCTCCCACCGCGACCCCTGGGAGACCTGGTTCGGCGCTGGGCTGGCGCAGAAGAAGATCGAAGTGCCCGGCCAGTGGTGGACAACCCAGCTCCTCGACAGCAGCTGGATCTCGGCGATCGTGCAAGGAGG
The DNA here is from genome assembly GCA_035448065.1 of Dermatophilaceae bacterium. Lineage (GTDB taxonomy): Bacteria > Actinomycetota > Actinomycetes > Actinomycetales > Dermatophilaceae > Phosphoribacter. The sequence continues at coordinate 16,293 of DAOTIG010000036.1, forward strand.
CTTTGTCGGCGCGATCATCGTGGCGGGGCTGTGCCTCGCCACGATCGTCCGCTCGATGACGGCACCGCCAAGCGCCGGACCGCTCTGGCTCGGGCTGATCGTCTACCTGTGTGCTCGCGCCGTCCTCGAGAGCGGCCTGTTTGACAGCTCCGTGTCGTTCATGGTCCTGCTGACGACGGCTCTGGCCACGCGGGCCGAGTGGCCGTCGTCCGGCGGCGAGCCGACCGATCTCGGCGAGAGGCCGGTCGGAGCGGGCGCCGAGCGGGTCAGCGCACCCAGCGCATCCCGCTGATCGTCGTGCTCGCGGGGTAGACGTAGGCGACGTCCGACCGGGTCGTGCGATTCCAGTTGGCCCGGACCTCGGTGCTGATCGTGCCCTTCGCCGTGTCCACCCGGACGAGACGGACCGGGTTGTAGGTGGGGTCGTGGAAGCACTGGAGGAAGGCCGTGACCTTGTGCCCGTCGGTTGCCGTGAGAGTGGCCGTCGCCTGAGTCCCGACGTGGCCGGAGAAGAACATCACGACGTTGGGATACCCCTTGAGGGCGTTCCACAGGGTTGCCGGGCTGTTTGAGCCATAGCCGCCATTGCTCGTGCTCAGCGCGCCGTTCGCGTCGAGGAAGGCATGGGTCTGCACGATGACGTTGTGGCTCGGGTATGCCGCGACGACCCGCTGCGCCCACGCGATGACGTCGGTGCGCGGCCACAGCTCGAGGCTCAGGACCAGCCACTTGACGCCGCCGGCGGAGTAGGTGCGGTAGCCGTTCTCCGACTTGCCGTCGTAGGTCGCCTGTAGAGCGAACCGGGAGGCCGGGAAATAGCTGTTCCAGGTCGTCGTGTCCCGCAGCGCCGTATTGGCGTTGACACCGGGGCAGGCCGATCCACCCGGACACACGACCGCCGTGTCATGGTTGCCAGCGGTCATCGAGTAGGGGATGGCGGCGTCGCCCAGCGGCTTGAGGTATCCGCTCATGTTGACGAACTGGTTGTGGTCGACGGTGTCCCAGCTCACGACATCGCCCCCGTGCATCACCCACCGCAAGTCGAGGGCGGTGCGATTGGCGACCAAGTAGCTCACCCGCTTCGGCATCCGCTGGTCGGAGCCGAAGGTGCCATAGGCCTCGTCCTGGGTGTCCGGCATCACCGCGAAGGCGAACTCGGTGTCGGCGGTCGGGTCCACCGGGGCCGGAGCCGGGTCCGGGGCGGGGGCCGGGGCAGTGTTGTTGCGTGCGTAGAACGCAGGCCCCTCGAGGGTCCAGCCGGCCGCTGTGAGCGCGCTCTCGGTGCCGCTCATGGCATACCGGTGGTAGCCGGCCTTGGTCAGCGAGAGGACAGCAGCGCAGGTGCCAGCTGCGGCAGGGCTGGCGAAGAAGTAGGTGCCCTGGTCCGCGTATCCGCCGGCCGTGAGCGCGGTCTGCTGGGCGCTGCCAGCGGCAGCCCAGGCGAAGTCGCTCCGCCCGGAGTGGTAGAGGCGCCGAATCGGGGCGAGGCCAGTGGCCGCCACCGTGCTCGCGTTGAACGGCTTGCCGAGGTCGGTCGTGAAGCCGTAGGACGCCTTGGCCGCCGCCGCCTCGGACTCCCAGGCGGTGATGAGGTTGGCCGACGTGGACGGGTTGACCACCTGCGAGACTGCGGTCGGAAGGGCGGAGCAGACGTCAGTCGCTGCGGAGGTCGACGGGGCCGACGTCACAAGGCTCGAGGCCAGGCCGACAGCCACGATCGCGGCGCGCAAGAGCGAAGGCATGGGAGAGGTACCCTTCGTCGGTCCCGGCGCCCCGGGATGGTTTCAGACGAGCCCGAGACACCCCGCAGTGTCGGGCAACAGCGGCATAGCCAGCCGCCCAAAGCGACCGTAACGATACGGCAACGACTGCGGATCGGCAACCATCGAGCGTGCTAAGCGCGCTCGGGTGGACACCACGCCACTGCTGCAGGATGCCTCTACGGCAGCTCCGACGAACGCTCGTGCGATGCGACCCGGCGGCGGGAATGTCCGGCCAGCGTTTCAAGTCGATGCGTGACATCCGCGCGATAGCGGCTGGGCGCAAACTCGCGTGCTGCCCACTCCGCGTCCTGGCTCGCCTCGGCTCGCACCTGGCTCCACCCCTCAACGACGGATCGGACGGCCTGAGCAAGCGCCGCGGCATCGGGCGCCACTCGCCGACTCGATGCGAACCCGCGACTCGCCTCACGCAGCCCGGTGTGGTCGGCGACGATCGACGGACGAGCGCTCAGCGCAGCTTCGACGACCGTGTTGCCGAAGGACTCGTCCCCCCGCGAGGGCACGAGCGCGATGTCGCCGGCAGCAAGCCAGGACCACACCTCTGCTTGGAAGCCGGTGAATCGCACCCGGTCAACGAGGCCGAGCTCCGCGACGAGATCGCGCAGCTGCTGCTCGTACCACTCGTACCCAGGGAACACGGAGCCCACCAGGGTGAGCTGCCCGGCGACGCCCTCGTCGAGCAGCTGCCGGAGGGCGGCCACCGCCAAGTCGACGCCCTTGCGCGGCGAGAGACGACCGACGTAGACCAGCCGTGGCCCTCCCACGAGCTCCTCGCGCGGGGGCGTAACGGCGCGCGGTCCCGGAACGCCGTTGTGAACCACGGTGGACCTGACCCACCTCGCCGGCCCTGATCTCCCTACCGCCGCGCTGGTCTCGCTGTTGTAGATGATGCCGGTGGCCAGGAGGTTCGGCAGCGCCAGGCCGAGCCGCGCGACAGGTGCGGATGCCTCCGCCTCGTGGACGTGCACCACCCGGGGAACGCGACGCGCCATGGCCAGCAGCAGCCATAACGGGACAGTGACCGTGCTGACGTAGACCAGGTCCGGGCGAACTCGGCCAAGGAGCCGCCACATGGGACGCATGCCTGCGGCGATCTCGCGGCCCAGCGTCAGCACCCCGCTGGGAGTCAGGTGCGCTCTGCGGACGACCGGGCTGGACATGACCACGACCTCCGCCCCGGTCGCCTCCAACTCCGGGACGAGATCGCCGGCGACCGACATGGCCACAACGACCCGCCACCCTCGCTCTCGCATACCGCGAACGCTCTCGAGCATCATCCGATCGGAGCCGTAGAGATCGGCTGACGGGTTCGCGACGAGAACTGTGAGAGGGTCGCGCATTCCGGTCAGTCTAGCCAGCCGCGGGCCCTGGCCGGCGCGTTGAGCGAGGTCAGCGGCGCTGTCCGGGCTCCCGCTACCAAGCCCCCAGCCAGGTCGTGCCGGGTGCAACCCCCACGAGCTGGGCAACCGAGGCCGACACGGGCACCGCAACCGTCCCCGCGAGCTGTGCCACCGCGCTGGTCACCTTCACATTCGCGTCGACGATCGGCGTTCCCACGAGCTCCCGGCCCGTCGACTCCTGGCCCGTGGTCTGGGTGAACGCATAGAGGGAGGTGAAGACGTAGGGATTCACGACAGCCCCACGGGACCACACGACCAACCAGGCTGGAGTGGCGGACGAGGAACGGTGATAGACGTTGCCGGTCACCGAGATGCCCATCTGCTCGGCCGTGGTCTGCCGGCTGTAGTCCTCGACGCACAGGACGCAGGTGCCGGTCGACTCCGACACGACGTTGTTCCGGAAGGTCACCGGCCCGAGAGTCCAGGGCATCGTCGAGTCCGGCCACGGGATCCGCTTGTCGACTGCCTGGTCGTAGGGGTTCGTGTTCCGTCGGCTGTCCTGCACCAGGTTGACCGGTCGGTTGCTGCCGAGGAAGGTGTTGTTCCAGATCTCCACATTGGAGGTGTTGTTCACCTTGATGCCGTTCCCACCGTTGTTCGCGAAAACGTTGTCGGCGACGATCACCTTGGCCGAGATCTCAAGGAAGAGCCCGGATCCGGAGTTGCTCGTGAAGGTGTTGTTGACGAAGGTCGAGTCGTAGACCGAACAGTCCTCCCAGAACCCGTGCCCAAAGTTGCCGGAGAAGCTCGAGTTGCGGACGGTGACACCCCTGGTCGCACCGAACTTGGCCCCACCTGAGACGGGGGCGATGTTGAAGCGCTCCCAGTTGTTCTCGGTGGACAGCATCGACAGCACGGTGATCCGGTCGGCATACCGGGCGTGCAATCCGAGCATGCCGCTGCGCCGGATGGTCACTCGATCAGCCACCGAGTCTGCGGCCAGAAAGGCCAGGCCGGTGGTCGCGGAGTCTTCGACGACGACGTTCTCGACTCGCCCGCGGGGTGACTCCATGGTCACCGAGCCGATGTGGAAGACCGAGGGCGAGTAGCGGCGGATGCCGATGCCCTTGATCGTGACGTCGGCGGCGCGCGCCATCAGCGCCCTGACCAGGGTGCTCGCCTCGACCGAGCGGCCCGTGGGGTCGGAGCCGAGGTAGAGCTGAGACGTGGACTCATCGAGGAAGAAGGTGCCGGCTGTCACCGCGCTGCGCGAGGCGACCTGCTTGAGCCCGATGCCGTCGAGGAAGAGCTGGTCGGGGTGGGCGGCCATCGGATATGCAGGATTGACGAACTGCCACTCGGGAACGGTCGAGTCGGGGGCGCCCTGGGTGTAGGTCGGGCTCGCGTCGAAGCGAGTCGTCCAGTTGTCCCGACGCCAGGCGCCGCCATCGGCGACCCAGCCAGAGACTGGCTCCGAGCCGTCGAGCCACACCGCCTCGTTGGGGTAGGCCTGGATCGTGATGGCCTTGTAGACCGCGACGCTCTCGTGGTAAATGCCCGCTCGCATGACCACCGTCCCGCCGGCCGGCGCGAGAGTCACCGCCCTGCCAAGCGTGCGAACCGGGGCAGCTGCCGAGCCGGAGCTGGCGTCGTTGCCGTTCGGCGCGACATGGATGGCGCCGGCAGGGACGGAGTACACCGTCGAGCCGAGGGGCGCCGCTCCCGGCAGTCCGGAGCCGCCGGACGGGGTGGTCGTCGTGGGAGTCGCGGTCGCGGTCGGCGTGGGGCTGGTGGTCGGGCTGGTGGTCGGGCTGGTGGTCGGGGCCGGGGATGGGCTCACCGATGTCGTCGGGGTGGCGGTCGTGGTCGTCGACGTCGACTTCTTGGGCAGTGGCGGGGGCTGCAGCGCGCGCTTGGGGTTGAGAGGTACCGTCGCGCTCGTCGGAACGGCTGGGACGTGGAAGGCGACGTACTCGCTGGACCATCCGGCGGCGTTCAACGTGGCGATGCCGTCGCCGACGGCCAGCCGTCGCGCCGATCCCATGCGCATGCTCACGACCGGCGAGGTCTCAGACCCGATCGATGCGCTGGCGGCGAAGAAGGACGTCCCCTGGTCGACATACCCGTCGGTCGTGAGCGCTGACAGGTCCGCGCTCCCCAGCAGGGCCCAGGCGAACTGGCCCGTGGCGCCGTGGTAGAGCCGCCGCACCGGAGACAGTCCCGTGACCGCCACCGTGGATATCTGGAAGGGCGATCCGAGGGAGACGGTGAAGCCGTACGCGGCGGCATTCACTGCCTCGCTGGACCAGGGCGTCGTCAATGTCGCCTGGGTCTGGGGGTTGGCGACCTGGTAGATCCAGCTACGCATGGCGCCGACCGTCGAACTCGCGGCCCACGTGGTGGGCACCACGAGGCCGGTCAGGCCAAGAACGGCAAGCATCAGGGAGGCGGCGGCGGCATAGCGCCGTGATGCGGTGGACAAGGGTGCTCCTCGGGGGGACGGGCGGCGCGCTCCCCCGAGCGGTCCTCATCTGGTGATTGTGACTCCTAGCGTAGAAACCCTGGGTGACCTCTGGCATCCCCCGAAGGGAAGCCGCTGCATCATCCGAAGGGATGACTGAGAATCGGACAACCGGCTCAGAACTTCCCCAATCGGACGGACCCAGCCGGCTGGCCGGCGATGGACGCGATCGAGGCGGGCAACGGTTCCGCGATCGAGGAGGCCAGCGATGCCACCGCGGGGGTGAGCGCTCCAGCGCTGTCGACGATGGCGCTGCCGACGAACTCCCGCCCTCTCGTCTCCTGCCCCACGGTCGCCTGCAATTGAGCGAGGGTCGTGAAGACGTAGGGGTTGACGGTCGTGCCGCGGGACCACACCGAGATCCAGGTGGGCTGCGAGGTGGATGCACGGTGATACACGTTGCTGTTGGCGCTCACGCCCATCTGCTGACCTGTCATCTGGAAGCTGTAGTCCTCGACGCACAACAGGCAGTTGGCAGCCGTCGTGGACTGAGCCACGACGTTGTTGCGCACGACGAGCGGGTTTCCCAGCGTCCATGGCATCGCGGGGTCCGGCCACGCGACCCGCGGGTCGACGGCCGGGTCGGATCGGTTGGTGTTCCGCCGACTGTCCTGGACGAGATTGAGCGGACGGCCGTTGCCGACGAACGTGTTGTTCCAGATCTGCACGTCACTGGTGTTGTTGACCTTGATGCCGAACTCCTGGTTTCGCGCGATCAGGTTGCTGACCACCACCTTCTTGGCCGAGATCTCGAGGAAGAGACCCGTTCCGACGTTGTCCGTGAAGGCCGAGTTGGCGAAGGTGGAGTTGTAGACCGACATGTCCTCCCAGAAGCCGTGACCGTAGTTGCCGACGAAGCTCGAGTCCCGAACCGTGACGCCACGGGTCTGGCCCAGCTTGACGCCCCCCGCGACCGGCGCGATGTTGAAGCGCTCGACGTTGTTCTGCTCGCTCAGCACCCGAGCAAGGACCAGGCGGTCGGCAAAGCGACCCTGCAACCCCAGCATCCCGCTGCGCCGGATGGTCACCCGGTCGAGCGAGCAGTCCTCACGCAGGACGCTTACCCCAGTGGTCGCGGAGTCCTCGACGACGACATTCTCGAAACGCACCCGCGGTCCCTCCACAGTGATGGACCCCATGTGGAAGACCGAGGGGGAGAAGCGCCGCACGCCGATGCCCTTGATCGTCACGTCGGACGTCCGGATGCTCAAGGCCTTGTGGTAGGTGCTGGCTGCGACGGTCGCGCCCGTGGGATTGCTACCGAGGTAGAGCTGGGATGTCGCCGTGTCGAGAAAGAAGGATCCCTGCGTGACTTGACCACGGGATGCGACCTGCCGCATGGGAGCACCGTTGACGAAGACTTGGTCGGGGTGGGCCGCCATTGGCTGGCTCGGATTGACGAACTGCCAGTATGGGGCCGCTCCGTCCGGCGCGCCTTGGGTGTACGTCGGGCTCGAGTCGAAGCGCACCGTCCAGCCGTCCCGCCGCCACCCGGCGCCGTCGGCGACCCACCCGGTCACCGTCTCCGACCCGTCGAGCCACACCGCCTCGCTGGGGTAGGCCTGGATGGTCATCGGCTTGGCCACGACGACATCCCGCTCGTGGTAGGTGCCGGCTCGAAGGACAACGGTCCCACCAGATGGGACCAGCGCCACGGCTCGGGCCAGCGAGCGGACTGGGCTCGAGCTGCTGCCTGCCGCTGCGTCCGACCCCCACGGAGCGACATAGATCCCTGCAGCCGGGAGGGCGTAGCTCGCCCCCCCGACAGGCAACGAGCCGGCCGAGCCGGCAGCTGGCGTGGGCGATGGGGGCGGCGGCGGTGCCGCTGGCAGCGGCACGTGGAAGACCACTGCCTCGCGCGTCCATCCCGCAGCGGTCATGGTGGCCGCCGACGAGTCGAGAGCAAGCCTGCGCACCGCCCCCTTGACGAACTGGACGACTGGCTGGGTCTCTGCGCCGACCGCCGTCGGCGCGGCGAAGAAGTCGGTGTGCTGGTCGACGTAGCCCGCCGCCAGCAGGGCAGTGCCCGTCGAGGACCCTTGCACGGCCCACGCGAACTGGCCGTCTGACCGGAAGAAGCGCCGGACCGGGCTAAGCCCCGTCGCTGCGCTCATCGACACCTGGAATGGTCGACCCAAGTCGGTGGTGAACCCATAGGCCGCCGCGCCGGAGGCCTCGTCGGCCCACACGGTGACCAGGTTGGCTTGGCTCGCGCCGTTGACCCGCTGATACACCGGCGCCGACATGGCCACGACAGAGGCACTCGCTGCCGCTGCTGACGGGCCAGTCGGCGCGACGGTGATGATGGCCATGACAGCGCACACGACAACACGGATGATCGCCCGCATCGCGACTCTCCTCGATCCAGCCGAGTGACGACTTCCCCCGAGGCGACATCCGGACACCAGTGACGACCCAGATCACGGAAAGATCACGATCTGGCGCCGCCACCATAACGGGCGATGAGGACGGAGGGAACCCTCGCCGATCATCCGGCCGACACAGGAACGGGCCGCTGTGACACAGGTCACAGCGGCCCGCTCCGCTATCGGCACCCCGCGGGCCTCACGGCCGCGGCGCGCCAACCCACAGGTCGTCGGTGCGGAAGACCACCGGCGGGTTCGTCGTGGAGCCCGACAGGTAGTAGTACAGGGCGACGTGCCCGGCCTGCTGCAGTGCAGCTGTCGCGTCGGTTGCGGAGAGCAGCCAGGCAGCCGGCTCGGGCGTCCCGACCTTCCACACCTTGACCCGCAACGTCGTGGGATTGGTGCCCACGACCTGCAGCCGCACCTGCATCTGGTCGTTCGCGGCGTAGGTCAGACCCGGGACCGCTGCGCTCGTCAGTGACGTCTCGGTGCCGCTCTGGACCCGGCTAAGCCACACCGCCACCGACCCGTCTGCGGCCAGCCGCAGCTTGGCGCGGTAGTCGGCGGTGGTCCCGACCCGGCGGCCGATGACCGAGATCCACTGACCACTGCCCGTCGGCGTCTTGTTGGTGGACACGATCACCGAGGTCTCCGCGGAGGTGCTGCTGACCGAGGTCAGCGCCGCGGTGTACCCGGATCCGGCGGCCACCTGAAGCAGCCCAGCATCACCGGACACCGACCAGCCCGAGCCCGACGTCGTCCATGCACCGCCGACCTCGGCCGTGCCCCAGCCACTGGCCACCGAGCGGGTGAAGGAGTCCTGCGCCAGGGCTGTCGGTGCGACGACCGTGACGGACTGGCTCGCGGTGCCCGTGGCTCCACGGTTGTCGGTCACCGTGAGGGTGACCGTGTAGGTGCCGGCAGCGGCATAGGTGTGCGTTGCCGTGCTCCCCAAGCCGTTGGCCGTGCCGTCGCCCCACACCCACTGGTAGGCCGCGATGGTGCCGTCGGGGTCCGCGGAGGCGGTTCCGTTGACGGATGCGGTCAGGCCTGTGGACGTTGCCGTGAAGCTGGCCGACGGCGTCTGGTTGGCCACGACGGTCACGTTCTGGGTCGTCATCCCGGTGGCACCGAGGTTGTCGGTCACCGTGAGTGTGATCGGGTACGTGCCGGCGGCGGCGTAGGCGTACCATTCCTCGAGCCAGCCGAAGTGCCGGCGCA
>DAOTIG010000037.1:0-25269 GCA_035448065.1 Dermatophilaceae bacterium
GGTCGGCTCCGTCATGGAGCGAGCCCGCCGGATGCTGCCGCTCGAGGAGCGATCCGTCTACGTCGACCACGCGCTGAGCCGATTGCGCACCCACCTGCTTGCCGACGCGGCATACGACTGGAGTGCCGCACTGGCCCGGGCGACGCCCCGGCCCGCCCCAACGTCGTGGCGTCCCACCCCGACCGGGATCGAGGCGCTGGACAACGAGGACCTCGTCGCGATCGCCGAAGCGCTGGCGTTGAGCCCGCGGTTGGGCGACGAGACGCTCCGGGAGCGGATCGCCCGTGCCGTCGCCCACCGCGGCCTCGCCGGCCAGGTCTGTCGCGGCCTCGAGAACCATGTGCAGGACCAGGTCATCCTGTTGCTCCGGCCGTACGACGACGCCTACGTGCACTACGGCTATGGCTACCACAGTGACCAGCCGTGGTCCTGACCCTCACACCGGTCGGCAGTCGTGACCGCAGCCGTCCGGGGGTGGCGGGCCGTCGGCGTGGTCGGCGGGCCGGTGCAGCACCGCCGTCTGCGGGGTGACCAGGAAGCCCAAGCCGTCGCTCGCCTCGGCGGCCGTGCCGTCGACGATGAGCGTGTAGCCCTTGGCCTGCAGCGGAGCCCAGATGATCGTCACCTTGTCGTTGCCGGCGAGGTTGGCGCTGGTGCCGCGGCTCGGTGACGGGACGACGAGGTGGCCGTGGGCGGCATACGGGTGCACGGTGACCGCCTTGACCCGCCCCTCGGGGGAGGCCGTGAGCAGATAGCCGGCGCCGTAGTCGCCCAGGACGTCACCGAGCCGGGCGAGGTCGACAGGGATGCTCATGTCGTCAACCTAGCCGCCGCTGTGGGACGCGGCCCAGCCCCTGAGGCCGACGATGTCGAAGACGAGGACCCGCTCGAACGGCCGGTCCCGATATTGCGGGTAGCGCGCGGCCAGCCGATCCGCCAGCTGCGTCTCGTCGGCGACGCACGGCGTTGCCGCCCAACGCAAGTCCACCCGAACCCACCACAGCCGCGCCCAGTCGTCGACCCCAGCGGTCCACCAACAGGGTCGCGCGCGGGTCGACCTCGAGGTTGCGGATGCGCTGCAGTCGGGTCGAGGACTTGGGCTTGACCCGGTCGACGGGGATGCCCAGCCGCCGGTCCACGACGGTGAGGACGACCGGAACCAGGTCGGCACCGCGCTCGGGATGCAGAGTCGCAAGGACGCCGTGGTCGGCTGCCGCGAGCCGGGCCCGCGCCTCGTCCTCGGACAGCCGCATCCCGCGATGGTATGCCGCCCGCTCACCTCGCAGGGTATGTCGCCGAACAGGGATCGCCTCTACCCTGACGCCATGCGAGGACACCGATGAATCCCGCCTCCTGGATCCAGCGGCACGGGCTGCAGCGCCCCGACGCACCGGCCATCGCGGAGGGCGAGCGCATCCACGCCACCTGGGCGCAGCTCGCGAGCCGGTCGCCGCCATCGCCGGCGGACTGGTCACGAACTTCCCTGTCTCGCAGGGCGATCGAGTCGCAATCGTCATGCGCAACCGGCCGGCATACCTCGAGGCCCTGTATGCCGTGTGGCACGCCGGCCTGTGCGCCGTGCCGGTCAACGCCCGGCTGCACCGAGACGAGATCGGCTACATCCTCGAGCACAGCGGCACCGCTCTCGTCATCACGGACGACGAGCACGCCGAGGACGTCGACCACCTCACGGCGACGATCGACTCCGTGCACTCGGCGATCCGGGCGACGGGCGAGGAGTGGGAGCGGCTCGCCACCTCCCCGCCGGTCGCCGTCGCCGACGCACCCCCGACGACCCGGCCTGGCTCTTCTACACGAGCGGCACCACCGGCCGGCCGAAGGGAGCGACGCTCACCCACCGCAATGTCCTCACGGCCTCGCTCAGCTACTTCGCCGACATCGACCCGATCGGCCCGCAGGACAGCGTGCTGCATGCCGCGCCGTTGTCCCATGGCGCCGGCCTCTACGGTCTGCCGCATGTCGCCAAGGGAGCCGTCAGCGTCATCCCGGAGAGCGGCGGGGTCGACCCCGTCGAGATCGGCGCGCTGCTGCGCCGCTGGCCGGGGATGACCTTCTTCGCCGCGCCGACGATGATCAAGCGACTTGCCGATGATCCGGCCAGCGCGGCATACGAGCTCGCCAACCTCAAGGCGATCGTCTATGGCGGGGCGCCGATGTACCTCGCCGACCTCGAGCAGGCCCTGGCGGTCTTCGGGCCGCGGCTGGCCCAGATCTACGGCCAGGGTGAGTCGCCGATGACGATCACCGCCCTCTCCAAGGCCGACCACGCCGACCGCGACCACCCCCGGTCGCGCGAGCGGATGCAGAGCGTCGGCGTCGCGCGCACCGACGTCGAGGTCCGGGTCGTCGACGACGAGGGCCGCGAGCTGCCGGCGGGAAGCCCGTGCAGCAGCCGCACCCACCGATCTTCTTCAGCGGGCTACGCGACCCCAAGCGGTCAGCCAACCGCATCGCGAAGTACAACCTCGCCGGCTGGATCGGCATCCAGGACACCCCGACCGAGCTGCAGGAGTGGCGCACGGCGATCAGTGCCGAGCTGGACAAGCTCGGCACCGACAAGAGCCTGGACGACCTCGAGATGAGCAGCATGATCTGGTTCGTCATCACCGACGAGCCCACGGACCAGACCGACAACGGCAAGCTCACCAACCTGCTAGTCGGCACCGAGGCGCAGATCACCGACAACCTCAAGCGCTTCAAGGAGGCCGGGCTCACCATGCCGATGCTCTGGCCGCCCTTCGCCGACGTCCCGGTGTCGAAGACCCTCGACGACATGAAGCGGCTGGTCAACGAGATCATGCCCAAGGTCGACGCGAGCTGATCGGAGAGCGCGATGACGAGCTATGACCTGACCGGACGCGTCGCCATCGTCACCGGGGCCGCCCAAGGGCTCGGCGAGGGCATGGCCAACGCCCTGGCCGCCGCAGGGGCTCGGGTGATGATCGCCGACCTGCAGGAGGCCGGGAGCGAGGTCGCGGCCCGCCTGGGCGACCAGCACGGGTTCGTCCGGCACGACGTCACCGACGACGCATCGTGGGAGTCGGCCGTCGCCGCCACGGTCGAGCGGCTCGGCGGCCTCGACATCCTGGTCAACAACGCCGGCATCGAGATCACCTCGCTCATCACCGAGCTCGACCCGGCAGCCGTGCGCCGCCAGCTCGACGTCAACGTGCTCGGCGCCGCGCTCGGCCTCAAGCACGGGCTGCGCGCGATGCGCCCGGGCGGCGCGGCCGGTCGGGGCGGCTCGATCGTCAACGTCGCGTCGGTCGCCGCCACCATCGCCTTCCCCGGCATTGCCGTCTACTCGGCGACCAAGTCGGCCGTCGACCGGCTCACCCGGGTCGCCGCGATGGAGGCGGGCAAGCTCGGCTACGGGGTGCGGGTCAACTGTCTCTATCCGGGACTGGTGCCCACCGCGATGGGGGCTGGCCTGGCGGTCGACGTGGCCGAGATCGGGCTCTTCGAGTCGCCCGACGCTGCCGTGGGTGCGGTCATCGGCCTCACGCCGGCCGGCCGGCTCGGCACCGTCGAGGACATGGCCGACGCCGTCGTCTTCCTCGCCTCCGACGCATCCCGCTTCATCACCGGAGCAGGGCTGCCGGTCGACGGGGGCATGGGCACCTGAGCCCGCGGCATACCATCTGGCGATGAGCGAGCGCAGCGGCTGGAACGACCGGATCGTCGCGGAGTTCCGCGCCAACGAGGGCCGGGTCGCGGGCCCCTTCACGGGGATCCCGCTCGTCCTGGTCCACCACGTCGGCCGACGTACCGGGCGCGAGCTCGTCGCTCCGCTCGCCTACCTCGCCGAGACGGACGGCGAGCCCATCTACGTCTTCGCGTCCAAGGGCGGCGCACCGACCAACCCGGACTGGTATCACAACCTCCTCGCCGCCGGCCGCTGCGAGATCGAGCGCGGCACCGAGCGCTATGCCGCCACCGTCAGCGAGGTCACCGGCCCCGCACGTGACGAGATCTTCGCGAGGCAGGTGCAGCAGGTGCCGGGGTTCGCCGAGTATGCCGCTCGCACCGCCGGCGTCCGGGTCATCCCCGTCCTGCGCCTCGCCCGGGTCTACACCGGCGACTGAGGGTCGGGTCCCGGCCGAGCGGGGCTCAGGGCCAGCCGCCGGTGCTCCGGTCCCGCGGAGTGTCACGGTAGGCCGCCGCGCACTCGGCTCGAGCCTGCTCGCCGACCGCGGCCGGGCTCGCATCGGGGTGCGCACGCTGCCATCGCACGACGGCGCGCAGGGCGTCGTAGGTCGTCCCGGTCAGACCCATCTCCTGATAGTCGAAGCCGCTGTCCGGGTGGTCCTGGGCCCAGTAGCGCACATCGGCCCCGCACGACTCGACGAGCGGGTCGGTGCGACCCTGGGCCAGGATCCAGCCCCCGAGGACGACGGCCAGTGCGGCACTCAGCACGAGGAGTCGTCTCCCACGAGTCATCGTCGACCCTCGCTTGCCGCAGTTCGATCGGGCAGGTGATGGGATAATACGGTCGTCATAGCGCCGGGGGTAAGGGGACCGTCATGGCAACGGCCAGAGAGCGGCTCGTCTACACGGCGGCTCAACACCTGCGCGAGCACGGCGTCGAGGGCACCGGACTCCGCCCCCTCGTCGCCGACGCGGGCGCACCGTGGGGGTCGCTCCGGCACTACTTCCCGGGCGGCAAGGACCAGCTCGTGGTCGAGGCGCTGGGCTGGTCCGGGTCGTATGCCGCGGCGGTCGTCGAGCGCTATCTCCGGCGTGGGTCCCCGACCGCCAGGGGCCTGCTGCGCGTCGTCGTTCGATGGTGGGTCGACGACCTGGAGAGCCGGGACTTCGCCCGCGGCTGCCCGGTCGCTGCCGCCGTCGCCGACTGCGCACACACCAACCCCACGATTCGCGCGGCCGCCGCGGGCGCACTCGAGGCGTGGCGCAGCCCCATCCGGGACGGCATCGTCGCGCTCGGCTTCACCAAGCGGGACGCCGACGAGCTGGCCACCGTGCTGCTGGCCGCTCTCGAGGGCGGCATCCTCATGGCGCGTGCGCAACGCAGCACCGAGCCATTGCGGGTCGTGGAGCGCAGACTCCTTCCGCTCCTGCAGCGCTGATCCCACTCTTCCTCCCCGCGTGCACTAAGACGTCTGTCATACTCTTCCAACTATGACAAATGTCATATAGCGGAGGGAGAGGGCGATGCGTCTCGGTTTCATCGGACTGGGGCTGATGGGCGAGCCGATGGCAGCCAACCTGCGACGGGCAGGCATCCCGCTGACCGTGTGGAGCCGGTCGCCAGACCCCTGCGCCCGGCTCGCGGGCCTCGGCGCGGACGTCGCGGCCGGGCCGACCGCGGTGCTCGCCGCCAGCGACGCCACCATCGTCATGCTCGCGCACGAGCAGGCGATCGAGGCGACCCTTGAGCCCGGCGGTCGGGACTTCGGCGACGCGGTCAGGGGTCACGGGGTCGTGCACATGGGCACCGTCTCCCCCGCCTACTCCGCCCAGCTGGACCGCTCCGTGCGCACTGCCGGTGGCTGGTTCGTCGAGGCTCCGGTGTCCGGGTCCCGGCGGCCGGCCGAGGCCGGTGAGCTCGTGGCGATGGTGGCCGGGCCGACGCATCGCATCGACGGTCTGACACCGGCGCTGGAGACGATGTGCCGCCTCGTGCTGCGCTGCGGAGAGCCCCCATCCGCGACGCGGATGAAGCTCGCCGTCAACACCCTGCTCATCGGGATGGTGACCGCGCTCGCCGAGTCATGGCGATTGGCCGGGCGACTCGGTCTGGACCACGAGGTCTTCGCCGAGGCGGTGCGCAGCGGTCAGCTCGCCGCACCGGTCGTGCTCACCAAGCTCGACAAGCTGCTGGCCGGCGACCTGAGCCCGCAAGCCGGGCTCGCCGACGTCCGTCGCAATGCCCAGCTCATCGCCGCCGAGGCCGCGGCGGCCGAGACGCCGGTGCCCTTGCTCGCCGCGGCCCTGACCCTGCTCGACGCCGCCGTGGCGGCCGGCCACGCCGACCTCGACATGGTCGGCGTCCTGCACCCGCGGATCAGCTGAGGTCGAGCTTGGCCAGGCGCGCCGCCAACAGGTCGCGCCGGTGCCGGTTGCCGGGCAGCTCGACATAGGCCTCGCGATAGCGAGCGAGCAGGTCGTCGTCGAGCCGCCGCACGGCACCGGGGGGATAGCGATACCCCATGGCCCCGGTGATGGTCGCGCTGTCGACCTCGCGCAGCACCGCGCTGAGCTCGTCGAGCGAGCCGATGCCGAGCTCGAGCAAGAGCCCCGCGATCCAGGCATAGTGGTCGGTGCGGGACCAGCCCGCGCTGGCATAGCGACCGGCGAGGAAGGTGGCCAGCTCCTGGGCGCTGACCCGTGGGTCGGCCTCGTGCGAGGGCACGACCTCCTCCCCGAGGCCGGCCTGCAGCCGGTCGCGGATCGTCGTGAACTCGCGGTCGGCGAGCTCGAGCAGCCCTGCGGCGAGGGTGAACCGCCGATCAAGGTCGGGCACCTGCTCGGGCGGCACCGTTCCCTTGTAGCGGATGTCGTGCTCGAACTCGGCCCACGCGTGCTGCAGCACCGTGCGCAGCTGCACCGAGGCGCACTGCATCGGGTCGTATGCCGCGTGCCCACCTCGATCCCGGCTCACCAGCAGGTGCCGGCTGGCATAGCCGAAGCGACCCTCGCGGGCGGTCTCCTGCCCGAGATCACGGTCGTCGAGGACGGCGAACTGCTCGGCCAGCAGCTCGGCGACCGCCTGCACATCCCCCTGGACGAAGGTGATGACCCGCACGCCGACCTGGTCGGTGATGTCGACCAACGGATTCGCGTCGGGACGGATCTCCTTGAGCTGCAAGGCCTTTCCCGTGAACGAGGGAACGCTCTTGGCCCGTCCCTCGACGGTGAGGTAGTTGATGCCCGCCTCGTCGATGATCGCCCGGATCGTCGCGACGAAGTCGACGGTCCGCTGCGCGAGCAGCGGGTGGGACGCGGCATACGCGGCGACGGCCTCGTCGATCTCCGGACTGGACATGCCCCAAGCATGCCGTGCGCTCGGCGCACGACCGGTCACCACGGCCGTGTCCGGCTCAGGCGAGGTCGAGCTTGGCGTTGTCGCCGTCGTCGGGTCGCTCGCCGGCGACGAGCACCTTGGCCAGGCCGATGAGCTGCGCCGGCCTGCTCGGAGCGTCCCAGTACTCGCCGCCGGTGAGGTCGACGCGGATCAGGGCGACCCGGGGGTCACTCGCCTCGCACTGGAACCACGCCTCAGCGAAGCGGTTCCAGAGCTGCTCCTTCTTGGCGACGTCGTCGACGAGCGCGCCGGTCCCGCGGGCCGACACCCAGGAGTCGCCGTCGACGAAGGCGAGGTTGACCTGCGGGTTGCCCGCGAGCTGATCGAGCTTCGGCGAGTCGGAGTAGGCCATGAACCACACCGTCGGCCCCTCGAGGGCCTGCACGGTCATCGGCCGCGCGTGCAGTCCGCCGTCGGTGTCGATCGTCGTGAACATGCAGGTGCGCTGCCCCTCGACCAGCCGCTCGAAGGCCGGCACGTCGTGGTCAGGGCCGCGAGCCGGGTCGGGTCGACTGCGATCGTCCTGCTCCGTGCTCATCAGGGCTCCCATCTGCCGGTGCAGCGCGACCGTCGCGCGTGCTGGTGAGGTTATCCCGAGACGGCTGTCTCAAACCTGGGGTCAACCGCGGCCGGAGCGATGTTGGCCGCCCCGCGGACGCAACCGGACCGGAGGGATCGGTGGGGCCGGAATGCGCTGTCTCGCACCGGCATACCCAGGCACCTGACCGAAGCGGTCGCTGCCGGCCTCCCACTCCTCGCGGAGGGCGACGATCTCGTCGTGGGTGCGAGCGATGAGGTTCCACCACATGACGATCTCCTCGTCGAAGGGTGCTCCACCGAGCACGCGCAGGCGTGCCCCGCCCGACCCGGCCTCCAGCTCGAGCCGGCCCGGACCGGGGTCGCGACAGCCGAGGTCGCCGGCTTCGAGATCGGTGCCGTCCATGGACACCGCACCGGTGTCGACGAGCACACCGTGCTCGTATGCCGCGTCGACGGCCAGCACCAGCCGGGCCCCGGGGAGCAGGTCGAGCTGGGCGCCGAGCAACGGGGTGTGGGTGGGCACCGGGGATCGGGCCAGCCCGGCGAGCTCACCGACGAAGACGAGGGCGGTGCCGGCCTCGCCCGGCAGGGCCACCGACTCCGGCGCGAAGTGGTCGAACCCCTGCCCGACGTGCCGGGCCTGCTCGGGCAGGGCGACCCACAGCTGCACGCCGTGCAGGACCGTCGTCGCCGGGGTCGAGACCTCCGAGTGCGCGATGCCCGAGCCGGCGGTCATCAGGTTGACCTCGCCGGGACGAACCAGCGCGACGACACCGGCGCTGTCCCGGTGCTCGACCTCCCCCGCGAAGAGCCACGAGACGGTCTGCAGCCCGGTGTGCGGGTGCGGTGGCACATCCATGCCGCCGTCGTTCGCACCGCCGACCTGGGTCGGGCCGTAGTGGTCGACGAAGCACCAGGCACCGACGAATGCGCGATCGCGATGGGGCAGGGTGCGTCGCACCGTGAGCGCCCGGATGCCGCCCAGCGGGACCTCCCGGGGCTGCAGCACATGCACGCTCGTCGCGGGACGGTGCCGCCCTCGAGTGTCGTCGCCCATCGGCATACCTCCGTATCGATCGGGTCAGTGGTCACTCAGCGCTCGGGGAAGAGCTCGGCCCGCCGGTCGGCCACGGCCTGCCGGGACGTCAGCCCGAGCTTGGCCAGCACCGCAGCCGCATGGGTCTCGACGGTGCGGATCGACACGACGAGCTCAGCGGCGATCTCGGCGTTGGTGAGCCCACGCGCCATCAGTCGGGCCACGTCGAGCTGGCGGCCGGTCAACCCGGCCGGGTTGGCGCGGGTCGTCGTCGACGACCCGCGAGGCACTCGAGCGACACCCATCGACCGAAGTCGCTGTCGCGCCAGCTGCGCCAACGGTCGTGCTCCGAGACGGTCGAGCTCGCTCAGCGCGTCGAGCAGCGCAGCCGGATCGTCCCCGGCAACTGCAGCAGCGGCCGCCTCGTAGGGGCAGCCGGCTGCCCGCCAGGCATCGGCGGCCTCGCGCCACCGGCCGGCGGCCAGGGCGGCATACGGGTGCGGGATCGAGATCGGCTCGGAGGTGGCGCCAAGCACGCGCGCCCAGTAGGCAAGCTCTGCACGGTCGGCCGGGCGGCCATGTGTCGCAGCGAGATCCACGGCCGCCTGCACCTCGGGTCGGGCTCGCTCGGGGTCTCCGTCGAGCAGCGCAGCCTCGGCAAGGGCGCAGGCCGCCGGCGAGATCCGCTGTGACTCCCCTACTCGCAAGGCCAGTGCCCAGGCCTCACGGAGCACCTCGAGCGCGTCCGGCTCACCGCGCCGCGCGCGCAGCCTGCCCACGAGGGACAAGGCGGCGCAGCGGATCGGGGGCGCCCCCTCGAGCGCGGGCCCGGCTGCCGCCTCCGCGTCCGCCCACTGCCCCCGCGCCGCCAGCAAGCGGCCGCGCACGAACTGCAGATAGCGCGAGAAGGTGAGGAACTCGACCCGTTGGGCCAGCTCGATCCCGTCAGCGAGGTGCCGTTCGGCGGCCTCGAGCTCGAGCATGTCGAGCTCCGCCCACGCGAGGTTGACGTAGGCGCGGCAGGCGTCCTCGGGGTCGTCCGCCGCGAGCGCCACCGCCAGGCTCTCCTCCATGGCCGGCCGCCACCGCGGATCGTCCCGCCGGGCCAGCGCGAGACCCAGGTTGTTGAGCAGATGCGAGCGGGTGGCCGGCTCGAGCCGGGGCAACGCCAAGGCCTGCTCCGCAGCCTCGATCGCCTCGTCGTCCCGCCCGGCGAGCGCGTGCACCTGGGCTCGGTTGCTCAGCGCGAGGCCTAGCAGATCGCTGTCATCAGCGCCCTCAAGGACCTGCACTGCCTCGTCCGCCGCACCGCTCGCCGCCTCGGGTTGGCCCGCCCACCAACAGAGCCGGGACAGCCAGCGCAGTCCCGCGCCCAGCACGAGAGGGTCGCCGTCACGCATCAGCTCGACCGCCCGACGTTGCGCCGCCACTGCCTCGTCGGTGGGCGCATCGACCGTGTATGCCGCGACGGCTCGGCGTTGCCACAGCCGTGCCTCCTCGGCGACCTCGAGGCGCGGCTCAGGGTCGCCGTCGAGCACCAGCCGCAGGTGCGCCAGCGCCTCGCGGTGACCGCCGGCGGCCAGGGCCTCGTCGGCTGCTCGCGGACCGTGGCTGCGCACGATCGTGCGGTCGCCGGCCAGCGCGGCGTGGTGCACGATGCGCGAGAGCTCGGAGCTGCCGTGGTCGAGCAACGCGCCGAGCACCCGCCGGTGACCGAGCAGCCGTCGCGTGTCGGGCATCGTGTCGACGATCGCGCGGCGAGTCAGCTCGTGCCGGAAGGTCACTCGCGCCGGGGTCACGGTGAGCACGCCCCGGGCTTCCGCCGGCAGCAGCGCTGCCGCGCCGCCCGGCACGACTGCGTCGACGAGCCAGTGCTCGGCTCCCGACGGCACCACGGCGAGCTGCTCGACGGCCTCGAGCACCTCCGCCGCCAGACCGGAGAGGCGTGCCTGCACCGCGGCCGCGATGGTGAGCGGGACCTCGTCCGCGTCGCCGGCCGCGATCACCTCGGCGACGAAGTACGGGTTCCCCGACGTCACCCCGAACACCCGATTGCCGTCGACTCCGTGTCGGGAGCTCAGGATCCGGACCGCCTCCGGCGACAGCCGATCCAGGCGCAGCCGGTGCGTGGACGTCGACGCCGCCGCCAGCCCCAGCACCGACCGCAGCGGATGGGTCGGCGAGAGCTCGTCGTCGCGGTGGGTCAGCACCAGCAGGACCGGCCAGGTCGCCACCCGCCGGATGAGGAAGCGCAGGACGTCGAGCGAGGCCTCGTCGGCCCAGTGGACGTCCTCGACGACGAGCACCGTGGGTCGCGCCGGACCGGCGAGCTCGCCCGGCAGCGCGTCGAGCACGGCGGTCCGGTCCGCGGCTCGCAAGGCGCCGGCCAGCTCGCTGCCCACCTGGCCAAGCAGGTCGCGGAAGGGGCCGAGGACCCGGGGCGTGCCGAGGTCGTCGCACCAGCCGATGAGGAGGCGGGCCCCCGGGGGCAGCACCGTCGGCAGCTCGGCGAGCAGGCTCGACTTGCCGATGCCAGCCTCGCCCGAGACGAGCACCACCGCACCGGATCCGTCCGCGGCGGCGGCCGCCGCCGAGCGCAGAGTGGCCAGCTCGGCGTCACGCTCGAGGATGCGCGCGCCCATTGTCGGATTGTGACACCGCGCTCGTTGGGCCGCAGCGCGATTGCCCGGTGAGGCCGGCGATCTCAGTGGTCGCCGGCCGACATCTCGGTATGCCGTACGGACGCGCCGGCACGCCACCCGCCGGTGCACTGGTCAGGTCGGAGAGACCGACACCGGGGCACCGCCCCCACCACCCAAGGAGCGAATCATGCCGTTCATCAACGTCAAGGTCATCGAGGGCGTCTTCGACGCCGGCCAGAAGAAGCAGATCATCGAGCAGCTCACCGAGACGATGATCGGGATCGAGGGCGAGGCCTTCCGCCCGGTCACCTGGGTCACCGTAGAGGAGGTCCGCAGCGGGTCGTGGGGCATCGGCGGCACGCCGCTCACGACCCAGGACGTGCACGCGATGGCCGGTCGCCCGGTCGGCTGAGCACCCTGTCGGCGGCGGACAGCGTCGCCGCACCCCACCCTGTCGGTCGGCGCGATCGGGGGACGCGCCGGCCGACGGACCCACCCGACTTCAGGAGAACCCCATGCACCTCGCCACCTCGTCAACCCGGCCCGGCTATCACGGCTGGTCAGCGGAGCCGCTGTCCGCCGCCGGAGCCCTCGACACCACCCCACGGCTCACTGCGATCACGACGCCAACCGGCGCCGAGGTCGGCTGGGTCGGCGCAGACGGCTCGGTCAGCTGGGCGACGACGAGCCCGGGCCAGCCCTGGTCGAGCGCCCTGCTTGCCGGGCCAGGCTCGGCCGCACCGGCGGGCGCCATCCGCGCCGTGGCCAAGGACGGCGGACTCGCCGAGGTGTGGTGGCTCGGCCCGGACGGGTCGGTGCAAGCGGCATACCGGGAGAGCGACTGGGGCAGATACGAGCTCGCACCGGCGGGCAGCGCCGCGCTGGGCGGTGACCTCGCCGCGATCAGCAAGGGTGGCGACCGGATGGAGGTGTGGTGGATCGGCGTGGACGGGTCGGTCCAGGCGGCCTTCCACGACGGCGGATGGGAGAGATACCAGCTCGCGGGACCGGGTGAGGCGGCCACGACGACCGGCATCACGGCGATCACCAAGGGCGGGGACCGGATGGAGGTGTGGTGGATCGGCCCGGACGCCTCGGTGCAGGGGGCCTATCACGACCCCACCTGGACCCGCTACGCGATGACGTCGCCGGGGATGGCGAGCCTCGCCTGCCGGCCGAGCTCCTGGGTCGGGCAGACCCGGCACGATGTCACTGCCCGGCTGTGGTGGATCAGCTCGGTGGGTGACGTCTGGCTCGCCAGCTTCGACGGCGCCTGGGCGCCGATGGCGATCGGCGCGCAGGCGCAGCCGGCCGGGTCGGTGGCCGGGTGCGCGCTCAACTCGGAGACGCCAGGGGTCGTGTGGGGCGGTGTCGACGGCGCGGTGGTCGACGGGGTGCCCGACGAGGTGACCCTCGTCGCTCACGTCAGCGGCGGTCGGGCCCTGCGCGGGGTCGTCGGGATCACGGTGCGACAGGACGGGTCGAGCGAGTGGTGGGGCGACCTCACCAACGACACCTTCTACGGCTACGACTACGCCGTGAGCGCCTTCGTCCGTGAGGGCGGCCTGCCCGTCGAGCTGGCGGCAGTGCATCGCGGGTCGGTCGCCGGCTACGCCACACCCGGCTCGAGCGACGACCTGTGGTCGGCGGCTCATCCGGCACGTCCGGCGCTGGTCGGACGGCAGGCCGGGCTGCGCTTCGGGGCACTGGCCGTGCGGCTCGAGCACAGCGTCGACGTCGTCGACTACCTGGGGCGGGTCGTCGACGGCATCTTCGAGACCACTCTCGGCGCGGTGCTCACCCCGGTCGGCGCGGTCCTCGTGCTCGGCGCCGAGATCGTCTCGCTGGCGACCACCGGGTCGCTCGTGCCGGGGACGATCGTCGCGGCCGGTGTCCCGTGGCTGACCGGCCCGTCGGGGATGTTCGTCCAGCTCGTCGCCGACGCCGCCGGCGACCGGGGACGGGTGCTCACCGAGGCGGAGTACGCCTGGGTCGACGATGCCGTCTTCGCGGGGTCGCTGCCGCCGCGCGGGGACGTGCTGCTCACGGCATACACGGGCTTGGGCGGGAGGCCCTTCACCTTCCCGACCGCCACCGGCAGCATCCTCGTCAACGTCGGGGCAGCACGCTATGCCGACCCGCGCAGCGACGAGGCGACGATCGTTCACGAGCTCGTGCACGCCTGCCAGATCGCGCACTCGACCGACCTCGGCTTCACCCTGTCGGCGATCCTCGCGCAGGGATCTGACGCCGTGGGCGGAGCGGCATACGACTACGGCCCAGCAGGATTCGACTACTCCGGCCTCGGCATCGAGGCCCAGGCGCAGATCGTGGAGGACTGGTTCCGGGGTCGCCCCGCGATTGCTCGGGTCCCCGAGGACCGTGGCCACACCGGCCGACCGTGCGATCCAGAGAGCCCCTACTACCGCTACGTCACGGACGACCTGCGACTCGGGAGGTTCTGAGCCGCCCCGACGGAGTCCACCGTCCGTCATGCGGCCACGGCACGCCGGGTGTGCGCATCCGGGACCATCCGCGATCAGCTCTCGAGCACCTCGACGGCGAGGACGGTCGGCAGGTGGCGGGCGATCTCGTCCCACGTACGGCCCTCGTCGCGGCTGGCGAAGATCGAGCCGCTGTTCGTGCCGAAGTAGACGCCGGCCGGGTCGAGCGTGTCCCCGCCCATCCCCTGGCGCAGCACGGTGAAGAAGCAGGACTGCTGGGGCAGCCCGTCGCGGTGCGCTGCCCACGTGCCGCCGCCGTCGCGTGAGCACCACACGGCTGCAGCGGAATCCGGCGGGAAGCGCCCGGCTGAGTCGCCGTTGAGCGGCAGGGTCCAGATGATCTGCGGGTCGCGCGGGTGCACGCGCAACGGGAAGCCGAAGGTCGACGGCAGGCCGGCAGTGATGTCGGTCCAGGTGGCGCCACCGTCCTCGGATCGCCAGGTGCCCCAATGGTTCTGCTGATAGAGGACGCCGCCGGTCCCCGGGGCGAGCTCGAGGTGGTGGACGCACAGTCCGGTCGTGCCGTCGCGCGGGCCAGCCGGGTGGTCGGGACTGTCCGGGTATGCCGCCGGGTCGGCGAGGTCGTTGTGCCGCTCCCACGTGACGCCGCCGTCGGTCGAGGCGAAGACGCCGGCGGCGGAGATGCCGATCCACATCGCGTCGGGGTCGGCGGGGTCGGCGACGATGGTGTGCAGGACGAGACCGGCGGCGCCCGGATTCCACTCGGCGGCCGATGGATGGTCGGTGAGGCCCTTCACCTCGGACCAGGTGCGGCCGTCGTCGTCGCTGACGAGCAGCAGGGCCGGGTTGGTGCCGGCATAGAGCCGGTCGCGGACTCGGCCGAGCGACCAGATCTGGCCGAATCGCCGTGCGAATGGGGGCGGTTCGTCGCTCCAGCCGATCTGCTCGGCGAACTCGGGATCCGCTGCCGCCCACTCGTCGACCTGACCGGCGGTGAGCTTGGCGACGGTCCACGTGTGACCGGCGTCGTCGGAGCGCCACACGCCCGCACCGGTCCACTCGCCGCCGCCGCCGGCCCAGATCGTGCCGGTGGCCGGGTCGCCGACAACGTGGTTGATGGTCCAGCCGTCGCAGTAGGGGCCGCGGATCGACCACTCGGATCGCTCGGCGTCACCGTCGATGACGAAGGCGCCCTTCGTCGTGCCGACGAGCAGCTGCAGGGACGGACGCTGCTGGGGTGCCTGAGCCATCCGACGACCATGCCACCTCTGCCCGCCAGGAGGCAACGGCTCAGGCGCGGCCGACCGAGCCGCTAGGACTCACCCAGATGCAGGCTCGACCGCCCAGGCCGCCGACACCGCATCGGCGATCTGGGAGATGCGGGAGTCGGCGACGGATATCGGGCGACTGGTCAGCCACTCGACCAGGTGATCTCCAGCGATGAAGTGACAGGAGTCCCCCGCCGCCCGCTGCTCCATGTCGCCCCAGATGGCGACGACCGGAACCACGAAGACCCTGATGCGGGTTGACTTGTGGACCCGTGAGCTCGTTTGCACAGCAAGGCTCTTCACCTGTCCCGCAACAGCAGTCCGCCGGTCGACACGGCGGCGTCCGGGCACTTCCACCTGGGGCACGTCCCCGATCACCGTGGTCCGGCCGTACCAGCTCTTGGTGTCGATGACGAAGACCCCGCCCGGACCGACGACGACATGGTCGATGTTGCCAAACTCGGTCTCGATGTCGTGGAAGACGGACCACTGAGGTGGCAGCCGCCGCAGCTCGCGCTCGGTGCGCTGCTCACCCCAGGATCCGATGAGCCAGTTCTCGACGGCCGACGGAGGCGAGTCGCGGGCGGTCATCCACAGCGCAAGGAGAATGCCGGTCAGCAGCCCCGCGTTCCAGGTCCACATACCACCCAGTGGAACGAGCAGCAGGTTCAGCACCACCGCCGCCGCCAGCAAGCCCAGGCCGACTAGGGCGAAGAATCGGCGCTTCCTCCGCAGCCACTCGGTGCGCATCTGCGCATAGGCCGCCTCCGCAGAGCCACCGGCCTTCCTCATGAGGCGACCCTAGCCAGCAGCGTCCGGCAGCGCTGAGCGAGCCGCTCAGTCGCCCAGCAGCCCTTGGCGGCGGGCGATGGCGGCCGCCTCGGCGCGGTTGGTGGCGCCGAGCTTGGCCAACACGTTGGAGACGTGCACGCTGACCGTCTTGGTGCTGATGAACAGCGCCCGGCCGATCTGCCCGTTGGTGCGTCCCTCAGCGACGAGCGTGAGCACCTCCTGCTCGCGGGGCGTGAGCTGAGTCGGCTCAGTCGATGCTCGGCGGACGGCGCGTGGGGCATCGTCCGGCCTTCTCGCGCCGCTCTGCTCGTCGACGGGAACCACCCCGCCGAGCGCTGTGATCAGGGGGCGGGCGCCGAGGCGCTCGGCGACCTCGAGTGCCGCTGCGGCCACGACATCGCCATCTGCGTCGCGGCCGGCGGCCCGCAGGGCTGCGGCCAGGTGCACTCGGGAGCGAGCCGCCTCGGGCCGATGGCCGATGGCCTCGAAGCCGGCCACCGCGCGCTCCCACGCGTCGACGTATGCCGCGTCGGCGGGTGCGGCCGCCGCGTCGCTGGCCCGAGCGAGGCGCAGCAGCTCGGCCTCCAGCCGGGAGCCCCAGGCCAGCGACTCCGGCCCGGGCGCTGGATGGTGCGGCCCGACCGGCGCGGCGAGTCGAGAGCGGGCGCGCGCGGCATACCGGTCGATGGTGTCGATGAGCCTGTCCGGCAACGGCTCTGGCGTCGACTCACGGTGGGCGGCGGCTTGTCCGGCCAACAGCGCGGCGACCCTGATGACGCCCTGGAAGTCTGGGCTCCAGCCGTGCTCGAGCAGGGCCAGGCACTCGTCGGTGAGGTCGAGCAGGGCGGTGAGCTCGCCGGCCGCGCCGAGCAGGTCGATCGCGGCATACAGCGCGTAGGCCGCGACGAGGACGTCGACGGGCCACCAGGGCCGCAGCTCCGCCCACACTCCGGGCGGAACGGGATCTCCCCGCCCTGCGACGAGCAACAGGCCGGCCGCAGTGACCAGCGCCCCGCCAGGCTGCGGGATCACTCCCTCGTCCCCGAGGTCGAACAACGTTGCAGCGCGGTCCCATTCGCCGAGCTGATAGGCCATCACCCCGCCATAGAGGCGACACTCGATGACATAGGGCGCCCACCGACCGCGCAGCCGGCTCCCCACGGCATAGCCCTGCTCGTAGTGCTCGAGCGCCTCGGCGATCCGGCCGCGATGGCTGGCCAAGCCGCCCAATCGCATCCGGGCCCACACCTGAGCCGGGTCGTCGGTGCCCTCGAGGTCGGCGACGAGCCGCTCGAGGGTTCGGATCGCCGTCGCGAGCGCCTCGTCGGTGCCGGAGGCCGTGGAGAGCACGACCCGCGCCTCGGCGGCGACACCCGGCAGGCCCAGCTCGTCGGCAAGCGCGGCCAGCTCGTCCGACACGGCAAGCGCCTCCTCCGCGCAACCGGCGTCGACGAGACTCTGCAGCATCGCGAACAACACGGTTGCCCGGCGTTGGTCCCGGGTGGCTGGGAGCAGGGCATGGGCCTCACGAGCCAAGGCGAGCGGGTCCCCCGGGAGCGAGAGGGCGCGCAGCTGAAGGGCGAGGTCGGCGAGCAGGTCGGCTCGCTCGCCGGGGTGGGTCGACCCGTCGGTCGTCTCGAGGGCATCGCGCAGCAGCTCGACCGCCCGGACCTGCTCACCGGCGATGGTGGCGGCGTGCGCGGCTCGGAGCGCGATTCGAGCCCGATCGCCGCGATCGGAGCACCAGAGCAGCGCCCGGTCGTAGTGCCGCATCGCGTCGCGGGGCCCACCGACCGCCAAGGCGGCGTCGCCGGCGGCGACGCTCGCCCGGCTGGCGGTGGCGGGGTCGCCCACGGCAGCGGCGTGCCGGGCCAGGTCGGCGGGACTGCCCAGGCGCGGATCGGCCTGCAGCGCAGCGAGGTATGCCGTGTGCAGGCGCCGGCGGGTGCCGGGCAGGAGGTCCTCGGCGATCGCCTCGGCGAGCAAGGCGTGGCGGAAGGTGTAGCCGTCACCCACCGGCTCGACGAGGTGGTGCTCGATCGACTCGCGCAGCGCCGCGTCGAGGGCATCGGGGTCGAGGCGGCATACCTCGGCGAGCAAGGTGTGCTCGACCGTCCGGCCGGCTGTGGCTGCCGCGCGAACGACGGTGCGCGCGTCGTCGCCCAGGCTGTCCACCCGGGCGAGCAGCAGGCGGGTGAGATCGGCTGCGCGGGCGCCGGTGGCCTGTCGACTCGCGACGATCTCCTCGGCGAAGAAGGCATTGCCCTCCGCCCGCTCGATGACCTCGCGCACCCCATCGTGATCGGTCGGTGCGCCGTCGAGAGCGGCGACGAGCGCGCGCATCGGGCCGGGCCGCAGCGGTGCGAGCTCGAGCCGGTCGAGGCCGGCGATCCGAGTCCAGACCGGAAGGGTCTCGTGCAGCGGATGGCGGCGGTGCAGGTCGTCGGAGCGGTAGGTGACGAGCAGCGTGACCCGACTCGTGAGGCCGCGGGTGAACAGCAGGGTGAGCAGCTCGCGTGAGGAGTGGTCGGCCCAGTGGACGTCCTCGACGACGACGAGCAGCCGACGTCCCGAGCCGGCCGCGACGAGGCAGGCGTGGACGGCCTCCGCGACCCGAGCGGGGTCCGGAGCACCGGCTGCCTGGTCGGCCGGGACCGAGGATCCGGACCCGTCCCCGCCAGACCGGTGGGTGGGCAGCAGCACGGCGAGCTCGGGTCGAGTGGCCATCGTCCGGCCGACCGCCTCGGGGGCCAGCTCGGCGAGCGTAGTGAGCAGCTCGGTGAAGGGCAGGTAGGCCAGCACGGCCTCACCGAGCCCGACACAGTGCCCGGTCGCAACGAGCCAGCCGGCCTGGGTCGCCTCGTGGACGATCTCAGCGACCAGCCGCGACTTGCCGATGCCGGCGTCGCCACTGATGAGCACGCCGACTCCGCCCGGTTCCCCGGGCGCAGCCCCGCCGGGCGAGCGGGCGACCGACTGGTCCAGCCCGACCGCCCGGCGGAGCCTGCGCACCTCGGCCTCCCGGCCGACGAGCGGGCGGCTGCGCGGTGACGGCATACCGTCATTATCGGAGTGTGCCGCGCCTCCATGCCTGCTCACTCCGCGTGGTGGCGCTGGCGGTGCCGGACGAGGAAGGCGGAGCTGATGCCTCGCAGCCAGCCCGGGCGCGCCCCGCTCTGAGCGATGTCAGGGGCGTAGCGGGCGAGGCCGTAGCGACTCTCCAGCTCGGCGTGCACGAAGGTAGGGTCGAGGTGCAGCGGGTTCATGGTCGGGCCTCTCCTGGAAGTGGTGGTGCCCTTCCAGGCTCGGCCGGTGAGGTAGGCCCGCACATCCGGCAGGCTTCCTATCCCTGCCGCTGAGGTACCTCAGGTGTCGGACGGCTCGGCCGGGTCGGCGTGCACGACGAGGTCGAGCTTGCGCCACAGCACGGCGAGAGTGACCGCGGAGCCGACCCCGGCGAACCAGAAGGGCGCGGTCAGCCCCCAGTGGGTCGCGATCTGGCCGCCGAGGAACTGCCCGACGATGAGCCCGACGAAGATGCCGAGGACGTAGACCGACCCGACCCGGCCCTGCAGCTCGCTCGGGACGGAGCGTTGGCGCAGCGCACTGCCGAGGGAGCCCCACACGAAGGCGTAGAGGCCGAAGCCGACCATGATGACCAGGGCGACCCAGAGGGTGCTGGTCACGGCGAGGGCGAAGTGGGTGGCCACCTCGGCGAGCAGGCAGACCTTCATCAGCGTGGCGGCGGCGAC
The DNA here is from genome assembly GCA_035448065.1 of Dermatophilaceae bacterium. GTDB lineage: Bacteria > Actinomycetota > Actinomycetes > Actinomycetales > Dermatophilaceae > Phosphoribacter. Next base: position 19,562 of record DAOTIG010000037.1, read on the forward strand.
GCGTCGCTCGAGCCGGTCGTATGCCGCGGTGGCGGCGAGTCCGCCGATCGCGACGGCCGTGGTGAGCAGGCCGTAGCCGACCGCGCCGGCGTCGAGATGGTGCAGGGCCCAGAGCACGAGCACCGACCAGGCGGCGCCCCAGGTGATGTTGAAGAGCAGGATGACCAGGGTCAGGGTGCGCACGCCCGGGTGGCCGACGAGCCAACGGATGCCCTCGGCGATGTCCTGGCGCAGATGGGTGGCCTCGGCGCGGGCCGGTGGGCGCTGGGTGCCGATCCGCCAGATGAGGACGATGCCGAGCAGGCAGGTGACGATCTGGGTGACGAAGGGGATCGCCTGGCCGGCGGCGAAGAGGAAGGCCCCGACGGGTGGGCCGACGAGCTGGTTGGCGGTGAGGTAGCCGGCCTGCAGCCGGGCGTTGCCGATGCCGAGGTCGGCCTTGGGCACGAGCATCGGCAGCAGGGTCCGCGAGGCGGAGTCGGCGAAGACCTCGCCGATGCCGACGAGGAAGACCGCGACGAGGACCAGCCAGATGGTGAGCCGGTCGGTGCCGATGGCGACGGCGAGCAGGACGAGCACGGCGATCCGGGCCAGGTCGGCGGCCACCGTCATGACCCGGCGGTCGACCCGGTCAGCCAGCGCACCGGCATACAGGCCGAAGAGCAGCTGCGGGGCGACGCCGGCGGCACCGGCGGCAGCGACCAGACGAGGGTCGGAGGTCTGCGCGGCGACGAGCAGGGGGCCGGCGGCGAGGGCGATGCCGTCGCCGATGTTCGAGACCCACGACGAGGCGACCAGCCATCGGAAGGCTTGGCCCATGCGGCTCGGGAAGACGGCCTCGGCGACACCCACGAGCACGAGAGCCTAGGCCCTGCGCGGCCGGGTGGCGACGCCGTTTCTCGTGCCGCACGGCGGTCTGGGTCGAGCACAGCCACCGCACAGCCGACTCATCGGCAACCCAGGGGCGGGCTTCCTAGCCTGGCGGCTCCGCACTCACCGAAAGGCCACCGCCATGACCAGCTCCACGCCACGCTTCCCGACCTTCGAGGGGCGGCCGTTGGCCCGCCCGGACGAGCCGGTCGTCGACCAGGGGCTCGCCTTCGACCTCGGCACCTTGCTCGACCGGCGACGACTGCTGCAGCTCGTCGGGGTCGGCGTCGCCGGCGGGGCGCTCGCCGCCTGCTCGTCGTCGGGCTCGTCGACGGGTGCGTCGGGGTCCGGGTCGTCCGGAGCCGCCGGGTCGACTGGCACGGGGACGAGCAGCGCCGGGACGAGCAGCGCGGGGACGGGCAGCGCGGCGGTCGCGACGGGCGCCGGGTCGCTGGTCGAGATCCCCGACGAGACGGCCGGCCCGTATCCCGGTGACGGGTCGAACGGGCCGGACGTGCTCGAACAGAGCGGGGTGGTGAGGCAGGACATCCGGTCGAGCTTCGGCAGCGGGTCGGCGACGGCGACCGGAGTGCCGATGACCCTCACACTCACCCTGCTCGACATCGCCGCCGGTGGCGCGCCGATGGCCGGCGCCGCGGTCTATGCGTGGCACTGCGATGCCGCCGGCCGCTACTCGATGTATTCGTCGGGCGTGCAGAGCGAGAACTATCTGCGCGGGGTGCAGGTCGCCGGCGCCGACGGGGTCGTGCGGTTCACGTCGATCTTCCCCGGCTGCTACTCCGGCCGGTGGCCGCACATCCATTTCGAGGTCTATCCGAACCAGGCAAGCATCACCAGCTCGACTGCCGCGATCGCCACCTCACAGGTCGCGCTTCCCCAGGCGACGTGCGAGCAGGTCTATGCGACAACGGGATACGAGTCGTCGATCGGCAATCTGCGCCGGCTCTCGCTCACTACGGACAACGTCTTCGGCAACGACGGCGGCATCCACCAGCTCGGTGTCGCCACCGGCTCCACAAGCCAGGGGTATGCCGTGTCGCTCACCGTCCCCGTCGACACCCGCACCGCGCCGAGCGGTGGTGGCGGGCGGCCGTGATCCGGCGGCGGCCGGGCGGTGGTGCCGGTCGCCGTCCCGGCGGCACGGATGGTGGGTGAGTGCCGGGAGTACGGCATTGCTGGCACCCCGCCAGCAGCCCCGGCCTTGCTTCGATGGAGAACCATCTGCGCGGCTCATCCCCGCTCGCGCGGGGCGGACCTGTTCCTAAGCGCCGCTAGATGTTCCCAGGTGGGCTCATCCCCGCTCGCGCGGGGCGGACACGTCGTCGACGGGCCACGCCCGGTAGTAGGAGGGCTCATCCCCGCTCTCGCGGGGCGGACGAAAGCCCCCCTCCGGGATCGCCGGAGGGGGGCGGCTCATCCCCGCTCTCGCGGGGCGGACTCACGCGCTGACCGCCGCGACGGTACGTCGCAGGGCTCATCCCCGCTCGCGCGGGGCGGACGGTAGGGGCCGGTGGGTGAGTTAGGCGGACGGGGCTCATCCCCGCTCGCGCGGGGCGGACGCGATCCGCTCCGGCGGCTGGAAGACCAGATTGGGCTCATCCCCGCTCGCGCGGGGCGGACTTGGCATTCGCGAGGTAGCGGTTTCCGGCCGGGGGCTCATCCCCGCTCGCGCGGGGCGGACCGGGCTTGCGGCCCTGCACCTTGCGGCACAGGGGGCTCATCCCCGCTCGCGCGGGGCGGACGTCGAGCCCGCGCGTGCGGTACTCGTGGCGGCGGGCTCATCCCCGCTCGCGCGGGGCGGACATCCCCGCCCCGGTGGCTGCGGCCGCATGGTCAGGCTCATCCCCGCTCGCGCGGGGCGGACGCGCGGTCGGCAAGGAGAAGGAGGCCCAAGAGGGGCTCATCCCCGCTCGCGCGGGGCGGACGCGGTCGGCGATGTCAGGTCGAGGTAGGTCCGAGGCTCATCCCCGCTCGAGCGGGGCGGACCTGTGGCTCGGCGGCGCCATCGTCGGCGCCCTGGGCTCATCCCCGCTCGCGCGGGGCGGACGACGTGTCACATCTACGTAGTTACGCTCCTGTGGGCTCATCCCCGCTCGCGCGGGGCGGACCCGCCTTGGCGGGGGTGAGCCCAGATGCCGTTGGGCTCATCCCCGCTCGCGCGGGGCGGACGGGACAGACGGCGGCGGCCTCGGCGGCAAGGCCGGCTCATCCCCGCTCGCGCGGGGCGGACAAGGACCCGCCCGCGCGGTCGGCGATGAGGTCGGGCTCATCCCCGCTCGCGCGGGGCGGACCCGCTTGGCCCGCTCAAGCCGCTCCGGAGCGCAGGCTCATCCCCGCTCGCGCGGGGCGGACCGAGCCCGGGAGGCCGAGCGCATCGAGGCGCGCGGCTCATCCCCGCTCGCGCGGGGCGGACCATGCGCGGGTGACGTGCACGCTGGCCGGCCGGGGCTCATCCCCGCTCGCGCGGGGCGGACTGGATCGTCGCCGTCCCGGGGGGCAGCGAGCTGGGCTCATCCCCGCTCGCGCGGGGCGGACTATCCGGCCTCGTCGTGGAAGATGTGCTCGCAGGGCTCATCCCCGCTCGCGCGGGGCGGACCGGGGCGTGGTCTCTGACCGCGAGCCGCTCGAGGGCTCATCCCCGCTCGCGCGGGGCGGACAGGTGGTTGCCGAGCTGGCCGCCGGCTCGACGGGGCTCATCCCCGCTCGCGCGGGGCGGACAAGCTCCCGACGGGCGCGGGCACGCGCGAGACGGGCTCATCCCCGCTCGCGCGGGGCGGACCACGCATGTGATCTGTAGACGGCCTGTCTACAGGGCTCATCCCCGCTCGCGCGGGGCGGACCGGCGGCTGTTGCCGGCGACGAGCTCGCCGGGGGGCTCATCCCCGCTCGCGCGGGGCGGACGTGTGGCGTCGGACAGGCGCGTGGTTTCGGTCAGGCTCATCCCCGCTCGCGCGGGGCGGACCCCGGCATGGGGTGAGCGGGAGACTCGCCAGGCGGCTCATCCCCGCTCGCGCGGGGCGGACGTCGACTGCGCTCGGTTTTTTTCACGCGGCCGGGGCTCATCCCCGCTCGCGCGGGGCGGACGAGCAGAAGATTGCGGTCACTGCGTGTGCGATCGGCTCATCCCCGCTCGCGCGGGGCGGACGAACACGACGGCACCGCACGCCGCCCGCCACAAGGCTCATCCCCGCTCGCGCGGGGCGGACTTCGTGGCCGAGGAGGTTGCTGTCTCGACCCGGGGCTCATCCCCGCTCGCGCGGGGCGGACCGCCCACCCGTCGCCGACCCCAAGCCGCACGACGGCTCATCCCCGCTCGCGCGGGGCGGACATGGTGGCGACGACGTCGCGGAGGATGAACGGCGGCTCATCCCCGCTCGCGCGGGGCGGACCACGACAGGAAGCGCTTGAGCAGGCCCCAGCCCGGCTCATCCCCGCTCGCGCGGGGCGGACTTGGTGAGGGCTGAGACTGTGCTGCGTGTCCGCGGCTCATCCCCGCTCGCGCGGGGCGGACTGGTCACACAAGCGGCTGTTCAAGTGGGTGACGGGCTCATCCCCGCTCGCGCGGGGCGGACGGGTCACACAAGCGGCTGTTCAAGTGGGTGACGGGCTCATCCCCGCTCGCGCGGGGCGGACCTCTATGTGGGTTAGGTCCGTGGGTGAGTAGCCGGCTCATCCCCGCTCGCGCGGGGCGGACGCCGGGCTCACGGCTCCATCGGTGATGATGTGGGGCTCATCCCCGCTCGCGCGGGGCGGACATCATGCAGATGGCGACCGTCGAGGACATGTGGGGCTCATCCCCGCTCGCGCGGGGCGGACCGACGCGCCCGTCCCGGCTGGACACCCAGTCGGGGCTCATCCCCGCTCGCGCGGGGCGGACTTGTCATATCCGGCTCCTCGGTCGGGTATCCGTGGCTCATCCCCGCTCGCGCGGGGCGGACCAGTGCAACACGGATCGCCAGACGCCCCAACAAGGGCTCATCCCCGCTCGCGCGGGGCGGACAACGTGCTCGGCTTGACGACGATGCCCTGCGTCGGCTCATCCCCGCTCGCGCGGGGCGGACGCCCCAGCGGGCTCCTCGTCGTTGGCACCGGACGGCTCATCCCCGCTCGCGCGGGGCGGACACCGGGTACGTGCCGGCGGCGAGGCCGGTCGTGGGCTCATCCCCGCTCGCGCGGGGCGGACAGCCGGCCCTCGCGCTGGCAGCCCGGCGACTACGGCTCATCCCCGCTCGCGCGGGGCGGACTCGCCGGCCGTCGCGCGGACGGTCGGGTGCACGGGCTCATCCCCGCTCGCGCGGGGCGGACGGGAGGCATCAGGGCGTCACCACGGCCGCGACGGGCTCATCCCCGCTCGCGCGGGGCGGACCTGTGGCTCGGCGGCGCCATCGTCGGCAGCCTGGGCTCATCCCCGCTCGCGCGGGGCGGACCGCGGATGGTGTCCCACCGATCGGTGATGGGCGGGCTCATCCCCGCTCGCGCGGGGCGGACTCCGCGGCGCGAGCGCGGCCTTCGATGAGCAGGGGCTCATCCCCGCTCGCGCGGGGCGGACGACCAGGAGCGGACGATCAGCCGCTGGCGGATCGGCTCATCCCCGCTCGCGCGGGGCGGACGTGCGCAACGGGATGCGGCTGCACCGCTCGCGAGGCTCATCCCCGCTCGCGCGGGGCGGACGGCAGGTGCTCGGAGATGTAGGAGGACAGGTAGGGCTCATCCCCGCTCGCGCGGGGCGGACCAGTGCAACACGGATCGCCAGACGCCCCAGCAAGGGCTCATCCCCGCTCGCGCGGGGCGGACAACGTGCTCGGCTTGACGACGAT
>DAOTIG010000038.1:0-24284 GCA_035448065.1 Dermatophilaceae bacterium
ATCCGCCCGGACTGCGTGGTCCAGATCAACTCCAAGCTGTTGGACGAGGTTGACGGACCGATGCTGCGTCACGGCCTGCAAGAGATGCACGGTCGGGCGCTTACGCTCCCCGTGCACACCCGAGATCGCCCCGATCCTGCTCGCCTTGAGGTCAGGTACGGGAATTTTCTGGCCGGCTAGCTCCCACGCAGGGGTGGCGCTCACAGGTGCGCGGCGAGATGAAGCCCGTTGAGGGGCACGGTTCGCCAGGCCACAGTTGCCGATTCACCTCGGCAGCGCAGCAGCAGCCGGTGTGGGGTCTCGACGAGACAGATCACGATCTCGGCGACCCCTGTCTCGACCCAGCCGGCACTCGCCGTCACCGGCTCGCGCCCGACCAGCACCGGCTCACTCCACGCGCCATCGCCGGCCGGAACCTCGATCGACCAGTCACCGTCCTCAACTCGTATCAGCCACCCAGACCCATTGCCTCGCAACGAGACCCGCGTCCCAAGGCCAAGCGCGCCGTCGGAGGTCGACACGGCATACCAGGCCTCGCTCGGTCCGCCCGCGCGAGAGGAGACCGGCACGATCGCCAGACCGGCCAGCCGCGCAGCGAGCTCCGCCTCACCCACCGGGTCCTCCGCCACCCCGTCGCCCAGGCCGGGCAGCAGGCACTCCCAGACCGCGTCGAGGATCGCCTGCATCCGCTCCTCCCCCGCCGTCGTCGCGATCACCGTTTCCTGCTCCGGCAGCACGATCATGAACTGCCCATTGGCCCCGTCGCCGCGAAACCCGTGCCGCGACATCCACACCTGATAGCCGTAGCCCTGCTCCCAGTCCGGCGACGCGGGATCCGGCCCGGTCGGGATGTGCCGCCTGGTGGCCAGCTCGACCCACTCGCGTGACAGCAGCTGCCTTCCCTGCCAACGCCCCCCGTCGAGCAGCAGCTGCCCGAGCGAGGCCAGCGCCTCGGTCGGCACGTGCAAGCCGAAGAAGCCGTATGCCGCGCCCCGCGCGTCGGCGAGCCAGCGCCCCGGACGCAGGCCCATCGGCTCGAAGAGTCGCGGCCCCAGCAGGTCGAGCAGCCGCTCCCCCGCCACCAGCTCGACCACCCGCGCCACGGCATAGGTCGCGCCGTTGTCATAGACGTGTCGGCTGCCGAGCGCGCCGTCGGGCACGACCGACAGCACCCCACGCAGCAGGTCGTCAGGGTGGCCCCAGGCCCGATCGATGGTGTCCTCCGAATGACCCACCGACATCGACAGCAGATGATGCACCGTGATCGCCTCGACCGCCGGATCGAGCTCCGACGGCAGCCGCTCCGGCGCGTGCCGGCGCACGATGTCAACCGCCCGCTCGTCCACTCGAAGCCGTCCGTCGTCGACGAGCAGCCCTGCGGCACAGGCGGTCCAGGTCTTGCTCGCGGAGTAGACGTGGTGCGGCAGGTGCGCGGCATACGGACTCCACCAGCCCTCGACCGCGACCTGGCCATGCCGCACCACCATGAGGCTGTGCACGTCGAGGCCCTCGGCCTCCCAGCGGTCGAGCAGGGCGAGGACGGCACGCGAGTCGACCCCGACCCGGGCCGGTGTCGTTCTCGGCAGCATCCCGCCATCGTGCCAGGCGCCTGTCGGTGCCGTGCGGCAGGATGTCCGGTATGCCGCCGCCGCTCACCTCCCCACCGCGCTGCACCATCGTGCCGCCCTATCTGCTGCGCGCGCTGGCCCGGCAGGACGATCCGGTGGTCGCCGACATCGCTCGCCGCACGCTCGACCACGACGGGCTGCTGCGCGAACGCCGCACTGTGGCAACGGAACACGGACCTCGCGGGCCACGCGGTCCCCGCTCGCCCCGCGGGCTGGTCCCGCCCGAGCTGACCCGGCGGGCCGCCGCACTCAAGGGCGGCGAGCGGCGGCTGGTCGTCAGCGCCAGCCTGCCGGCCGCTCCGGACCGGCAGATCCACGACACCGACCACTCGACCAAGCTGCCCGGGCGGCTGGTCCGGGCCGAGGGAGCCGACCCGGTCGACGACCGCGCGGTCAATGAGGCCTACGACGGGCTCGGCGCGACCTGGGAGCTGCTGTGGGCGGCATACCAGCGCGACTCGCTGGACGGGCGCGGCCTGCCGCTGGTGGCCACGGTGCACTTCGATGCCGGCTACGACAACGCCTTCTGGGACGGCACCCAGATGGTCTTCGGCGACGGCGACGGCGTCTACTTCGACGGCTTCACCCAGTGCGTCGACGTCATCGGGCACGAGCTCGCCCACGGGCTGACCCAGTTCACCGCGGGCCTCATCTACGTCGGGCAGTCGGGCGCGCTCAACGAGTCCGTCTCGGACGTCTTCGGCAGCCTGGTCAAGCAGCACCAGCGCGGGCAGAACGCAGACCAGGCCGACTGGCTGATCGGCGAGGGCATCTTCACCGAGCGCGTCAAGGGGGAGGCGCTGCGCTCGATGAAGGCGCCAGGCACCGCCTATGACGACCCGGCGATGGGCAAGGACCCGCAGCCGGCGCACATGGACGACTACGTCGAGCTGCCCCACGACGCCGACCACGACAACGGCGGGGTGCACACGAACTCCGGCATCCCCAACCACGCCTTCTACCTCGCGGCTGCCAGCATCGGCGGCCGAGCGTGGGAGCGTGCGGGTCGGGTCTGGTTCGACACACTCACCGCGAAGGGCATGCCCAAGGACGTCGACTTCGCCGGCTTCGCCGAGCGCACCGTCGCCGCCGCGACCAAGCGCTATCGCAAGGGGTCATCGGTCGTGCGCGCGGTTGACGAGGCCTGGCGCGCGGTCGGCGTCGGCGTCACCGGATCGGGGTCGCGACAGGGGTAGGGTCCTCGCGTGAGCACCGAGGGACGCGACTACGCCGAGCGGCTGCGCGCCAAGCAGAACGTCTGGTGGAAGAAGGCGCTCGACGTCCAACGGCCCTATCGCCACAACCTGCGCGGTGTCGGGCTCGGACGCACCATCGACGTCGGCTGCGGCATCGGCCGGCAGCTCGGCTGGCTCGACGCCGGCTCGATCGGCGTCGACCACAACCCGCACTCCGTCGCCGTCGCGCGCGATGCCGGGCACGCGGCATACACGGTGGAGGAGTTCCTCGCCAGCGACCACGCGCGCCCAGGGGCCTTCGACGCCATGCTGCTCGCCCACGTCGTCGAGCACATGGAACGCGAGCAAGGGCTCGACGTCGTGCGGATGTACCTGCCCTATGTCCGCCCGGGCGGCCGAGTGCTGTTCATCTGCCCGCAGGAGGTCGGCTACCGCTCCGACCACACCCACGTGCGCTTCTACGACGGTCCGGCGCTCGAGGCCTTCGCCCGCGAACTCGGCTTGCAGGTCGAGCGCTCCTGGAGCTTCCCCTTCCCCCGTCCGGCCGGGAAGGTGTTCATCTACAACGAGTTCAACGTCTTGGCCCGCGTGCCGGGCTGAGTCGGCGGACCGGGTCAGGTGGCCTGCCACGGGTCGACGAGCGTGAGCCCGAGCCCGTCGAAGTCCGCAGTGTCCCTGGTGGCCAACCGCCCATCGACCTGCCGGACGATCGCCGCGATGAGCGCGTCCAGGCCGCCGACCGGCCGGCCGAGCGCACGCCGGGTCGCGACGATGTCGGCGTAGTGCTCCGCTGCCCCGTCCGTCAGCGGCAGGCACACGCCCAACCCGTCGAGCGCCTGAGCGGCGGCCGTCCGGAGGGTCTCCCGTCGATGGCCGGGGGGCAACAGGGCGATGCCGGCCAGGATCTCGGCTCGGTTGACGACCGTGGTCACGGGTGTGGCGGTCAACGTCCCCAACCAGGCTCGGACGCCGGCATCCATGTGCCGACCTCGCATGACCTCTGACAGGACGTTGGTGTCCAGGACGAGCAGGGTCACGGCGCGAAGCGGGCAGCCGACGCGGGCGCGTCGGGGATGGTGGGCAGGTCGACGCCGCCGTACTCGTCGCCGGCCGCCATCAGCCGCTCGATCCAGGTGAGGTCGGCCTCGGTGGAGGACTCCAAGGCCGCGAGCAGGATCGTGCGCGCCTCGGCCTCCATCGAGCGGCCGTTCGCCGCCGCACGCATCCGAAGTCGCTGCTTGGCCGAGGCGGGCAGCTGACGGATGGTGATGGCCGTGGTCATGCTGCAATGATATCAATGCGGCACAGCTGTGGGATGGTCCACTCGGCGAGGGATGGTCCACTCGGCGCGGGTTGGTCCACTCGGCGAGGGATGGTCCACTCGGCGGGGGATGGCGGGGCTCAGAAGCCCAAGCGCTGCAGAGCCTTCGGGTCGCGCTGCCAGTCCCTGGCGACCTTGACGTGCAGGTCGAGGAAGACCTTGCGGCCGAGCAGCGTCTCGATGCCGGCCCGGGCCTGGGTGCCGACCGAGCGCAGCCGCGACCCGCCCTTGCCGATGACGATCGCCTTCTGGCTGTCCCGCTCGACATAGACGGTCACCCGGACGTCGAGCAGCCCGGTCTGCGGATCATGCCCCTCCCGCGGCACGAGCTCCTCGACGACCACGGCGAGCGAGTGCGGCAGCTCGTCGCGGACCCCCTCGAGAGCGGCCTCCCGAACCAGCTCGGCGATCATCACGTCCTGCGGCTCGTCGGTCGTCACCTCGCTCGGATAGAGCGCCGGCGAGAGCGGCAGCAGCTCGGCGAGGACCCGGCGCACGTCGTCGACCTGGTCACCCCGAGTGGCCGAGCACGGCACCACCGCGGACCAGTCGCCGAGGGCGTCGACGTCGAGCAGGTGACGCAACAGCCGCTCCCGCGGCACGAGGTCGGTCTTCGTGACGATGGCGACGACCGGGGTGCGCTTGGCCCGCTGCAGCTCGGCCAGCTCGGCGGCGATGAACTGGTCGCCCGGGCCGACCCGCTGGTCGGCCGGCAGGCAGAAGCCGACGACATCGACGTCGAGCAGCGTCTCACGCACGAGGTCGTTGAGGCGCTCCCCCAACAGGGTGCGAGGACGGTGCAGACCGGGCGTGTCGACGAGGACGAGCTGCGAGTCCGCGGTCGTGCTGATCCCGCGGATGGTATGCCGCGTCGTCTGCGGCTTGCTCGACGTGATCGCGACCTTCTGCCCCACCAGGGCATTCGTCAAGGTCGACTTGCCGGCATTGGGGCGCCCCACGAGGCAGGCGAAGCCGGCCCGGAAGGGCTTGTCCGGCAACGCTTCTCGCGGTTCGTGACGCGGCGGCATACTCATCAGTCCTCCTCGGCGAGCAGCCGGCGGGCGAACGGCTCGCCGTCCCCGTCACCCTTCGGCGGCTCGAGCGGTCTGGCCAGGACCGTGGCGATCCGGTGGCGGTGGGCCATCCGCTCGGCGGTGAGCGACAAGCCAGCAACCGGCGCGTGCGCCCCGGCGAAGGGGATCCGCCCGATCGCCTTGGTGAGCAGACCGCCGACGGTGTCGACCTCGTCCTCGTCGATCTCGTCGAGGTCGAAGAGCTCGGCGAGGTCGTCGATGGACATGCTCGCCGGCACCCGATAGCCGCCGTCGGGCAGCGGCTCGACGCCCGGCTCCTCCCGATCGTGCTCGTCGGCGATCTCGCCGACGATCTCCTCGAGGATGTCCTCGATGGTCACCAGCCCTGCGGTGCCGCCGTATTCGTCGACGACGATGACGAGGTGGGTCTGGTCGCGCTGCATCTCGCGGAGCAGGTCGTCGACCGGCTTGCTCTCTGGCACGAAGGCCATCGGGCGCATCAGCGCCTCGGCCGGCATCGTCCGCGCGTCGCGATCGGCCTGCAACCGGGCGACGACGTCCTTGAAGTAGAGCAGCCCGCGGATGTCGTCGCTGTCGTCGCCGACGACCGGCAGCCGAGAATGGCCGGTGCGCAGGAAGCGGGTCTGCGCCTTGCGCAGCGGCGTGTCGACGTCGACAGTGTCCATGTCGGGGCGGGGCACCATGACCTCCCGCGCCACCGTGTCGGCGAGGTCGAAGACGGAGTCGAGCATCTCGCGCTCGCCGCTCTCGATGACGTCGCTCTCGCTCGCCTGGTCGAGCAGGTCGCGCAGCTCGGCCTCGCTCTGGAAGGGTCCGTCGCGATAGCCCTTGCCAGGGGTCACCGCGTTGCCCAGCGCCACCAGCCCCCGGGCCAACGGGCCGAGGACCCGACGCAGGCCGCGGGTGGCAGGTGCAGCGACGAGCGCGACCCGGTCGTAGTTCTGCCGGCCCAGCGTGCGTGGTGACACCCCGACGACGACGAAGCTCACCACGGCCATCACGGCGATCGAGATGACCAGCGCCTTGCCGAGCGAGTCGGTGAGGTCGATGACCGCGACGGTGATGAGCACCGCGGTCGCCGACTCCGCGACGACGCGCAGAAAGGCGAGCACGGCGAGGTATGCCGCGGGCTCCTCGACGACCTGCACGAGGGAGCGGGCACCGACCCGGCCCTCGTCGAGCAGCTCGTCGGCGCGCACCCGCGACATCCGGAAGATCGCCGACTCGGCGGCGGCGAGCAGGAAGGCGATGACCGTGCTCAGCACGGCCACGAGCACGGCTTGGGTGATCATCGTGGAGCGACCGGGTCAGCCGCGCCCGCGGGTGGCGAGGAAGGTGAGCAGCAGCTGCCGCTGCAGCTCGAACATCTCCCGCTCCTCGTCCGGCTCGGCATGGTCGAAGCCGAGCAGGTGCAGGATGCCGTGCGTCGTGAGCAGCAGCAGCTCCTCGATCGTCGCGTGGCCGGCCTCGCGGGCCTGTCGCTCGGCGACCGTCGGGCAGAGCACGACGTCGCCGAGGACCCCCAACGCCGGACCCCCTGGCTCGCCAGGCTCGGCGGTGCCGTGGCCGGGCCGCAGCTCGTCCATGGGAAAGCTCATCACGTCGGTCGGGCCGGGCAGGTCCATCCACTGGACGTGCAAGGCCTCCATCGCCGTCTCGTCGACGAGGGTGATGACGAGGTCGGCCTCCGGGTGCACCCGCATCCGGTCCAGGACGTAGCGGGCGCAGGCGACGAGCTCGAGCTCGTCGACGGCATACCCGCACTCGTTGAGGACGTCGATGCTCACGCCCGGCCACCCGGTGTCTGGGAGCGCTCGTAGGCGTCGACGATCGCGCTCACCAGGCGATGCCGCACGACGTCGACCGAGGTGAGCTCGCTGAAGTGGATGTCCTCGACGTCGTTGAGGATGTCGCGGACCTGGCGCAGCCCGGACTGGGTGCCGCCGGGCAGGTCGACCTGGGTGACGTCGCCGGTGACGACCATCTTGCTGCCGAAGCCGAGTCGGGTGAGGAACATCTTCATCTGCTCCGGCGAGGTGTTCTGGGCCTCGTCGAGGATGATGAAGGCGTCGTTGAGGCTTCGACCGCGCATGTAGGCCAGCGGCGCGACCTCGATCGTGCCGGCCGCCATCAGCCGCGGGATCGACTCGGGATCGACCATGTCGTGCAGCGCGTCGTAGAGCGGCCGGAGGTAGGGGTCGATCTTGTCGGTGAGGGTGCCCGGCAGGAAGCCGAGCCGCTCGCCCGCCTCGACCGCGGGGCGGGTGAGGATGATCCGGTTGACCCGCTTGGCCTGCAGCGCGGCGACCGCCTTGGCCATCGCGAGGTAGGTCTTGCCGGTGCCGGCCGGGCCGATGCCGAAGACGATGGTGTGCGCGTCGATCGCGTCGACGTAGCGCTTCTGACCGAGCGTCTTGGGCCGGATCGTGCGGCCGCGGTTGCTGACGATGTTCTGGGTGAGCACGTCGGCGGGCCGCTCGGCGGTTCGGTCGCGCAGCATGCCGATGGCACGCTCGACGGCATCGCGGTTGAGCGGCTGCCCGGCGGCGATCACCTCGAGCAGCTCATCGACGAGCCGCTCGACGATGGAGACGTCGCCGCTCGGCCCGCGCAGCGAGATCTCGTTGCCCCGCACGTGCACGTCGAGGCGCGGGAAGGCCCGCTCGATGGTGCGCAGCAGCTCGTCCCGCGGGCCCAGGAGGGTGACCATCGAGACGGCGGGCGGGATGGTGATCGAGTGGGTCGGCAGGCCAGCAGCGCCGGACTCGGCGCCCGGCGCGAAGACATCGGACATGATCGGTCAAGTCTAGTTCGGGTCCGGACGACCGACGACCGAGTATGCCGCCGTCGCTCGCCCGCCGCGGCGGCCTCGCGGTGCGAGGTCAGCCGGGCGGCCACTCCATGCCACGGCCGCCGATGACATGCAGGTGGGCGTGGAAGACGACCTGGCCGCCCTCGGAGCCGGTGTTGGCGACCATCCGGTAGCCGCGGTCCAGGCCTGCCTCATCGGCCACCTGGCGGGCCAGCTGGACCAGGTCGGCGATCGCCATCGGGTCCTCGGCGAGCTCGCCGAGATCCTTCGCGTGCTCGCGTGGGATGACGAGCACATGCGTCGGGGCGACCGGCGCAATGTCGCGGAAGGCGATCGAGTGCCTCGACTCGCCGACGATCTCCGCGTCCAGCGATCCCTCGACGATCCGGCAGAACAGGCACGGCGCGTGGCTCATGGGGCGAGCCTAGCCGCGGGCTGCCGGGGTCTGCCTCGGTGAGAGCGATCCTGCTCGACGGCCCGAGGGTGGTGGCTCCACACGAGGGGTGGCCGGCGATACGCAGTGGTGGGCCCCTCCACCAGCCGCAGTGGTGGGCCCCTCCACCAGCCGCAGTGGTGGGCCCCTCCACCAGCGGGTAACCGCCGACGCAGCCCTCACTCCCCGGCCCCTCCTCCGCTCCCCCTGCCCTCGGGCCGCCTAGCCTCGTGTCAACCGGATCACCCGCCGGCGCGTCGAGAGGAGGTGAGCACCGTGACGGCACCGCGAGAGGGGCATTCGCCCGTCCGTGACGATGTCCTCGCCGAGCTGTATGCCGCGCACTGGCGGCCGCTCGTGCGATTGGCCTGGCTGCTGCTGCACGACCAGGCGGCGGCCGAGGACGTCGTCCAGGACGCCTTCGTCGGCATGGCCCGCGGCTGGGCCCGGCTGCGCGACGAGAGCCTGGCCGCGGCATACCTGCGACGCAGCGTCGTCAACGGCTGCCGGTCGGTGGGCCGCCACGCGACCGTGGTGCGCCGAGAGCTGACCGCGGAGGCGGGACGCGCAGACGCGCTGGGCCGGGCCACCGCCCCGAGCGCCGAGGCCGGCGCGCTGGCCCGGCTCGACCGGCGCGGGCTGCTCGCCGCTCTCGACACCTTGCCGGACCGCCAGCGCGAGGTGCTCGTGCTGCGCTACTACGCCGACCTCTCCGAGGCCCAGATCGCCGATGCGCTCGGCATCGCCCGGGGCTCGGTCAAGGCCCATGCCCACCGCGGGCTGGCCGCCCTGCGCGAGCGGATGGAGAACCCCCGATGAGCAACTGGACCAGCCCCGACGACGACCTCGAGCGCGAGCTGCGCGCCGCGCTCGACGAGGAGGCCCGACGGATCCTGCCGCGCGACCGCTTCGCCGACATCCGGACGCACACCGACGGGCTGGCCGAGGGGGGGCGGGGACGGCCGGATTGGCTGCTGCCGGTCGCCGCGTCGTTCGTCGTACTGCTGCTCGGGTTCGGGGCGTGGTCGATGCTGCGTCCGCCGCCACCGGCGCAGCCCGGCGGCGCCACGACGATCGCCAGCCACCCGACCAGCGCCAGCACCCCCAGCGCCAGCACGGGCGGGCCGTCGAGCCCGGCCTCGTCGAGCCCGTCGTCGAGCCCGTCGTCGAGCTCGTCGTCTGTGCCGGCAGGGATCCCGTACTCGGCACCGATCTACTACGTGGCCCCGGGCACAGCGAGCCTGCCGTGGCTGCTCACCCGCGACTTCGTGCCGACGACGATCGCCGACGACACCCCGACGAGGAAGGCCGAACGAGCGCTCTCCGTCCTCGTCCAGGGAGCACTGCCCGACGGCACCGCGCTGCCCTATCAGGGCCTGGCCACGCCCTGGCAGCCCGGGACGACGGGGTCGGTGACGGTGACGCCGGCTGAGATCCAGGTGCGGCTCGAGCGCGCCGGTCAGCCGGGGCTCACCGTCGAGCAGCAGCGGATCGCCGTGCAGTCGATCGTCTGGACGGTGACCGCCGCGGTCCAGGACAACAAGCCGGTGCGGATCGAGGTCACCGGCGGCGGCCCGATCTTCGAGAGCAAGCCAGCCGGCGTCTACAAGCGGCCTGCGGAGACCTGGCGTGACCTCGCGCCGATCTGGATCACCGCCCCGAGCCGCTGGGCTCCGGCACCGGCCGGCCAGCCGGTGGTCGCCAAGGGACAGGCGACCGTCTTCGAGGCCACCGTCTCGTGGCAACTACAGCGCGCCGACGGCAGCGCGGTCCGCTCCGGCACGGTGATGGCCAGCGTCGGGGCTCCCGAGCGGGGCGAGTGGTCGGTGGATCTCGGTGCCCTCCCGGCAGGGGACTACGTGTTGCGCGCGTGGGAGGTGTCGATGAAAGACGGCGCCATCGCCTACGAGACGCGGCAGCCCTTCCGGGTCGGCTGAGGCACCCGCCGAGTCGCCCCGTGAGCGGCCCAGGCGACCTGCGAGGGCGGGTGGGCTTCGCGGGGGGCGTCGTCAGCGCCAGCGGCTGAGCGTGTTGAGCGCGGCGAGGGCGGCCGGGCCGGCGCTGCCAGAGCGCAGCACCTCGCGCCCCAGCCGCACCGCCACGGCGCCGGCGGTCTCGAAGGCGGTCAGCTCGGCCGGGCTGATCCCGCCCTCCGGGCCCACGACGACGACGATGTCTCCGTCGGCCGGCAGCTCGAGGCGGGCGAGCGGCATCCTCGCCTCCTCGTGCAGCACGATGCCGAGCGCGGCGCCGGCGAGCAGCCCCTCGACGTCACGTGATCGCGCCAGCTCCGACACCTGCGGCACCCGGAAGCGCCGCGACTGCTTGCTGGCAGCCACGACGACCGACTCCCACTTGCGTCGCCCGCGCTCGGCCCGCTCGGCCCGCCACTGCACGACGCTGCGCGCGGCCTGCCACGGCACGATCCGGTCGACGCCGAGCTCGGTGGCCGCCTCGATCGCCTGCTCGTCGCGGTCGCCCTTGGCCAGCGCCTGCACCAGCGTGTATGCCGCCGCTGCCGCCGGCTCGGTCTCGACACTCACCACCCGGGCGCGCAGCAGGCTACGCTCGACGCCGACGACCTCGGCCAGCGCCCGGGTGCCGTCGCCGTCGCCGACGTAGACCGACTCCCCCAGCGCGAGCCGCACGACGGACACGGCGTGGTGCCCTTCGGCTCCGCCGACCTCGACCACGGCACCCGGCTCCAGCCCGTCAAGGCTGCCCGGGTCGGCGAGGAAAAGATTGGCGGACAAGGGGATTCGGCCAGACCTCAGGCGCCCTTGAAGGCGTCGCGGAGCTTGCCGAGGAAGCCCTTGTCGTGCTCGACCGGCGCGACCGGCCCGGCCGGCCGCTCTTCGCCGCGCAGCACCGCGAGCCGACGCAACAGGTCGGCCTGCTCCTCGCTGAGCCGGGTCGGGGTCTGCACGGCGATGTGCACGATGAGGTCGCCGCGACCGGTGCCGCGCAGGTGGGCGGTGCCCAGGCCACGCAGGGTGAGCGTGTCGCCCGGCTGGGTGCCCGAGCGGACCTCGACCGGCTGCGGGCCGTCGAAGGTCTCCAGGTCGAGCGTCGAGCCGAGCGCCGCGGCGGTCATCGGCAGCTCGATCCGGCAGTGCAGGTCGTCGCCGCGCCGGGTGTAGACAGGATGGCCGGCCACGACGACCTCGACGTAGAGGTCGCCGGGCGCCCCACCGCCGGGGCCGACCTCACCCTCGCCGGTGAGCTGGATGCGGGTGCCGGTGTCGACGCCGGCCGGCACCTTGAAGGTGATCGAGCGCCGGGTGCGGACCCGGCCCTCACCCGAGCACTCGAAGCACGGGTGGGTGATGACGCTGCCGTAGCCCTGGCAGTTCGAGCACGGCCGGGTCGTCATGACCTGACCGAGGAACGACCGCTGCACGGTCTGCACCTCGCCGCGACCCCCGCACAGCGCACAGGTCGAGAAGCCGGTGCCGGGCTGGCAGCCCTGACCGGCACAGCTCGTGCACCGCACGGCGGTGTCGAGGGTGAGCTCCTCCTCGGCGCCGAAGACCGCGTCACGCAGGTCCAGCTCCATCCGCACCAGCGCGTCCTGGCCGCGGACGCTGCGCGAGCGCGGGCCGCGCGGCGCGGCCGCTCCCCCGAAGAAGGCGTCCATGACATCGCTGAACGAGAAGCCCGCACCCGCGAAGCCGCCCGCGCCACCACTGGCGAAGGGGTCGACACCCAGGTCGTAGGAGCGCCGCTTGTCGGCGTCGGAGAGCACCTCATAGGCCCGGGAGACGGTCTTGAACCGCTCCTCGGCCTCCTTGCCCGGGTTGACGTCAGGGTGCAGCGTCCGGGCCAGCCGGCGGTAGGCCCGCTTGATCTCCTCGGGGCTGGCGTCGCGGGACACCCCGAGATCGGCGTAGTAGTCGCTCACGTGATCCTTCGATCGGTCCGGTTCCGTTGGGGCGCAGGCAGGCTCAGGGCTCGAGCAGGTCCGAGACATAGCGGGCGACCGCACGCACGGTCGCCATCGTCGTGGGGTAGTCCATCCGGGTCGGGCCGAGCACCCCGAGCCCGGCGACGAGCTCGCTGCCGGACCCGTAGGCCGCGGAGACGACCGACGTGCCCGCCAGCCCCGCATGCGGATTCTCGTGGCCGATGGTCACCGCAACCGGTATGCCACGCAGCTCGCCGGCGGCGGCGTGGGTGGCGAGCTGGCCGAAGAGCTTCAGCAGCACGACGTGCTCCTCCAGGGCCTCCAGGACCGGCGCGATCGAGGTCGGGAAGTCGGCCCCGAAGCGGGCCAGGTTGGAGGTGCCGGCGAGCACGACCCGCTCCTCGCGCTGCTCCGCGAGCGCGTCATCGAGGGTGCGCAGCACGGCCCGGACGAGGTCCCGCTCGGCCGGCTCGAAGCGCTCGGGCAGCGCCTGCAGGCGGCCCGAGGCCTCGGGGAAGGCGAGCCCGGCGGCGTCGGCGAGCACCGCCGCGCGAATCCGTGCGACGAGCTCCTGGCCGGTGGGGTCGTCGAGGTGCTGACCGGTGTCGGACGTGTCGACGATCCGCTGCTCGACCCGGCCGGTGGTGGCGATGAGCACGACGAGAAGCCGGTCGCGGCCGAGCGCGACGAGCTCGATGTGGCGCACCGCGGAGCGGCTCAGCGAGGGGTACTGGACGATCGCCACCTGGTGGGTGAGCGAGGCGAGCAGCCGGACCGTGCGGTCGACGACGTCGTCGAGGTCGACCGCGCCGGCGAGGAAGCGCTGGATCGCGACCCGCTCGGCCGGCGTCATCGGCTTGACCGCGCTGAGCCGGTCGACGAAGAGCCGATAGCCGGCGTCGGTCGGCACCCGACCGGCGGAGGTGTGCGGAGCCGCGATGAGCCCCTCCTCCTCGAGGATCGCCATGTCGTTGCGCACGGTCGCGGCGGACACCCCGAAGTGGTGCCGCTCGACGAGGCTCTTGCTGCCGACCGGCTCGGAGGTGCGCACGTAGTCCTGGACGATGGCGCGCAGCACGGCCAGCCGTCGCTCCTCGCTCATCGTTCCTCCCTCACCGCGTGGCGCATTGGCACTCTCCGAAGCCGAGTGCCAGTCTACGTCGCATGGATCGCTACGGCCGCGACGTCCTCGCCGCCGGCTCACCCCGATCGGGTATGCCGCGCCGCGGCCCCGCGCGCGCGGTCGCCGCCGAGCCCGGGCTGGTCGTCGAGGAGCACGAGACCGGCTGGGTCGGCGCGGTCGTGCGGGTCGAGAAGGCCGGCGGCCTGCACGTCGTGCACCTCGAGGATCGGCACGGCCGCACCAAGGGCTTCCCCCTCGGCCCGGGCTTCCTGCTCGACGGCGTGCCGGTCGTGCTCGGTCCGCCGGTGGCCGCGGCCCGGGCCAAGCTCGAGCAGGTCCGCCGGGCCGAGTCGCGCACCGCGAGCGGCTCGCGCGCCGTCACCGGCCACCGGGCCAGGGTCGCCAGCGGCTCACGGATCTGGGTCGAGGGCCGGCACGACGCCGAGCTCGTCGAGAAGGTCTGGGGCGCCGACCTGCGGGTCGAGGGTGTCGTCGTCGAGATGCTCGACGGGGTCGACGACCTGCTCGGGGCGGTCCGCGACTTCGCGCCCGGTCCCGGGCGTCGGCTCGGTGTGCTCGTCGACCACCTCGTGCCGGGCACGAAGGAGTCGGCGATCGTCGACCGGGTGCGCCGACTCACCGGCGCGGACGCGGCATACCAGCCCCACCTGCTCGTCCTCGGCCACCCCTACGTCGACGTCTGGCAGTCGGTCAAGCCCGAGCGACTGGGCTGGTCGAGCTGGCCGGTCATCCCGCGCGGCACGTCGTGGAAGCACGGCATCTGCGCGGCGCTCGGCTGGCCGCACGACACTCAAGCCGACCTCGCGCGGGCCTGGCAGCAGATCCTCCGAACGGTCAAAAGCTATGCCGACCTCGAGCCGACCCTGCTCGCCAGCGTCGAGGAGCTCATAGACTTCGTCACTGCTTCGGAGAGTTGACGCCCCCAACCAAAGGTCACATCATGAGCCACCAGCCGGACGTCCCCCAGGACCCGACCACCCCTCCGCCGCCGCCCACCTGGAGTGGCCAGCCCTATCAGGCCCCGGACCTGGCAGCCCAGCCGGCGCCCCAGTACAACCAGCCCACCTACCCGACTGCCGTGCCCTCTGCTCCGGCGGGCTACGGCAGCGCCGCTCCTGGCCAAGCACCGTTGGCTCAGCACGAGGCGCGGCAGTGGGGCATGTTCGCCCACCTCGGCGGCATCATCCTGGGCTTCGTCGCGCCTCTCATCATCATGCTCGTCTTCGGCCCGCGCGACGGCTTTGTCAAGGACCAGTCGACCGAGGCCCTGAACTTTCAGATCACCGCGCTGATCGGCTACCTCGCGTCGGTGGTTGTCGCCTTCATCCTCCCGCTCCCGCTCAACCTCCTCGTCTGGGTGGCCGTCCTGGTCTTCTCGATCATGGGTGGGCTGGCCGCCAATCGCGGCGAGGTCTACCGCTACCCCGTCGTCCTGCGCCTGGTGAAGTAACCTCCGCACGCGTCACGGAGGGGCCGACCGACCGGTCGGCCCCTCAGCCGTCAGTGAGGGTCCGCACCACGGTGTCGGCGAGCAGCCGACCGCGCAGCGTGAGCACGATCCGCTTGTCCTGCAACGCCGCTCGCCCGTCCACGAGGTCGTCTGCGACAAGACCTGCGACGGCCTGCCGCGCCGCAGCTGGCAGGTCGGCGATCGGCAGGCCCTCGGCCAGCCGCACCCCGAGCAGGATCTGCTCGTCGCGGCGCTGCAGGTCCGTGAGGGTCTCCCGGGCGGCCGCGGGCGAGCGTCCGGAGGCGAGTTGCGCGGCATACGCGGTGGGGTGCTTGCGATTCCACCAGCGCACGCCACCGACATGGCTATGGGCACCCGGACCCGCCCCCCACCAGGCGTCACCACGCCAATAGCCGAGGTTGTGGCGGCAGCGCGCGTCGGGTCGGGCGGCCCAGTTGCTCACCTCGTACCAGCCTAATCCGGCTGCAGCGAGCACGTGTTCGGCCAGCTCGTACTTGTCCGCCTCGTCGTCGTCATCGGGGCGAGCCACGTCGCCGCGGCGCACCTGCGCTGCGAGCCGGGTGCCCTCCTCGACGACGAGGGCGTAGGCCGAGACATGGTCGGGCTGCATCGCGATGGCCTCCTCGAGCGAGGTGCGCCAGTCGGCGAGGGACTCCCCCGGTGTGCCGTAGATGAGGTCGAGGCTCACCTGCAGGCCGGCGGCCCGAGCCGCGGCGACGGCGGCAGCGACACCCGCCGGGTCATGGGTGCGGTCGAGGGTGGCGAGCACCGACGGCACGGCCGACTGCATGCCGAGGCTGACTCTCGTGTAGCCGGCGGCGGCCAGCTGCTCGGCCAGCCGCGGCGTGAGCGTGTCGGGGTTGGCCTCGATGCTCACCTCGGCGTCGGTCGACAGGCCCCAGTGCCCGCGGATCCGAGCGAGGATCGCGGTGAGGTCTGCCGGGGGCAGCAGGGTCGGCGTGCCGCCGCCGAGGAAGACCGTCCAGACCGGCGGAGCCGTGGGGCCCAGCACGCGGGCCGCGAGGTCGAGCTCGCCGAGCACCGCCGAGAGGTATGCCGCCGGCCCCCCGGGGCTGTCCGCGTCGCCCTCGGCGCCGAGCTCGCCCAGCGTGTAGGTGTTGAAGTCGCAGTAGCCGCAGCGCACCCGACAGTAGGGCACGTGGACGTAGATGCCGAGCCGCCGGTCGGCGTGGGCGAGCTCGGCCAATGCGCTCGCCGGGAGGGCACCGTCCTCCGGCGCCGGGTCTCCAGCAGGCAGGGCGGACGGCATGCCGTGGATCCTCTCGCACATCGAGCCGGTGCATCCGCAGGCCTGGGTCGAGGTCCGGATGGCGGACCGACCGACGTGGATTCCCGGACGGTGTCCGTCTCGCTGCTCGGGACCAGCCGCAGGGCTCACGGCGTGTTCGAGGCGACACGCCGAGGTTTGTGGAGACGCGCGAAAGTCCGTCTGCTCACCCCCTTGTGAGCGGGCCGGAACGCGACTACACATATCCCTACGTCCCCGGCTCGCCGGAGACGAGCAACAGATCACCATCGACGAGTTCTCCTCCGGGAGAACGGGATTCGAGATCTGATGCGACCAATGCCCGGGCTTCGGCCCGTGGCGGTCGCGGCCCTCGGGCCGCGGCGGCATCCGGCCTCGCCGGATGCAGACGTCTGGTTCGCCGGGCGTCGCGACCGCCGGTTCACCGACGGTCGGAAGGGCCCCAGCGACTCATACTCGTTGGGGCCCTTCACCCTGTCCGGACCCGTTCGTCGTCAGGCCCGCAGCATCCCGAGGACGATGAGCAGCTGGCCCAGGTGATAGGTGACCATCACCGCGAGCCGCCCGTGCGGCACCGGCCGAGCGAAGCGGTCGATGCCGATCAGCGCATCGCTGACGAGGAAGAGCGTCGCCCCGACGGCCAGCACGAGGTGACCGGTCGCCCAGGCGAGCGCGCCCATCGCGGCGATCACCACGGCATACACCGCGACGAGGACGCCCTCGACCGACGGGCCGCGCAGGATCGTCCGGACCAGCACCCACAGGACGGCCAGTCCGGCCGCGACGACGAGGATGACACCGCCCCACAGCGGCTCGTCGGCCGGCATCCGGCGGAACGCCGCGATGTAGGCCGCGTGCGCGCCGAGGAAGGCCAGCAGGCCGGCGAGGAAGCGCCGGTCGGTGCGCCCGAGCAGCAGGACGTCGCCGACGAGGCTGAGGACCAGCCCGAGCAGCAGCGCTCGGCCATAGCTCACCGTGTCGGCGTGCAGCAGCCAGGCGAGCAGGATGAGCAGCCCGAGGACGCCCGGCTTGGCGATGCTCTCGATGTCACGGTCGTCGCGCGCCACCGCCCGCCAATCGGCGAGCGCCGCCACGGCCAGCGCGACGATCAGCACCCAGGCGTAGAGATTCATCGGCCACCACTGTGCCAAAGCCGCGGACCGGCCCTGGGGTGCCACGCGGGCACGGCCAACCGGCCGGCCCAAGCCCCCACCGACCGGTCAGTCGGGATATGGTGTCCGGCACCGGAGCGTCAGTGAGGCCGCCCCGCAGGTCAGGCTCGGCGGCCTCGTGCTGGTCCGCCCCCACGAGGGGCTCCCATCGGACAGCTGCACAGGCGGAAGGCCTTGCCCATGACCTCGATCCTCTCCCGACGCGGCCGGCTCGCTGCCGCTTCCGCCGTGGCCGGCCTCGCGCTGGCCACCCTCCCCATCACCGCGAACGCGGCCGACACCCGCTCCGGGCCACCGGGCACGGTGACGATCAAGCGCGACACCTACGGCATCCCGCATGTCTATGCCCTGACCACCCACGACCTGTTCCGCGGCTACGGCTACGTCGTCGGCGAGGACCGGCTCTTCCAGATGGAGATGAGCCGCCGCACGACCCAGGGCACCGTCTCCGAGGTGCTCGGGTCGGCTTTCGTCGCGCTCGACAAGGACACCCGCAACGGCTCGGACCCCGATTCGATCCGCGCACAGCTGGCGGCGCTGCCGCAGCAGGACCGGGACATCTTCGAGGGGTATGCCGCGGGGCTCAACGAGTACCTCGACCGCATCGCCACCGACCCGGGACGGTTGATGCCCAAGCAGTTCCTCGACTACGGCTTCGCACCGAGCCGGTGGACGGCATACGACGTGGCGATGGTCTGGGTCGGGACGATGGCCTACCGATACTCCGACTCCTCGACCGAGATCCCCAACTATGCCGTCCTGCAGACGCTGCTCGCGGCCTACGGGCCGGACCGGGGCCGCGCGCTGTTCGACATGCTCGTGTGGCGCGAGGACCCGCTCGCCCCGACGACCGTCCCGCGCACCGGCGCCGTGACGACGCCGGGCAACAGCCCCGGACCGCGCGGGCTGAGCCCCATCACGCCGGGGCTGCGCGACTCGGCGGTCGAGATGATGCAACGGGCCGGTGGCGGCACCTGGCCGAACATGCAGCCGCAGGCCTCCAACGTCTGGATCACCGGCAAGGACCGGACGATCGGCGCCAAGTCGGTGCTGGTCAACGGTCCCCAGTTCCAGTGGTTCAACCCGTCCTACGTCTTCGGCATCGGCCTGCACGGCGCCGGCTACGACTTCGCCGGGAACACCCCCTTCGCCTATCCGTCGGTGATCTTCGGGACCAACTCGGAGATCTCCTGGGGAGCCACCGCCGGTCCGATGAACCTCGTCGACATGTACCAGGAGCGGCTCAACCCGGCCAACCCCCGCCAGTACCTCTACGACGGCGCCTACCGCGACATGGTCGTGCGGACCGAGATCATCCCGGTCAAGGACGCCCCGGCGGTCACCGTCGAGCTGTTGCGCACCGTCCACGGGCCGGTGACCTCGGTGGACCTGCCCAACGCCACGGCATACAGCAAGCGTCGCTCGTTCGCCGGGGCCGAGGTCCAGTCGCTCGTCGCCTGGGCGAAGCTGCCGAAGGCCAAGAACTTCGCGGAGTTCCGCGACCTCGCAGCGCAGTTCGCGATCTCCATCAACTGGTACTACGCCGACAAGAAGGGCAACATCGGCTACATCTCGCCAGGTCGACTGCCCGATCGCCCCGCGCACCAGGACATCCGGCTGCCCGCGATCGGCGACGGCTCGATGGAGTGGTCCGGATTCCTGCCCGCGACCGCCAATCCACTGGCCTACAACCCGGCCCAGGGCTTCGTCGCCAACTGGAACAACCAGGCGGGGCCGGGCTTCAACAACGATTACGGCAACTGGTCGGTCGTCGACCGCGACCAGGAGATCCTCGCCGAGCTGTCCACCGGCAAGAGCTACACCCCCGAGCAGCTCTGGGAGCTCAACGAGCGGTTCTCCTTCGTCGACCTCAACCTGCGCTACCTCGCACCCACGCTCCGTGCGGCGGTCGCAACGAGGGCGGCCGACGATCCGGTCCGACGCGACGTCGAGCTGCTGACGACCTGGTCCGGCGAGACCCGAGACGGCAACGGCGACGGCGTCTACGACGGCCCGCAACCGACGATCATGCGCGCGTGGCTGCCCCTGCTGGCGAAGGCCGTGCTGTCCGATGACCTGCCGGCCAGCATCTTCGCCAACTACACCGCCGGCATGTACCTCGCGACGCCGGTCGAGACCCGGGCGTCGATCCGGCCGGCGCAGGCGACCAAGCTCATCTACAACGCCATCCTCGGCGGATCGGCCGGCGTGCGGCAGAGCATCGACCTGTTCAACGGTCTGGCCCCGGGTGATGTGCTGCTCGCGACCTATCAGCAGGCGCTCGACCAGCTGCGGGCCAGCAAGGGCGTCGACCCGACCGGGTGGACGACACCGATCTCGCGGATGGCCTACAGCTACCGGAACTTCCTCGGAGTCCCGCAGGCCGCTCCGAGCGAGCAGCTTCTCGGCCCGCAGTACATGAACCGCGGCACTGAGAACAACATGGCCGTGCTCGGGGCCGGCGCTGACCGGCTGTGCCTCGTCGCCCCACCCGGGCAGTCCGGCTTCGTGGCACCCGACGGAACGAAGTCACCGCACTACGACGACCAGCTCGCGCTCTACGCCAGCTTCGGCTGTCGTGACGAGCACCTCACCCAGCGTGAGGTCAGCGAGGCCACGGTGAGCACGACTGTGCTGCGCTGATCGTCCGCCCCACCACCGGTGGCCGGTCACCCTCGGGTGTCCGGCCATCGGCGCGCACGGGGTTGAGTGCCGCCGGGCATAGGCTGGGTCCATGGCGATCGAGCACTTCGAGCACACCGTCACCGAGGCGGACACCGCCGCAGTGCTCGGCAGCGGCGACCTCCCCGTGCTCGCCACACCACGGCTCATCAACTGGGTCGAGCGAGCGACCTTCGCGGTCGCCCGCGCCGGCCTTCCCGAGGGGCACACGACGGTGGGCACGGTCGTTCGGGTCGAGCACCTCAAGGGATCCCCCGTCGGCACCGTGGTGACGATCCGATGCTCCAAGCCGAT
Source organism: Dermatophilaceae bacterium (assembly GCA_035448065.1). Taxonomy (GTDB): domain Bacteria; phylum Actinomycetota; class Actinomycetes; order Actinomycetales; family Dermatophilaceae; genus Phosphoribacter. The sequence goes on from DAOTIG010000038.1 coordinate 20,380, forward strand.
CAGCGACGGGCGCCGACTCATCTTCCACGTCACGGCAGCCGACGAGACCGGCGAGCCGATCGCCACCGGCGAGTTCCACCGCCGGGTTGTCGACCCTGAGCGCTTCATGTCCCGCTTCCCCGCCACGCCAGCTGCGCCGGCGACGCCTGACCCCAGCGCCGACACCACCGCCAGCCCGGTCGTGCCGGCAGCTCCGCCCGAGTGAGCACCCCCACCCTCGACGTCGCCGCCCTGCGCGCCCAGCTCCCCTCGCTGGCCTCGGGACTGGCCCACTTCGACGGGCCGGGCGGCACCCAGACGCCACAGCCGGTCGCCGACGCGATGCGCAGGGTCCTGCTCGGGCCGCTGTCCAACCGGGGGCAGGTGACCCCGAGCGAGCGCAACGCCGATTCCGTCGTGGCGAGCTTCCGCGCGGCATACGCGGACTTCCTCGCCAGCGATCCGCGCGGGATCGTGCACGGGCGCAGCATGACCCAGCTGACCTACGAGCTGTCCCGGGCCCTCGCCAAGACGTGGTCGGCCGGTGCCGAGGTCGTCGTCAGCCGCCTCGACCACGACGCCAACGTCCGGCCCTGGGTGCAGGCCGCGCAGGCCGCAGGTGCTGTCGTGCGATGGATCGACTTCGACCCCGACTCGGGCGAGATCGATTGGCAGAGCGTGGAATCCGCGGTCACCGCGCGGACGCGGCTGGTGGCCGTGACGGCCGCGAGCAACCTCCTCGGCACGATGCCCGACGTGCCGCGGGTCGCCGCTGCGGCGCACGCCGTCGGCGCTCTCGTCTACGTCGACGCGGTGCACTACGCGGCGCACGAGCTGCCGGATCGGCTGGCCCTCGGTGCCGACCTGCTCGTCTGCTCCCCCTACAAGTTCCTCGGGCCGCACTGCGGCGTGCTCGCCGCCGACCCCGCGCTGCTGGCGAGCCTGAACCCCGACAAGCTGCTGCCCTCCACCGACGAGGTGCCCGAGCGCTTCGAGCTGGGCACCCTCCCCTACGAGCTGCTCGCCGGCGCCACCGCCGCCGTCGACGTCCTCGCCGGCCTGGTCGGCTCAGAGTCGGTCCCGGCCTCTGTAGGGTCGCGTCGCGAGCGGCTGACCGTCTCGTATGCCGCGCTGCACGCCCACGAGTCGGCGCTGCGGGCTCGTCTCGAGGCCGGTCTGGCCGGGCTCGGAGACCGGGTGGTCGTCCACTCGCGGGCGGCTCGGCGCACCCCCACGCTGCTGCTCACCTTCCCCGGACGGCGGTCCTTCGAGGTCTACGAGCGGCTCGCCGAGCGCGGGGTGCTCGCCCCGGCGGGCTCGTTCTACGCCTACGAGCCGTTCCGTCGGCTCGGCCTCGACGACGAGCACGCCCTCCGCGTCGGGCTGGCCCCCTACACCGACGACAGCGACGTCGACCGGCTGCTCGACAGTCTCGCGGAGATCCTCCGGTGACCGCGGACGGATCGGGGGTCGGGTCATCCGGTGGGATCGGCGGCCTCACCGATGCCGAGGTCGACGAGCTCGTCGCGGCCGCTCAGGCCGGGGACTCGGGAGCCCGGGATCGGATCGTCGCTCTCGTGGCGCCGATGGTCGCCCGGCGGTGTGCGCGGTTCCTGCCGTGCCGCGAGGACGCCGAGGAGGCGACCCAGGACGCGCTGCTCGCGATCGCACAGAAGATCGGCTCCTTCTCCGGGCGTGGCTCGTTCGCCGGATGGGTCGTCGTCGTCGCCTCGAACTGCGCCCGCTCGACCTATCGCGATCTCAAGCGCCGCTCGGTCGAGCTGGCCACCGACGAGCTGCCGGCCCGACCCGACCCGCGCACGACGAGTGTCATCGCCGGCTCCCGGATCGACCTGCTCGAGGCGATCGAGCACCTCGAGGCCCATCACCCGGCCCTCGTCGACGCCTTCGTGCTCCGCGACCTCGCGGCGCTCCCCTACGACGACATCGCCGCCCAGCTCGGCATCCCCCTCGGCACCGTCAAGGCGCGCATCCACGACGCCCGCCGCGTCGTCCGCACCCGCCTGACCTGAGGCTCCTGCCTGACCTGAGGCCCCTGCCTGATCTGGGGGCCCCGGACTAACCGCCTCCCTGGGCCTGAGTGTGACAGCACCGGCGTGTCGCGCCCGGCGTGTCGCGCCCGCGGGCGGCGCCACCAGCCCTTCCGGGCTTCGGTGGTATGCCGCGCACTCACGACTGCGGCATCCCGCCATGCACGCCGCTCAGGCGAACGGACTCACCGCGATCAACGGCGGACTGCCCGGGTCGCCGCAGCCGGAGAGCCCGGACACCGCGACGAAGAGCGCAGAGGAGGTGTCGGGGAGATAGACCCGCAGCCCGCGAGCCGGCCGCACCGCGCACGAGGGTGAGGAGGCCGTCGACGCGATGGTCACCGCAGCCGCCGCAGTGCCACCCGGCCGGACCGTGATGGTGCGAGCCGGACCGCCGGCCCGGTCCCCCGGCTGGCCGATCTGATCGCCGTTGTCGCCCCCCACGAGTGAGACGCCGGGCCAGCCGGTCAGCGTGCACGCCGCCTTCGAGGTGTTCGTGACGGTCAGTCGCAGCTGCACGCCCCCACCCGGCAGTGCCTGCCGCTGGGTCGCCGCGAGGGTGACCTTCCCCGGCATGCACCGCAGGCTCGCGGTTGAGGAGTCGGTCGACGAGGGGGTCGCCACGCTCGGCACCACCGACCCCGGCACCGTCGTGACGACGGACGGAGCCGTCGCTTGCGGCGAGCCCGCCGCCCCCGCAGTGGGCGCCGGTCCCGGAGCGGGCGAGCCGAGCAGGCCGAGGCGGGTCGCCGCGGCATACCCACCGAGAGCGATGGCCAGCGCCGTCGCGCCGGCCACCGCGGGCACCCAGCGCCGGAGCGCGCGCCGCTCCACCGGTGGCGTGGTACGGACCTTGGGCTCCGCAGCCCCAGACTCGGCGACCTGCGGCAGCACCACGGTCGTGGCCGGCCCGGTGCGCCCGGTGCCACCCACGACCGCCCGGGCGAGGTCGGTGAGCGCCGGCCGCTCGTCCGGATCGGGGTGGGTCGCCGCGGCGAGCAGGGCCGCCTGCGGCCCTGCCAGCACCCGGGTCGTCTGCCCCAGCAGCTGCCGGGACAGGCACTGCTTAGGCGTAGACGTCGGTCGCCGGCCCGATCCGGTCGGAGTAGTCCAGCTGCTCCGGAGCCATATAGGCGCCCGTGCCTGCCGGCTGGGTGAGCCCGGACGCGGCCGCGACCTCCTTGGCCAGCCCGAGGTCGGCGAGCACGACATCGTGGTAGAGGTCGGCGGCCGGGTCGCCGGTGAGCAGCAGGATGTTGTTGGGGTTGAGGTCCCGGTGCACGATGCCCTGCCGATGCAGCACCGACAGGCCCTCGGCGACGGCGGCGAGCACCGCCCGGGCGTCTGCGGTCTCCAACGGCGCCACAGCGAGGAGGTCAGCGAGCGCGCCGCCCGCGGCATACGTCATGACGAGGTAGGGCCGACCGTCCTCGAGCTCCCCGACGTCATAGACCCGGACCAGCCGGTCGGAGTCGACCTTGCGCAGCAGCCGTCCCTCGGCGAGGAACCGCTCGCGCACGTCGGCACGCGCCGCCCAGTTGTCGGCGAGGATCTTCACCGCGACCTGGGCATCGAGCTCCGGGTCCCACCCGAGCCACACCGTCGAGAAGGCGCCCGTGCCGATCCGCTCGCGGAGCCGGACGCGACCAGGCTCGGGCGTCGGCATCTGCCCCTGTCCCTCCCCGGTCGGTGTCGCATCGGAGGCTAGCCGACCGAGGGCGCAGCGCACAGTCGTTCCCTGGGAGGTCACCCCGCCGAGCGGCCGGCCAGGTCGACGAAGCGATATCCGTGTGCGCGGTACCACGCGATGATCTCGGGCAGCGCGGCCACCGTGTTGCCGCGGAAGCCGGACACGGCGCGGCCGGACTCCTGGCT
>DAOTIG010000039.1:0-24125 GCA_035448065.1 Dermatophilaceae bacterium
CCTACCCCGGCCACGACGCGCCCACCCGCACCTACACCCTCATCTGTGATGAGCCTGCAATGTTCGGGACTTTGCGTCCAGAGACGGCGACGATCTCACGTACGAGGTAATTCACCCCGACGACTTCTTTGTCCTTGTCGATCACATCGTCCCCGGGCTCGTTGTCGCGGCGATTTCTCGCCAGATCCTCTATTGGAGTGCGAGAGCTCCAGACGTCGACCTCGTTGGCCAACTGCGTCGAGCTGGCTGCCCTTCCTTCGCGGCGCGGGTCCTCCAGCATTTGCAGCGTCGAGCCTTGACCAGCGGTTAGGGACGGCAGAGTGAAGGCGCTGCCGCTCCTCGGCGCGATCGGCGTGCTCGCGACCCCCACCGAGAGGCCCTCCGTCTCCCGCTGGCTCTATCGTATCGGCGTCACGTCGACCGACTTCGACCGTCGTCGTCCTCGCCCTGTCGGAGCAGCCGCTCCCGATCGCCACGGCAACCGCGAGCTGATCGATCGGGGGCGGGCGGGCTAGCTGTCGGGGACGTCGCCCGCGCCGGTCGCCGCGCGGTAGCGGCCCGGGGTGGTGCCGAAGTGGCGGACGAAGTGCCGGGCGAGGTGCCGGTCGTCGACGAAGCCGGTGCGGTGCGCGATCTCGAGGATGGGCAGGCTGGTCATCGCGAGCAGCGTTGCGCTGGAACGCAGTCGAGCATCCCGTCGGTATGCCGCCGGCGCCACGCCGACGTGCTCGCGAAACCGGCGCCGCCACGTCTCGTAGGGCATGCCGACCTCGTCGGCGACGGCGTGCAGGTCGGGACTGTCGTCGCCGGCGAGCAGCTGCATCGACCTCGCGAGCCAGCCGGAGGTGCGGTTGGGTCGTGCCGGCTCGGGGGTGATCGTGCGCTCGAGCACGCCGAGCAGCTCGAGCGCCTCGGCGTCCTGCGTGGCGACGGTCGCCGGGGGTGCGGCGATCCGCACCCGCTCGAGGTATGCCGCGAGCCGCTCCGGCTCGCGGGCCGTGAAGACCCGGCCGGGGCCGCCGAGCGCGCCCTGCCGGACGGCCAGGTCGAAGAGCGGACCGCGGAAGGCACAGTAGGTCTCGTCCCAGACGTGACCGAACTCCGGCCCGTACCAATGCCGTTCGCCAGGCCGGACGACGACGAGCATTCCGGGGAGCAGATCCACGTGCGAGACGTCGTCGCGATAGGAGCCGGCTCCGCCGGTGACGAGCATGACCGCGTGGGACGGGTAGCGGCGCGGGTGTCTCGGGTGGACCCCGGCCCCGCCGCTCACCCGCCCGACGAGCTCGACCCGACCGAGGCGCACCGGGAGGGCGGGTCGCACCGTGACGTAGGAGCCGGCTGGGCCGGCCGAGGTGACGGCTCTCGTCGAGCTCATGACCAGAACGTACCGTTCACTGCCACAGTATGCCGCTCATCGGCGGCTGACCGGGCCACGATGTACCGCATGACGACGATCACCGCCCTCGCCGACCGGCACCTCCTCGCCCAGGACCAGGTCGCCACCTACCGGCGCGACGGCCACCTGCTCGTGCCGGGCCTGGCCACCGCAGCCGAGGCGGCGCCCTTCGTGCCGGCGATCGCGGCCGCGACAGCGCGGCATACCGAGGGATTGGCGCCACTCGCCGAGCGGGACACCTACGGCCAGGCGTTCGTCCAGGCGATGAACCTGTGGCGCAAGGACGAGACGGTCGCGGCATACGTCATGGCCACCCGATTTGCCTCTGTCGCAGCGCAATTGCTCGACGCGCCGGCGGTGCGGCTCTATCACGACCAGGCGCTCTTCAAGGAGCCGGGCGGCGGTCACACCCCGTGGCACCAGGACGCGACCTACTGGCCGCTCGACGGCCACCGCTGCGTGACCATGTGGATGCCGCTCGTGGACGTCGTGCCCGAGATGGGCGGGCTGACCTTCGCCAGCGGCTCGCATCTCGACGGCCCGCTCAGCGACGTCACGATCTCGGACGCGAGCGAGGCGCACTTCGAGCACGTCGTCACCGAGCGGGGCTTCGCGCTGGCCGAGCCGCGGCCGATGCGCGCCGGCGATGCGAGCTTCCACTCCGGCTGGACGGTGCACCGCGCCGGCGGCAACGGCACCGGCACGCTGCGGGCGGTGATGACGGTGATCTACTTCGCCGACGGGCTCACCGTGCAGGAGCCGACCAACCCCGCCCAGCAGAACGACCTGCGCACCTGGCTGCCCGGCCTGCGCCCCGGCGACCTCGCGGCCAGCCCGCTCAATCCTGTTCTCGCCCAACCGAGCTGACGGCCGACCCTCAGCGCGCTGCCCTGTCGTCCGTGTACTCCCTCGTCAACGCCATGAGGTCCCGCCCGCGGTCATAGCCCCGTGTGGTCACGAGTCGGGCCAGCTCAAGCGCCTCCGCTGCGTCGTCGTCCGTCAGGACGGGCCGAAGCGCTCGCAGGTCCATAGCGTCCTGCGGCCGCGCACCATCGTCGCGGGCGAGCAGCTTGAGCACGACGAGGTGCGCAGACCGGGCGACCGGGAGCCGCAGCTGGGGCAGGATCTCCAGCAGCTCGGCTGCCTCGACGATCTCCGGCTCAACTCCCGACGACGCGAAGAGCAGGTCGACGAGCACCGAGCCGGGCACCGGGGAGATCAAGCGTGCCGCAGCCAGGCGCTGCGACTGCTCGTGTTCGACGACAGCGGCGACCTGGTAGCCGATGCCGGTCAAGTCATGGACCAGCCGCTCGGCGTCAGCGTCGTGCTCCACCGACACACACACGTCGACATCACGGGTGAAGCGCGGCGCCGCGCGAGTCGACACCGCGAAGCCACCGACCAGTGCGTAGCGGACCCGCAATCGTGCGAGGTCCGCGACGAGTCGGCGCAGCGACTCCTGCACCGACCCGGTCAACGAGGGGGCCTCGGCAGAAAGCGTGTCGACGGCGGGCCAGGATGGTCGCCGTGCGGCGCGCCCGGCCGATCATGGCGCCAGCGCAGGACTGCGCCCTCCACCTCGTCGGCCCCCCAGTCGGGGTGCTCGCGGCTCAGCCGGCTGCGCACCAGCTGCTCACCAACCTCGGCCATCTCCAAGGCCATCCGCAGACGCTCCTCAGGAGTGGTCGCCGACATGCCCGGATTCTAGTGTCGGCACCCGCGGGCGGCTGGCGGCCTGCTCACGACCCGGTGACCTGCGCGAGGGCCTCGTCGAGCGGCTCCCGCCCGGTGGGCCGCACCACCCGGGCCACCTCGACCCCGTCGCGCAGGAAGATGAGCGTCGGCCACAGCTTGACCCGGAAGGATCGGCCGAGCGGTCGGCCCGGGCCGTCCTCGACGCCGACGAGCGGCACGTCGGGGTGGTCGGCGAGGGCAGCCACGACATGCCGCTCGGCCGCCCGGCAGTAGCCGCACCACTGCGTGCCGAAGGCCACGACGAGCGGCCCGGTCGTCTCGTCGAGGTCCTGCCTGGTCGGTTGCTGCTCGCGGTAGTCGGTCACCCGGACAGCATCGCAGCCGTGGCGCATTCACGTTCGGCACCGGCCCGCCCTTGTCCACCGCGGCACAGTGGGACATATTGGGCGCACCCGGCGCGGCTCTCCCACTCGATTCGAGGTATCGCCCATGTTCGGACCTCTCGCCCCGCACCGCCTTCGTCGCCGAGCCGGTTGGCTCGCCATCGCCACCACCCTGGCGGTCGGCTCGATGGCCGGCCCCGCGACCGCTGCGCCGGCTGCTCCGCCCGGAGCCGCCCTCGACCTGGGCTCCCGGGTCGTCGTCTTCGACCCGAGCATGCCGACGGCTCAGATCAAGGCGACCTTCGACCGGATCGCCGCCGCGCAGACCGACGCCGAGATGGGCACCGAGCGCTGGAGCCTGCTCTTCAAGCCGGGCACCTACGGCACGGCGACCGAGCCCCTGCAGGTCACCGTCGGCTACTACACCGAGGTCGCCGGCCTGGGCGCCGACCCGGGCGACGTCGTCATCAACGGCAAGGTCGAGGTCTACAACCGCTGCCTCGGCGACGGCGGCACGACCAACTGCATCGCCCTCAACACCTTCTGGCGCACCCTGGCCAACCTCACCATCGACGTCAACGGCACCGGCCAGGACGGCTGTCGCGCCTCGTCGAACTTCTGGGCCGTCTCCCAGGCCGTCTCGATGCGCCGCGTGCAGGTGCGCGGCGGCAACCTGTCGCTCATGGACTACTGCACGGCCGGCCCGCAATACGCCAGCGGCGGCTTCATGGCCGACAGCCGCGCCGGCGTGGTCATCAACGGCTCGCAGCAGCAGTGGTTGACCCGCAACAGCTCGGTCGGGGTGTGGACCAACGCCGTGTGGAACCAAGTCTTCTCCGGCGTCGAGGGCGCCCCGAGCGACGCGGCATTCCCCAACCCGCCCTACACCACGCTCGAGCGCACGCCGCTGAGCCGGGAGAAGCCCTACCTCTTCGTCGACTCCGCGGGCCAATGGCAGGTGCGCATCCCGTATGCCGCGTCCGGCACGCGCGGGGTCAGCTGGTCGGCCGGGCCGACGCCCGGCCGCACGGTGCCGTTGAGCGACTTCCACGTCGTGCATCCCGGAGATGCGTGGTCGTCGATCAACTCCGCTCTCGCGCAAGGCAAGAGCCTGCTCTTCACCCCCGGCCTCTATGACGTCGCCCGGAGCATCCGGGTCACGCGCCCCGGCACCGTGGTGCTCGGCATGGGACATGCCACGCTCACCGCCGTCGGGGGAGCGACCCCGCTCGTCGTCGAGGACCGAGCCGGCATCGTCGTCGCCGGGCTCACCATCGACGCCGGCAGCACCGAGTCCAGTGCCCTGCTGACCGTCGGTGCCTCACCCGCCCAGGGGCAGGGGCCCAGCGGTCGCCCGGACGTCTCGACCTCGACCGACCCGCTCACCCTCTCGGACGTCTACTTCCGGGTCGGTGGCCCGCACATCGGCAGGACCCGCGCCGTGCTGGTGGTCGAGAGTGACCACGTCCTCATCGACCACACCTGGGTGTGGCGGGCCGATCACGGCGTCGAGGGCTTCAGCGCCGGCGTCGAGGGCGACACCGACCGCTGGCGCACCAACACCGCTGCCAACGGCGTCATCGTCAGCGGCGACGACGTCACCGCGACAGGTCTGTTCGTCGAGCACTTCCAGCAGCACAACACGATCTGGACCGGTGAGCGCGGCGTCGTCGTGCTCTACCAGAACGAGCTGCCCTACGACCCGCCCACTCAGGCCGACTGGACCCAGCCGGACGGCACGCTCGGCTATGCGGGCTACCGGGTCGGCGACCAGGTGCAGACCCACACGCTCTACGGCGGCGGCAGCTACGTCTACAACCGCAACAACCCCGCCATCGTGACCCGGGCCGGCTTCCAGGTGCCCACCCGAGCCGGAGTCACACTCACCCACGTGCTCACCGTCAACCTCGGCGCGGGCACGATCCGGCATGTCGTCAACGACGTCGGCGGCCAGGTGGACAACTCGAACACGGGCACGCCGGCCTGCGTCGCGGCATACCCCTGATCCTGGTCGGCCACCTGTCACGCAATCCTTGACCGAATCTCAACCCGGACTGCACGACGCGTCTGAACCGGGGTCGGTCATGCTGGGGCATCATGCCTCTCACTCGTCGCCAGCTGCTTGTCGCCGGAATCGGGGCGGGGGTGGCCGGGCTCGGCGCGTGCACGCCGAGCACCGGTCACGACGCGCACGCCCCGAGCCGCAGCTTCGGCCCGCCCAGTGCGGCGCCCACGAGCGCCGGTCAGCGGGTCGTCGAGCGCAGCCTCACCGCGGCCCCGGTCACCTGGGATCTCGCCGGCCGAGCCGTGCAGACCTGGGGGTATGCCGCGCGCGTGCCGGGCCCGCTCGTGCGCGCCACCGCCGGCGACCTGGTGCGCGTCACCCTGGACAACCAGCTGCCCGCGGACACGACGATCCACTGGCACGGCATCCGGCTGCGCAATGCCGCGGACGGAGTGCCGGGCCTGACCCAGGACCCGGTGCGGCCGGGCGGACGCTTCGTCTACGAGTTCACCGCCCCCGACCCGGGCACCTACTTCTTCCATCCGCACGTCGGCCTGCAGCTCGACCGGGGTCTCTATGCGCCGATGGTCATCGACGACCCGCGCGAGCCTGGCCGCTACGACCACGAGTGGATCGTCGTCCTCGACGACTGGCTCGACGGCACCGGCCGCACGCCCGACGACGTGCTGGCCACGCTGATCGCCGACGGTGGTGGGGCCTCGACCGGGCCGATGGGCGGCATGGGCGGCATGGGGCACGACATGGGCGGCATGGGTCATGACGGGATGGGCCCGCCGCCGTGGGGGCACGGCGGCGACGTCGCCTATCCGCTCTTCCTCATCAACGGCCGGCCGCCGGCCGACCCCGAGGTGCTCGCCGCCAAGCCGGGCCAGCGGGTCCGGCTGCGGATCGTCAACGCGGCCTCCGACACGATCTTCACGGTGGCGCTCGGTGGCCACCGGCTCACCGTGACCCACACCGACGGCTTCCCGACCGCGCCGACCGAGGTCGACGCGGCATACCTGGGGATGGGGGAGCGGTACGACGCGGTGGTGACCCTCGGCGACGGTGTCTTCCCGCTGGTCGCGCGGCCCTTCGGCAAGACCGAGGGCGGGCAGGCGCTCGCGCTCGTGCGGACCGGGGCGGGGCAGGCGCCGGGGCCGGACGTCACGCCGGCCGAGCTGTCCGGGCAGGTGCTCATCGGGTCACAGCTGCAGCCGGGGCCGGGCAGCACGCTGCCGGTCAAGGAGCCGGATGCGACCGTCCAGCTCACCCTGCAGGGCTCGATGAAGCCCTACCGGTGGGGCATCAACGGCGCTCCGCACGGCCACAACACGCCGCTCACCGTGAAGGCGGGCCAGCGGCTGCGGATCATGGCGCTCAACATGACGATGATGACCCACCCGCTGCACGTGCACGGCCACACCTTCGCGCTGCGGTCGGGGCTGCGCAAGGACACCGTGCTCATGGCGCCGATGCAGTCGATGGCGCTGGACCTCGACGCCGACAACGTCGGGGACTGGATGGTCCACTGCCACAACGCCTATCACGGCGAGGCAGGGATGATGATCACCCTCACCTATGTCTAGGGAGCGACGATGACGAGGACCCGGGCCCTCCCGGTGCCGACCGGTCAGCCGCCGAGTCGGCGCTCGGTGCTGCTGGCTGGAGCTGCGGTGCTCGGGGCCGTGGCGCTCGCCGGCTGCAGCTCCGGCAGTATGCCGCCCGGCCCGGTGGCGACCACTGGTGGTGCGGGTGGTGGTGCGGCGGGCCGGACGAGCGGGACGGGCGGGGCGAGCCGATCCGGCGGCTCCGGTGGCACCGGCAGCCAGGCCGAGCGGCTGCGGGCCTATGGGCTGTCGGCGGCGCAGCTCACCTTCACCGTCGCCAAGAGCCCGACCTGCTCGTGTTGCTCGGCGTGGATGAGCTATGCCCAGGAGCTCGGCGCGCAGGTCACCGGCACGCACCCGCCGTCGCTCGAGGCCGCCTTCCGGGACGCCGGCATCCCGACTGCGCTGCAGTCCTGCCACCTGGCCACGAACGGCGAGGGCGTGCTCGTCGTCGGGCATGTGCCGATGGTTCACGTCGCCAAGTTCCTCAAGAGCCGGACGGCGCAGGACCGCGCGCTCGTCGTCCCCGGTATGCCGATCGGCTCGCCGGGCATGGACGCTGCGGTGCTCGAGCCCTACGACGTGCTCGTGCTGTCCGCCGACGGCTCGACGCGGGTCTTCGCTCGGGTGGCGACGATGGCGGACCAGCTGCTCTGAGCGCCGCGGGCTACGTACATTTTCGGCTACTCACTAGCCGATTTATCGGCTAGTGAGTAGCCTTTTCTGCATGGCAGATGGTCTGGGCTACCTGCCGCGCCACATCGACGCGGTCCTCGCGGATGCGCTGAGCAACGCGTCGGTGATCCTGCTCGACGGGCCGAGGGGCGTTGGCAAGACGACGTCGGCGGCGCGGCTGTGCGCCTCTCGGGTCATGCTGCCGAGAGATCTGTACGTGCTCGCCGTGGACGCCGAGCGGTACCTAGCGGCTTTGGAGCCGCCGGTTCTGCTCGACGAGTGGCAGCTCGCCGGAACGGAGCTGCTGTGGACGGTGAAGCGTCTCGTTGACGCGGACCCCTCGCCCGGCCGGTTCCTGTTGACCGGCAGCGTCGAGCCGGCGGCATACGGACCCACCTATCCGTTGACCGGTCGCGCGGTGCGCGTGGTGATGCGCCCGATGAGCTGGGCCGAGCTGGCTGGCCGGGGCGATGGCGAGCCTTTCCTGAAGGAGTTGGTCGACGGCGCTGAAGCGCCGATCGGTCGCCAGGTCCCGGAGTTCGATCTCGAGCTGCTGGCCCGCCCCGGCTTTCCCGGAGCCCGGGCGACGCCGGACCCCGGCATCTTCCTCGAGGCGTATGCCGCGGTGGTCTCACAGCGTGCCGGTGAGGAGGGTCGGGATACCTCGCGGCTGCTGCGGGCGATGCGGGTGCTCGCCACGCTTTCCGGCCAAGCGGTGCCTGATCAGCGCATCTGGGAGTCCGCCGATGTCAACAAGGCGACGTGGAAGCATTATGACGACCTGCTCACGCGAGTCCATCTGTCTGCGCCGCTCGGTGCCTTTGAAAGCAGCCGGCTCTCGCGACTGACGGCATACCCCAAGCGCTTCCTCGCGGACACGGCGCTTGCGCTGGCCTTGGCCGACCGCACGGTGGCGGACCTTCGAGCCGACCCGACCACCGCTGGCCGCTTCGTCGAGTCCTTCGTCATGCAGCAACTGCGGCCGCAGGTGGAAGCTGTCGGCGGGTCATTGATGCATGTGCGGACCGCGGCCGGCGAGCACGAGGTCGACGCGGTGGTCGAGACGTCGAAGGGACTCTTCGCGTTCGAGGTCAAGCACGGTCGACATCCTGGCCGGGCCGATGCGGCTCAACTGGACTGGTTGCGAGACAGGCTTGGGGACCGGTTCCGACACGGCTTCGTCGTGCACACCGGCGGTGAGTGCTACCCGCTGGGGGAGCGGATCGTCGCCCTGCCGGTGGGTGCGCTCGCGGGAGCGTGACCAGCCGACCCGATGGGAGTAACTTTCCCGTGATCGCCCGCCTTGGCGGGATGAGCCGAGATGGCGCTGATACTCGGCATCCGCCCTGCGCGAGCGGGGACCTGGCACCCATGACGGTGTCATGCGAGGCTCGAATAACAGATGCCGTTGCTACTCTGAATAGACTGGTTGTCACGGCTTCTATAGTGAGTTAACCTTCGGATCAGGCGACTGCTGGTCGCCCCGCCAGTGAAAAGCCGGGAACGAGCGCTGGAACGCTCGTCCCCGGCCCAGGCACTAGACGCACCTGCTGGAACGCACGCGAGTCTAGGGCCTGCGTCGGCGTCCGTGAAGCGTCGGAGGGCTCTTTCATGCACACTCACCGTTGCCGTGTCCAGTTGCGCGGTGCGCGCGGTTGTCAGCACCAGATGTGTTACCCCATCCCGCGGGCCGTGCCCAGCGAGTGGCGCTGCGATACGCAGGAACCGTCTGGCTACGGCGACAGCGGCGGCGCACCTGCCTGCGGTTGCGCCGTCCCGACCGACGTGGAGGCTCAGATCCTCCGGCAACTCCGGGACGACCTGCTGGAGTGTCGACGTCGGGGATTCGTGATGGTCCTTTCCCCATGAGCGGGAGCATCTCGACGAGCGCTTGTCGGACCCCTGTGCTTTGGTTAGGCCAAAGGGGTGAGTGCCGATGACCCAGACCTGGTCACCAGCCGTCCTGGCCGCATGGGGCAAGACCGACGCCACGACCGGCGAGTTCCTTCGCCTGCACCGGCACCTCGAGGATGCCGCCGCGATGGCCGCAGCGCTGTGGGACAGCTGGCTCCCCCGATCGGTCAAGGCAACGATCAGCGCGGGGTTGCCCGGCGGATTGGAGGACGGCCGCCGCCTCTATGTCTTCCTGGCCGGAGTGCATGACATCGGGAAGATGGCGCCATCCTTCGCGGCCAAGGTGGCGAAGGTCCCCGGCATGGCCTGGGTTCAGGACCGCATGGTCCAGGCCGACCTGCCCTTCCCGCTCGATCGCGGCGACGGTCCCCCACCGCCGCACTGCCGAGTCGGCCAGTTCATTCTCGAGGAGTGGTTCGCGAGAGTAGTCGCCGAAGCAGGAGGCGTTCCGGACCGGCAGATCGCCAGGCAGTATGCCGCGCCCGTAGGGGCACATCATGGCGTGCCACCAAGTGTGGTTGATCTGGTCAACACGAAGAGCCGACCGCACACCGTCCACCACAAGGGGGCCTGGAGGGCCGCACAGGACGAGCTGCTCCATGGCATGGCGACGGCGGCCGGCGCAATCGACCGCCTCCCACGCTGGCTGACGACTCCCCTCCCGGTAACCGCCCAGATGCAGCTGTCCGGGGCGATCGTGGTTGCCGACTGGCTCGCCAGCGACCAGGCCAGGTTTCCCTTCACCGACCTGAGCACCTCGGCCGAACGAGCAGCGGCGACCCTTGCGGGCTGGGACCTTCCTCCGGCGTGGACCGCGGACCCACCGGACAACGAGGTGCAGGACCTTCTGTCACGGCGCTTCCCAGGCCTCGCAGGTGTGGAGGTCAGGGGCGTCCAGCGGGCTGCCGTCAAGGCAGCTCAGGCGATGACGCGCCCCGGCCTGCTGATCGTCGAGGCCGGGATGGGGGAGGGCAAGACCGAGGCGGCCCTGCTCGCCGGCGAGATCCTGGCCGCGAAGTTCGGCCTGGGCGGCGTCGTCTTCGCTCTTCCGACCCAGGCGACCTCCGACGGCATCTTTCCGCGGCTTCGCGATTGGGTCGGCACGCTCGGCACCCCGCGGACCAGCATCTTCCTCGCCCATGGCAAGGCCGCGCTCAACGAGGACTACCGAATCCTCGCCCACGCCGGCAGGATCGCTGGCGTCGGCGACCCGGAGGACATCGGCGATCAGGTCGCTGTCGTGACCTCGTGGCTGCGGGGGCGCCGACGCGGCATGCTCGCGAACTTCGTCGCAGGCACCATCGACCAGGTCCTCTTCGCGGCACTGAAGGCACGGTTCGTCCCGCTGAGACATCTTGCGCTGGCCGGAAAGGTTGTCGTGGTTGACGAGGTCCACGCGGCCGACACCTTCATGCAGGTCTACCTGCGCAGAGCGCTCGGCTGGCTCGCCGCCCATGGCACGCCCGTCATCCTGCTCTCGGCGACCCTGCCCCCACAGATGCGCGAGGCGCTCGTCGCGGCATACCTCGGTGCGAGACCGGCGATCCCCAACTCCCGGGCCTACCCACGGCTGACGACGGTCACCGACACCGTGGACGTGGTCGAGGTCGAGTCTGACCCCGACCGGCGTCGACAGCTGACTGTCGAGCTCGCTGACGAGTGGCAGGAGGAGGCATGCCGCGCAGTCACCGACGGCGCCTGCGTCGCCGTGGTCCACAACACGGTGGGGGGAGCGCAGGCCAGTTACCACGCCCTCGTCTCCCGGCTCGGTGCAGAGCGAGTCATGTTGGTGCACAGTCGTTTTCTCGCCACAGCCCGGATGGACAGAGAACGTCAGCTGCGCCACCTGCTTGGTCCGCCGGATGCGTCCGGACACTCTCCGCAACGGCCGACAGGGTTCGTCGTGGTCGGCACCCAGGTCCTGGAGCAGAGCCTCGACATCGACGTGGATCTCATGGTGACCGATCTGGCGCCGATCGACCTCGTGCTTCAGCGAGCCGGACGCCTGCACCGACACCGGCGCGCCCCAGGCGCGCGACCGGCCTCAGTCTCCGAGCCTCGCCTCCTCGTCACCGCCGTCACGTCGCTCAGTGAGCAGCCGCCTGAGCTCGACGCCGGAGGCGCGGCTGTCTACGGACAGGCTGCCTTGCTCCGCGCTCTGGCGGTGCTCGGCCCACATCTAGCCGGGCGCCCGGTCGATCTTCCTTCGGACGTGCCACGGCTCGTCGACGCGGCATACTCCGCGGAGCTGCAGGCTCCGCCAGGGTGGCAGGACGCGTGGGACGCAGCGGAATCCGAGCGCAGGGATACCACCAATCGCCTCGAGGCGGATGCCAGTGTCTTCCTGCTGCCCGATCCCACGGATCAGCAGTCCCTGGTCGGCCTGCTGCGGCAAGGCTCGACAGAGCCGGATGACGACGGATCGGGGCGCGCCAGGGCCCGCGTGCGCGACACGGACGAGACCATCGAGGTCATCGTCGTGCGCGACGACGGGCAGCTGCGTCCGATGCCGGAGGCGGGACTGCCACCCGACACGATCCTCCCGACCGAGCTCGGGCCACCTCCGGACGACGTCGCTCGGCGATTGGCGACCTGCACCCTGCGACTCCCCGGCGCGATGACCAAGATCTGGGGCGACAGCCAGGGGTATGCCGCGATCGATCGCGTCATCGACGACCTCGAGCGCCAGGGGTCGCACCTCACCGGCTGGGCGCAATCACCGTGGCTGAAGGGGGAGCTCGTGCTCGTCCTCGACGCACGCAACGAGGCGGTCATCGACCGCTGGCGACTGACCTACGACCCGAACTCCGGCCTGCGGTATACCAAGGAGCGTCTCGGATGACCGACACCTTCAACCTGCTGGACGAGCCATGGATCCTCGTCTCTGACAGCGAGTCTCGTCCGGCCGAGGTCTCCCTGTTGGATGTCTTCGCGCGAGCTCATGAGTTGGCTGGGGTGCGTGGCGACCTGCCCAGCCAGGAGGTCGCCGTGCTGCGGCTGCTCGTCGCGATCCTCTATCGTGCTCTGCCGGTCCCTGGGCCGGTCGAGGCTCGAGTGCGGCAGTGGGCGAGGTGGTGGGCTGCTGACACGCTGCCGGTCGAGGACATCCATGCCTATCTCGAGCGACATCGCAGTCGGTTCGACCTCATCGATCCGGTGGCACCGTTCATGCAGGTGGCCCGCTTGACGGCAGGCAAGACCAGCGGTCTGCCGAAGCTCATCGCCGACGTTCCCGACGGCGAGCAGTACTTCACCACCAGGGCGGGCCGTGACCTGCAATCGATCGGGCTTGCGGAGGCGGCCAGATGGCTCGTGCACGTGCACGCCTTCGACCCGTCGGGCATCAAGAGCGGCGCTGCCGGTGACGCTCGAGTCAAGGGTGGCAAGGGGTATCCCATCGGGACCGGGTGGGCCGGCCACTGCGGTCTGCTGCTCCCGCAGGGCAGGACGCTCAAGGAGACGCTGCTGCTCAGCACAGCGTGGAACCTCGACTCGGCGAGCTCGGCGTGGGCTGGAGACCTGCCGGCCTGGGAGCGCAAGCCCCTCACGGCCGACGTGGAGCAGGGCCATGCCGAGCCGACTGGCACGGCCGATCTCCTGACCTGGCAAGCCCGGCGGGTCCGGCTGATCGTCGACGCGGACCGGGTGGTCGACACCCTCATCTGCAACGGGGATCCGATCCACCCCAGGAACCGGCACCAGCTTGAGCCTCACACGGCGTGGCGACGCAGCGCCAATCAGGAGAAGCAGCACGGCGGCACGGTCTACATGCCGCGCGGTCACGATCCGGAGCGGGCCGTGTGGCGAGGCCTTCCCGGGATGCTCCCCACCCGTGCCGAAGGCGGCTCGGCGTCGTCTGAGGCAGCGAGCTCCATGCCGCCGAACGTGCTGGACTGGCTCGCGCAACTCGTCGACGCCGGTGCCCTCGACCCGGGGTACCCGGTCAGCCTGCACGCAGTGGGCGTGACCTACGGCAGTCAGAGCAGCACCATCGCCTCGGTGGTGGATGACCGGCTGCGCCTGCCGGCCGCGATCTTCGCCGAGCCGCAGCTGGCATCCCTCGCCGTCGACATGGTCGGGGCGTCGGAGCGTGCTGTCGATGCCCTGCGTGGGCTGGCGGCCAATCTCGCCCTCGCCGCTGGTGAGTGGGAGACGGCCTCAGTGAAGGACCGGGCTGCTGAGCAGGGGTATGCCGCGCTCGACCAGCCGTTCCGTCAATGGCTTGGTCGGCTGCTCCCCGACGCGGATCCGGACGACCTCGTCGTGGCCTGGCACACCCACGCCCACCGCGTGCTCTCTCGGCTCGGCGCCGACCTCGTGCGTGCCGCCGGCCAGGCCGCCTGGCTCGGACGAACGGTGTCGCCAGCCGTGGGAAAGCCGCACCACATTGACGCGCCCCTGTCGAGCATCTGGTTCCGGGCCGGTCTGCTCAAGGCCCTGCCCAATGCGCCGCGGCCACCCCACTAAGCGGTGCAGAAAGTCGGCACCCCCACGAACGAAGGGAAGGAGTGAGATGGACGAACACCACAGTGTGCGACCACCAAGATCGAAGCTGGTGGCTGCCCACGTCGCTCGCGTGATCGGGCGCTGGCAGGCGCAGTATCTGCCGACGGAGGGCCGTGTGAGGCCCACCTCCGATGCATTGGCCACCCTGGCGACCCTCCGACACGCCGATGCCGGCGATCCCGCCGCTGACGTCCGGGTCTGGCAGGTGACCTTCGACGGCATACCCGATGAGCTGCTGGCGGACCGCCCAGGAGCCACGGCATCGCGGGCTGAGCGAGCCGTGCACGCCGCTCTCGTGCTGTGGTCCAGGCATCAGCAGGCCAAGACCTCCCCGATGCACGTGTCGGGCCGATCCCTCGGGCTGGCCGCTCGCGACCTGTCCAGGAAGGTAGAGCCGGGTGACGAGCTGAGCGGTGCCGTGCTGCGTCGCTTCCATTCGGTGGCGACCGCCACGGGCGATCAACAGCGGCTCTATCACCTGCGCAGTCTGGTCAGCCTCTTCCGGGCTCACGACGTCGCCCTGGACTACGCGCGACTGGCCGAGGATCTCTATCGGCTCGAGACGCCAAGAGCCGATGCAGTGCAGCTGAGTTGGGGCCGTGACCTGCATCGACGAGACCGTTCGACAACAACCGAGACCACCTCCACCGCCGAGCCCACGAGGAGCCCCTCATGAACCGCCTGTTCATCGACATCCACGTCCTGCAGACCGTCCCGCCGAGCAATCTCAACCGCGACGACACCGGCTCCCCGAAGTCCGCCTTCTACGGCGGGGTTCGGCGCGCCCGAGTGAGCAGCCAGGCGTGGAAGCGGGCCACCCGCGCAGAGTTCGGCCAGCGTTTGGACAAGGCCGACCTTGGTGTGCGGACCAAGCGCTCGGTGGAGCTCATCGCGGACATCCTTGAGGCAGACCATGGCATGGAGCGAGACGCTGCCGTGGCGCGCGCGAGCGCGGCGCTCGAGGCCATGGGACTCAAGCCCAAGGTGGGCAAGGCGCCGAGGGGCTCGACCGAGCCGCCGGTCGCGCAGACCGACTACTTGATCTTCTTCTCCCGCCGGCAGCTGGAGCGGATCGCGGCCGTGGCAGCTGTCGGCGAGAAGCCGACGAAGAAGGACGTCACCGAGGCGATGGATCGCGAGCACGGTATCGAGGTAGGTCTCTTCGGCCGGATGGTGGCCGACAACAAGGAGTTGAGCGTCGACGCATCGGTGCAGGTTGCTCATGCGATCAGCACCCACGCCGTCGAAGACGAGAGTGACTACTTCACGGCGGTCGACGACGTCACCCAGGACGAGGGGGAGGAGACCGGAGCAGGCATGTTGGGCACCGTCGAGTTCAACTCGGCGACCCTCTATCGCTACGCCACCCTCAACGTCGAGGGTCTGCAGGCCAACCTCGGCGACCCCGAGGCGACCGCCCGGGCGGCCGCCGTGTTCGTCGGTGACTTCGTCCGGTCGATGCCGACCGGCAAGCAGAACACCTTCGCCAACCGCACGACCCCGGACGGCGTGGTGGTCATGCTGAGGGAGGACCAGCCGGTGAACCTCGTGGGGGCTTTCGAGCAGGCCGTGCGAGCGAACGGTGCTGGCGGTCGGGTCGAGGAGTCAGCGAAGCGTCTTGCTGCCCAGGCACAGGCCGTCCGGGCGTTCGTCGACGAGCCAGCCCACACCTTCGTGGTCACGGCGGGTGCTGCGGCAGAGCCGCTTGCCGCGCTCGGTGCGACGATGCGAATCACGGAGCTATGCGATCGGGTCGAGGCGGCTGTGAGCGCGTATCTGGGTGCTGACCGACCGTGAGCACCCTGCTGCTTCGCTTGGCCGGTCCACTCCAGTCGTGGGGAGACAGCAGCAGGTTCACTCGTCGTGAGACGCGCTCAGAACCCACGAAGAGTGGGGTGCTGGGGTTGCTCGCGGCAGCCGAAGGACGCCGCCGCACCGAGGCCATCGCCGACCTTGCTCGGCTCCGCTTTGGGGTGCGCGTGGATCAGCCCGGTCGTCTGACCCGTGACTTTCAGACGGCCATCCGGTGGCGAGACGGGAAGTCGATGCCGCTGTCCTATCGGTACTACCTCGCTGACGCTGTCTTCGTAGCCGCAGTCGAGGGAGACGACGCCCTGATCCAGACGCTCGACGAGGCGATCCGCCGCCCGGTGTATCCGCTCTACCTCGGCCGGCGAGCATGTCCTGCCGAGGGGCGAGTCAGTCTGGGTGTCGTCCACGACGACCTGGTCACCTCTCTTCGCGACGTGGAGTGGCAGGCCGCACCCTGGTACCGCAAGACCGTGGGGCGAGAGGTGACCCTCGACCTCTACGTCGACGCAGAGCTGTCAGCGGAGTCGTTGGAGACGGACACGGTGCGGGACGTGCCGGTGTCCTACTCTCCGGTCCGCCGTGAGTACACGTGGCGTGAGGTCGCTCGGGCAGCACCGCGGCGCGTGGAGAATCCGGACGGTCTGGACGGCATGGACTTCTTCGCAGCTTTGGGAGGCAGTTGATGTTCCTGACCCGAATGGACCTGAATCCGACGCGCCTCACGACGAAGCGGATGCTCGTCTCACCCCAGGTCACCCATGCCCTCGTCCTGGGGAGCATTCCGCCGGCCCCGTTGTCCGGCGGAGGGCGAACACTCTGGAGGCTCGACCAGGATGCTCACCGCCTCCGGCTCTACGTTGCCAGTCCGGTGCGGCCTGACCTCACTGGTGTGGTTGAGCAGGCCGGGTGGCCCACCGAGCCCACCTGGGAAACCCGCGACTACGAGCCGCTCCTGGCGCGCCTGTCTGACGGTGAGACGTGGCGGTTTCGGTTGACGGCCAATCCAGTTCGTGTCGTCAGTCGGGGCGAGGGAGCGCGCGGAAGGGTCAGCCCGCATCGCACGATCAACCATCAACTCAGCTGGCTGCTCGAGCGATCCGGCAAGCTCGGCGTCGACTTCCCGGCCAACTCCCTCGGGGTTCCTGAGGTGGCTGTCCGCGGCCGAGGCTTGGCAACCTTCCGGCGCCGTTCCGCTGCCGGAGCAGGTGAGCGCGTCGACCGCGTGGCCTTGACGACTGTCACCTATGAGGGCGTCTTGAGAGTTGTCGATCCTGAGCTCCTTGTCGCAGCAATGCGCAGCGGGATCGGTCGCGGCAAGGGATATGGCTGCGGTCTGCTGACCCTGGCGCCCCACCGATGAAGCCCATCCCAGGTATGCCGCCGGCCGAGTTGGATCAGCTCGTCCGGGTGGAGGACCGGTTGTCCTTCGTCTATGTCGAGCGGTGCATCGTGCACCGTGAGGACAACGCGGTCACCTTCAGCGATGACCGAGGCACGGTCCATCTCCCGGCGGCGACGCTCAGTGCGCTATTGCTCGGCCCGGGGACCAGAGTGAGCCAAGCGGCGATTGCCCTGCTGGCGGACTCTGGGTCGACGATCGTGTGGGTGGGCGAGAGCGGCGTGCGCTACTACGCGCACGGCCAAGGCCTCGCGTCGAGCAGCCGACTGCTGATTCGCCAGGCTGCTCTCGTCAGCAACCAGACCTCCAGGTTGCGCGTGGCCCGAGAGATGTATGCGATGCGTTTCCCCGGCGAGGACGTCAGCGCATTGACCATGCAGCAGTTACGTGGGCGAGAGGGCGCTCGAGTGCGCAAGGCGTACCGGGCGGCTGCCGATGCCTACGGCGTCGACTGGAGGAGACGAGACTATGACAGCGATGACTTCGCGGCGGGCGACCCCGTGAATCAGGCGCTCTCTGCGGCCACCGCCGGGCTCTACGGCCTCGTTCACGCAATCATCGTGGCGCTGGGCTGCTCGCCGGGCCTGGGCTTCGTGCACACGGGCAACACGCGATCCTTCGTGTTCGACATCGCGGACCTGTACCGGGTCGACCTCGCCATCCCCACCGCCTTCTCCGTTGCCGCCCGTGCTGCCGAGGTCGAGGACATTGGTGCTGAGACCAGGCGTTCGATGCGAGACGTTCTCTTCGGAGGCCAACTGGCTTCCCGCTGCGCTGGCGACATCAGGCGGCTGCTCGCTGACCCGACGGCGCCGCTTCCTTCTGGAGCAGACGATGCCCGAATCCTGTTGTGGGATGGGGCGAATCGAGAGGTCGAGGGAGGGCGAGCCTGGCGCGAGGGGTCCGGTCCGGAGGTCGATCCCGGGTGGTAGTTCTCATCTTGACCGCTTGCCCGCAGGGCCTTCGTGGGCACGTGACCAGGTGGCTGCTAGAGATCAGCGCGGGAGTGTTCGTCGGTCATGTCAGCGCCCGAGTTCGCGATGAGCTGTGGCTCGACGTTCTTGACCATGTCAAGGATGGAAAGGCGCTGCTGGTCTACAGCGTGCGGAACGAGCAGCGGTTGGCCTTCCGGGTGCATCGGCATGATTGGGATGTAGTCGATCTCGATGGCTTGACTCTGATCCGGAGGCCGGCCGACGAGCGGCAAGGGGAGCGACGCAAAGGATGGAGCAAGGCTTCCCGCTATCGAGCGGCGCGCCGAAGTCATCCGAAAACGCCCGGCCCCTAGTAGATTTCGCAGGTCAGCAAGTGTCCGCCCCGCGCGAGCGGGGATGAGCCGGCGCTCCAGCCTGCGGATAGCGGGATGTCCACGTCCGCCCCGCGCGAGCGGGGATGAGCCTCCGGCGAGCAGTAGCGCGGTGGGTGTGGCTCGGTCCGCCCCGCGCGAGCGGGGATGAGCCTGGCGCACGCCCGCGCCCGCCGCTCCGAGCGCAGTCCGCCCCGCGCGAGCGGGGATGAGCCCCGGTAGCCGTCGCGCTTGGCCGCCGACAGCAGGTCCGCCCCGCGCGAGCGGGGATGAGCCCTCCTGCAACGCGGCCCGCTTGCGGTTGCCCTCGTCCGCCCCGCGCGAGCGGGGATGAGCCGCGTGCCTTGATGTGCTCGACGCTCATCCCGAGGTCCGCCCCGCGCGAGCGGGGATGAGCCGTCGGCGTCGGCGAAGAACGTGCTCGGCGCACGGTCCGCCCCGCGCGAGCGGGGATGAGCCGGCGTGGAACACCTCACTGGTTCCCGGAGTGCGGTCCGCCCCGCGCGAGCGGGGATGAGCCTCAGACCGGGCTCTTCTGGTTCCCGACCGGCGCGTCCGCCCCGCGCGAGCGGGGATGAGCCCCAACCTTCACCCTCGGCGACTGGGCTCTGGCAGTCCGCCCCGCGCGAGCGGGGATGAGCCGGTGAGCCGCGCCACCAGCCCGGCCGAGGTCGCGTCCGCCCCGCGCGAGCGGGGATGAGCCCGTATTACGGGTCGGTCTTCGACTACACAGAGCGTCCGCCCCGCGCGAGCGGGGATGAGCCCGCGCACGAGACCGAGCGCGCGGTACCCGGCAGGTCCGCCCCGCGCGAGCGGGGATGAGCCTGACACGACCGTGCGCAGATGCGGCTGCGTACGGTCCGCCCCGCGCGAGCGGGGATGAGCCTCAGACCGGCGTCTTTTGGTTCGCGGGCGGCGCGTCCGCCCCGCGCGAGCGGGGATGAGCCCAGTGCAGGTCAGGGCACTGCTGCCGCTCCCGCGTCCGCCCCGCGCGAGCGGGGATGAGCCCGCCGAAAGCCCCCCTCCGGGATCACCGGAGGGGTCCGCCCCGCGCGAGCGGGGATGAGCCCTAGGGCGGATGATCGAGGAGGGGCGATGACGGGTCCGCCCCGCGCGAGCGGGGATGAGCCGATCACCGACTGGCTCGCGGCGGACGTGCTCGTGTCCGCCCCGCGCGAGCGGGGATGAGCCCCACCTCCGGGCCACGTCATCGTCCATCTCGTCGTCCGCCCCGCGCGAGCGGGGATGAGCCGGCGCGTGCCCTTCGGCGATCACACTCGACAAAGTCCGCCCCGCGCGAGCGGGGATGAGCCCAGCAGACCGCGCACCAGGCGACGACGCCGTAGGTCCGCCCCGCGCGAGCGGGGATGAGCCGTCGCCCTGCGCTCGGGCGCCGTCGCGCATGACGTCCGCCCCGCGCGAGCGGGGATGAGCCGGCTTTGTATGCCGCGCTGTCGGCGCTGGGTGCGTCCGCCCCGCGCGAGCGGGGATGAGCCCCGACGCCTGCTCGACGCCCACCTCATGCTCAGGTCCGCCCCGCGCGAGCGGGGATGAGCCCGCTGAAGGCGACAAGCGCGCCGTGCGTCGGATGTCCGCCCCGCGCGAGCGGGGATGAGCCCTTGACCACCAGTGCGTCGACGGACGGATTGCCGTCCGCCCCGCGCGAGCGGGGATGAGCCCAGGACGTTGTTCCACAGCCACACACCCCAGCGGTCCGCCCCGCGCGAGCGGGGATGAGCCGCCGACGTAGGAGATCGCCATATCGTCTGCCCTGTCCGCCCCGCGCGAGCGGGGATGAGCCCGTCTGGATCGGCGTCACCGTCGAGGACCAGGCCGTCCGCCCCGCGCGAGCGGGGATGAGCCCTCGTAGCGCACGCCGAGCGGGCAGACGATGAGGTCCGCCCCGCGCGAGCGGGGATGAGCCCCAACCTTCACCCTCGGCGACTGGGCTCTGGCAGTCCGCCCCGCGCGAGCGGGGATGAGCCCGGGTCGGGTGCGTCGTTGGCGGTCATCGGGTGGTCCGCCCCGCGCGAGCGGGGATGAGCCCCGCTTGATCTCGAACGGCGTCGGCGTGTAGCCGTCCGCCCCGCGCGAGCGGGGATGAGCCCCACGAGGTGCAGGCCACGATCGATCAGACCCAGTCCGCCCCGCGCGAGCGGGGATGAGCCGCAGCGAGCACCGAAGCCGAGAAGGTGCCGAATGTCCGCCCCGCGCGAGCGGGGATGAGCCGATCCTCGTCTCCGCCGGGATCGCGAGCCGGCGGTCCGCCCCGCGCGAGCGGGGATGAGCCTGTCCAGGCAGCCGCAGCCACCGGGTCGGGAATGTCCGCCCCGCGCGAGCGGGGATGAGCCCGACGGCTTTGTCGAGGGGAGGGTGACGGAGGAGTCCGCCCCGCGCGAGCGGGGATGAGCCGGCCGACCGTGGCCGACGACCCGGGCGATGTCGGTCCGCCCCGCGCGAGCGGGGATGAGCCCTCCAGCAGCGGCGCGAGATCCTTGACCTCGCCGTCCGCCCCGCGCGAGCGGGGATGAGCCCCCGTCAGCGGGTGCTGCAGATGATCACGGAGGGTCCGCCCCGCGCGAGCGGGGATGAGCCCCGGCTGCAACTCGCCGCGCTGCGGCACGCCCGGTCCGCCCCGCGCGAGCGGGGATGAGCCCGGATCGTTCTGGCGCGTCTTCGCGCCCGGCGAGTCCGCCCCGCGCGAGCGGGGATGAGCCGCAGCTGCACGGCGCGGCGCGCTCGCAGACGCGGTCCGCCCCGCGCGAGCGGGGATGAGCCCGAGGTCGACCCACACGGCAACCACCGCCGATGGTCCGCCCCGCGCGAGCGGGGATGAGCCGACGTGCGTTGCGCCGATGAGCCGCGCGAACTCGTCCGCCCCGCGCGAGCGGGGATGAGCCCTCGTCGTAGCTCACGATGCCCCCCTGACCCTCGTCCGCCCCGCGCGAGCGGGGATGAGCCGTCGTCGTCCTGCAGCAGGATCCACCGACGTCGGTCCGCCCCGCGCGAGCGGGGATGAGCCGCATGGTGAGCCCGAGCAGAGTGCCGAGCAGACGTCCGCCCCGCGCGAGCGGGGATGAGCCCTCGGAGACGGCGGGGGTGGCGACCTGGGCAGAGTCCGCCCCGCGCGAGCGGGGATGAGCCGTCGACCTTGTTGAGCGTCATGCCGTCCTCGAGGTCCGCCCCGCGCGAGCGGGGATGAGCCCGCGCCCTTGACCACGACATCGCCGTAGGAGTCGTCCGCCCCGCGCGAGCGGGGATGAGCCCGTTCGTGCTGCGCGATGCCGACGCCGTCGGGGGTCCGCCCCGCGCGAGCGGGGATGAGCCGCCGCCCGTGCCGCGGGCCAGGTCACCGCCTTGGTCCGCCCCGCGCGAGCGGGGATGAGCCCTCGATCGCCTGGAAGCCCAGCGACGTCTGCGGGTCCGCCCCGCGCGAGCGGGGATGAGCCGCCGTCGAGCTCGTGTCCACGTCGGTCCCGTATGTCCGCCCCGCGCGAGCGGGGATGAGCCGAGCCGCTGCCGGCCGATGCGGATGCTCGGGTCGTCCGCCCCGCGCGAGCGGGGATGAGCCCTTGACCACCAGTGCGTCGACGGACGGATTGGCGTCCGCCCCGCGCGAGCGGGGATGAGCCCGCCGTGCCGGCGTCGTGGGCGGACGCGAGTCGGTCCGCCCCGCGCGAGCGGGGATGAGCCGTCGTCGGCAGTGACCTCGGGCGGCTGGTCGGCGTCCGCCCCGCGCGAGCGGGGATGAGCCGTCAGCTCCTCATTGTCGGCGCCGGCGACCTTCGTCCGCCCCGCGCGAGCGGGGATGAGCCCTTCCCGAGGTCGGAGTTGGTCGACTCGACCCGGTCCGCCCCGCGCGAGCGGGGATGAGCCGGTCCCAGACTCGCCGGACTCGAGGCGACGTGCGTCCGCCCCGCGCGAGCGGGGATGAGCCGCCTTCCCCTCCCCGAGGATGCCTGGCCGTCCCTGCTGGTCCGCCCCGCGCGAGCGGGGATGAGCCGACCCGCACCCGGCCGCTGCAGCGTCGGCCGGTGTCCGCCCCGCGCGAGCGGGGATGAGCCCCCGCCGATCAAGGTCGAGTACATGTCGGCCGAGTCCGCCCCGCGCGAGCGGGGATGAGCCCCGCGCCCGTGACCGAGACCGGAAGAACCCGGAGTCCGCCCCGCGCGAGCGGGGATGAGCCCCACCAGCCCCACCGGCTCGCGACGAGCCAGCAGTCCGCCCCGCGCGAGCGGGGATGAGCCCGCCTCGGGCGCGATCACCCTCACACCCGGTGTGTCCGCCCCGCGCGAGCGGGGATGAGCCCGGGCGCGGCCGGGTCGGCGGCACTGTCCGGGTGTCCGCCCCGCGCGAGCGGGGATGAGCCCCCCAGCGCCTCATTGACGGCCTCCCACGAGGCGTCCGCCCCGCGCGAGCGGGGATGAGCCCTGGTCGTTGAACCGGGCCGTCACGATGATCTCGTCCGCCCCGCGCGAGCGGGGATGAGCCCCGCTAGGCCTCGTCGCTCTCCTGCGGGAGTGCGTCCGCCCCGCGCGAGCGGGGATGAGCCTGAGGCCGTCTACTACGACCACTACCCGCCGATGTCCGCCCCGCGCGAGCGGGGATGAGCCGACCGCTGCCGGTGGGCTGGGTGGACAGTGCTGGTCCGCCCCGCGCGAGCGGGGATGAGCCCGCGCCGACGACGACGACCCGGTTACCCTTCCGGTCCGCCCCGCGCGAGCGGGGATGAGCCCCCTCCCCCTGGCCGCTCGGGTTGCTCGAAGCGGTCCGCCCCGCGCGAGCGGGGATGAGCCTGTCCTCAGGCAGCGAGTCGGCGATGATCACGGGTCCGCCCCGCGCGAGCGGGGATGAGCCCTCATCGGGCGCCATCTTGCGGGCCTCGCTGAGGTCCGCCCCGCGCGAGCGGGGATGAGCCTCGCGTTCGGTCCACGCCTCGCCTGGCAAGCGGGTCCGCCCCGCGCGAGCGGGGATGAGCCGGAGTGCAGCAGCGCCGGATAGACGGTCACAGCGTCCGCCCCGCGCGAGCGGGGATGAGCCCCCGTGCCGCAACGTCACGACAACACCGCGCGCGTCCGCCCCGCGCGAGCGGGGATGAGCCGGTATAGACGACCGACTCGCCGACCGCGAGGCTGTCCGCCCCGCGCGAGCGGGGATGAGCCCCCCATCGAGAGCGTCCTCAGCGTCGCGCTGGGGTCCGCCCCGCGCGAGCGGGGATGAGCCCTTGCCCAGCGCGTCGGCCGACTGCCGCATGATGTCCGCCCCGCGCGAGCGGGGATGAGCCCCAGGTGCACCGTCGTCTCCGGCAGGTACAGGGGTCCGCCCCGCGCGAGCGGGGATGAGCCCCTCACGCAGCGACTCGAAGGCGAGCTGGTCGGGTCCGCCCCGCGCGAGCGGGGATGAGCCTCTGTGGGCTGGGAC
>DAOTIG010000040.1:0-24072 GCA_035448065.1 Dermatophilaceae bacterium
ACCTCGGTATGCATGGACCCGTGCTCGCGGATGTGGGCCAGCGCGGCGTCGAGATCGGCGACCTCGCGCACGTTCATCTCGAGCCGGTGCCACTCGGTGTCGTAGTCCTGCTCGGACGCGATGGAGTATGCCGCGCCGGCCGCCTCCGCGTGCCCCGCCACCTCCGGTGCCACATGCAGGGCGACGCCGGCTCCGGCGAGGGCGGCGATCGCCTTGGGCAGGAAGGCGGCCGCGACCTCCGCGTGCACGAGCAGCGACTCGGCGGCATTGCACACGCTGGGCCGGTGGGTCTTGGAGTTCATCAGGATGGTGAGCGCCATGTCGAGGTCCGCCGCCGCGTCGACGTAGACGTGGTTGACCCCGATTCCGGTCTCGATCACCGGCACGGTCGACTCCATGACGACGGTGCTGATGAGGTCGGCCCCGCCGCGCGGGATGACGAGGTCGACCAGGCCTCGGGCGGTCATCAGCGCGCGCGCCGCGTCGCGGCCGCCCTCGTCGAGCAGGCCCACGGCATCCTCGGGCAGACCCTGGCCGGCCAGGGCCCGCCGGATCACCGAGACGAGCACGCGGTTGCTCTCCTGGGCGGCCGAGCCGCCGCGGAGCACCACGGCATTGCCCGACTTGAGGGCGAGCGCGGCGGCGTCGACGGTGACATTGGGCCGGGCCTCGTAGATCATGCCGACGACGCCCATCGGCACCCGAATCTGCCTGATCTGCAAGCCGTTCGGCAGCGTCGACCCGCGCACCACCTCACCGACCGGGTCGGGCAGCGCGGCAACCTCACGCACGGCGGCAGCGATCTCGCCGATCCGCGCCGGGGTGAGCAGCAGCCGGTCGAGCAGCCCCTCGCCCATGCCTGCGGCTCGCCCGCGCTCGAGGTCGCGGCCGTTGGCGGCGACGATCTCGGCCTCGGCTGCGAGCAGCGCATCGGCGACGGCCTCCAGGGCGGCATCCTTGACCGCGCGGGTGAGCAGCACGAGCCGGCGCGCGGCGACCTTGGCACGGCCGGCGACGTCGGCGACGTGGTCGACCGCGGGCTGGGTGATGGTACTCATGCCGCCAGCGTAGGAGACCTGAGAGGATCGCCGGGCACCGCAACCAGGGAGTGGGAGTGCAGGGGGAGAGTCTGTGGCGCCGACGGCTAGCCCGCCCGTCGACGAGGGTGTCCTCACATCGGACGCTGCCGGGCCGTTGTCTGATCATGACCCACACTGGTGCGATGACCACGGCGGCGGGCACGCGGCATACCGGAGCGCGAGACGAGCCCCGGGTGCCATGGCCGGTGAAGTATGCCGTGCTCGTCCTCGTCTGGGGCTCGAGCTTCCTGCTCATGAAGGTCGGGCTCTCGGCCCTCGCCCCGGTGCAGATGTCGACGCTGCGCATCCTCACCGGCACGGTGGTGCTGCTCGGCCTGCTGCGGCTCTCGCGCGGCCGGCTGCCGCGCAGCTGGGCGGTCTGGCGGCATCTGCTCGTCGTGGGTGTCTGCCTCTCGGCGCTGCCGTTCACCCTCTTCGCGCTCAGTGAGACCCGGATCTCCTCGGCGCTGGCCGGCATCGGCAACTCGACGACGCCGATCGCCACGGTCATCGCGAGCTCCCTTCTGCTGCGGGCCGATCCGGTGCCTCCGCGCAAGATCGTCGCCGTGGTCGTCGGCTTCCTCGGGGTCGTGCTCATCGCCGCCCCGTGGACCGCGGCCGACCGCCCTGACCTCGTCGGCTTCGCGATGGCGGTCGGCGGGGGCGCATCCTACGGCCTGGGCTGGGCTTATCAGCGCCGCTTCCTGCACGGGGTCGACCTCGGCGGCGTCGCGCAACCCACGGCGGTGCTGCTCGTCGGCAGCGCGTGCATCGTGCCGGTGGCGCTGGTGTCCTGGTGGCTCGATCCCGAGCGGCTCGCCACCCCGTGGTCGGTGCACCCGCCGACCGGAGGGTATGCCGCGTGGCTGCCCGTGCTCGCCGTGCTCGCGCTCGGTGCGGTCGGCACCGGGCTGGCCTTCATGTGGCAGTACGACGTCGTGCGGGCCGCCGGTCCGGTCGTCGGCGCGACGGTGACGTATCTCATCCCGATCGTCTCGGTGCTGCTCGGCGTCCTCGTCCTCGGCGAGCACCTCACCTGGACCAGCCTCGCCGGCTTCGCCGTCGTCCTCGGAGCTGCCTTCGTCGTCAACGCCCCGAGCCGACCGAGTGCTGCCGGGAGCGTCCGCCTCAGAGGACGACGAGCGCGTCCCGGTGGATGACCTCGCGCTGGTACTCCGGGCCGAGTTCGCGGGCCAGGTCGCGGGTGCTGCGGCCGAGCAGCCCCGGCAGCTCGTCGGAGCCGTAGTTCACCAGGCCGCGCGCCACGGGGCGCCCGGCCGGGTCGCACACGTCCACCGGATCGCCGCCGGTGAAGCTGCCTTCGACGGCGACGATTCCGGCCGGCAGCAACGACTTTCGCCGCGACACGACGGCGTGGACCGCGCCTTCGTCGAGCAGCAGGCGACCCTGCGGCGTCGTCGCATGGGCCAGCCACAGCAGGCGTGACGGCGGCCGGCGCTCCCCCGGCAGGAAGACCGTGCCGACGTCCTTGCCGCGCAGCGCGTCGCCCACAAGGGCGGTGGCGGTCAGCAGCGCCGGGATGCCGGCGGCATTCGCGATGGCGGCGGCCTCGATCTTGGTGGCCATGCCCCCCGTGCCGACCTGGGTGCCGGCGCCCTTGACGACCACGTCCTGCAGGTCCTGGGCGCCGCGGACCAACGGGATGCGTTGTGCGCCAGGGCGATTGGGCGGACCGTCATAGAGAGCGTCGACGTCGGAGAGCAGCACGAGCGCGTCTGCACGGACGAGGTGGGCGACGAGTGCGGCGAGCCGGTCGTTGTCGCCGAAGCGGATCTCGTGGGTGGCGACGGTGTCGTTCTCGTTGACGACGGGCAGCACCTGCAGGTCGAGCAGCCGCTCGAGCGTGCGCCGGGCGTTGGCATAGTGGGTGCGCCGGGTGACGTCGTCGATGGTGAGGAGCACCTGGCCGACGGTGACCCCGTGGCCACCGAAGGCGAGCTGGTATGCCGCGACCAAGGCGCCCTGCCCGACGCTGGCCGCCGCCTGCTGGGTCGCCAGGTCGCGTGGCCGGCGGCGCAGCCCGAGCGGGGCCATGCCGGCGGCAATCGCTCCAGAGGAGACGAGGACGACCTGGGTGCCGTCACGGTGGCGAGCGGCGACCGCGTCGACGAGCGCACCCAACCGGGCGGGGTCGAGACCGCCACCAGGACGGGTCAGCGAGCTGGACCCCACCTTGACGACCAGGCGACGGGCCCGGGCGACAGCGGATCGGGGCACGGCATACCAGTCTAGTGATTCCCCCGACGCTGCGTCCGTGCCGCCGATCAGGCGCGCCGTCGGCGAGGACGTCTGCAGTTTCGCCGCCATGGCGCTCAACCTGCTCGCCGGCGGCGAGATTTCGCCGCCATCGAGCAGAGTGGACGCCATCGAGCCGACTTGGCAGGTCCGAGCGGCCCGGTGGATCGGCTGCCGCTCAGCCCGCGTCGCCCTCCCGGGCGGTGGCCCAGTGCCCCGCCCGGCGCTCGGCCTCGAGCTCGGCCTGGGTGGCCGCACGAGCGGCATACCGGTCGCGCAGTCGCTCGCGACGCTCGTCGCGGGTCGGCCGGGAGTGGTCCTCGAGGCGCAGGTCGGTCCCGCGTCGGCCGAGCAGCTCGGCTCCGGTCGTCAGGGTGGGCTCCCAGTCGAAGACCACCGCGTTGTCGGCCTCGCCGATGAGGACGGTGTCGCCGGGCAGCGCCCCGGCCTTGACGAGCTCCTCCTCGACGCCGAGTCGAGCGAGCCGGTCGGCGAGGTAGCCCACCGCCTCGTCGTTGCTGAAGTCGGTCTGCCGCACCCACCTGGTGGGCCGTTCGCCGAGCACTCGGTATGCCGGTCCGTCGGGGGTCTGCTCGCGCCGCACCGTGAAGCCGGTGTCGTCGACCGCCTTGGGGCGCAACACGATCCGCGGCCGGACGATCTCCTCGACGTCGGTGCGGGCGGCCGCGACGTGCCGGGCCAAGGCGAAGGCGAGCTCCTTGAGACCGGTGCGCGCGACAGCGGACACGACGTGCACCTCATGGCCGGCAGCCTCGAGGTCGGGCCGGACCAGCTCGGCGAGCTCGCGGGCCTCGGGCACATCGGCCTTGTTGAGCACGACGACCCGAGTGCGCTCGGCGAGCGGCCGACCCCCGAGAGTGGCGTCGGGCACGTAGAGCGACAGCTCCCGCTCGATGGCGTCGAGGTCGCTGAGTGGGTCACGACCGGGCTCGAGGGTGGCGCAGTCGACGACGTGGACGAGGACATGACAGCGCTCGATGTGCCGGAGGAACTCCAGGCCGAGCCCCTTGCCCTCGTGGGCACCCGGGATGAGCCCCGGCACGTCGGCCATGGTGAACCGCTCGTCGCCGGCGGTGACGACACCGAGGTTGGGCACCATGGTGGTGAAGGGATAGTCGGCGATCTTCGGGCGGGCCGCACTCATCGCGGCCACCAGGGAGGACTTGCCCGCCGACGGGAAGCCGACGAGGCCGACGTCGGCGAGGGTCTTGAGCTCGAGGACGACGTCGAGCTGATCGCCCGGCTCGCCGAGCAGGGCGAAGCCCGGGGCCTTGCGGCGCGGCGAGGCCAGCGCCTTGTTGCCGAGCCCGCCGCGGCCGCCGCGAGCCACGACGTGCTCGGCGCCCAGGCCGACGAGGTCGGCGAGGATCGCGCCGGAGGCGTCCTTGACGACGGTGCCGGCCGGCACGGCGAGCACGAGGTCCTCGCCGTCGCCGCCGTTGCGCTCGTCGCCGGCGCCGGGCTTGCCGTTGCCGGCCTTCTGGTGCGGGTGGTGGTGGTAGTCGAGCAGGGTGGTGACCTGCGGGTCGACCCGCAGGATGACCGAGCCGCCCTTGCCGCCATTGCCGCCGTCGGGCCCGCCCAGCGGCTTGAACTTCTCCCGCCGCACCGACGCGACCCCGTTGCCGCCGGACCCCGCGCTGACGTGCAGCACGACCCGGTCGACGAATGCGGTGGTCATCGCCACCCTCCTAGCCCTCGCGGCATACCTCGTTGGGGTTCATCGGGTCACCCGACAAACGTCAGGGGCGGGCCAGGTCGGCCCGCCCCTGCGACACAGACTGTGGTGCGCCGACGCCTCAGGCGTCGGCGGTCTCGACGGCCTCGATGTTGACCGTCTTGCGGCCCCGCTTGGTGCCGAACTTCACCGCGCCGGCGACCAGCGCGAACAGCGTGTCGTCGCCGCCGCGCCCTACGCCGTCACCGGGGTGGAAGTGCGTGCCGCGCTGCCGGACGATGATCTCGCCGGCGTTGACGACCTCGCCGCCGAAGCGCTTGACGCCGAGCCGCTGCGCGTTCGAGTCGCGACCGTTGCGGGTCGAGGATGCACCCTTCTTGTGTGCCATGACGAGCCTCCCTCAGGCCTTGATGCCGGTGATCTTGACCTGCGTGAGCGCCTGGCGGTGGCCCTGGCGCTTGCGGTAGCCGGTCTTGTTCTTGAACTTCAGGATGGTGATCTTCGGGCCCTTGGCCGGCTTGACCACCTCGGCGGAGACCGTCACCTTGGCCAGCTTGCTCGCGTCCGAGGTGACCTTGTCACCGTCGACGAGCAGCAGCGGCTGCAGCTCGACGGTGTCACCGGGAGCACCGGCGACCTTGTCGACGAGCAGCACGTCGCCCACGGCGACCTTCTCCTGGCGACCGCCAGCACGCACAATCGCGTACACGTCCATCTCTCTTCCTCATCAGGGCACGCGCTCTTCGTCCGCGAGTCGCAGACCGTCACGTAGCAGCCGGCGGGGTCGCCGGGGCACAGATCGGTGGGCGCACCAAGGGTCAAGCCTACCGGCCACGCTCGCCAGCCTCCAAACCGGTGCCGCCAGCGCCGTCAGCAGGTATGCCGCGTCGCTCGCCTGCCGCTCGCCCGCCCGCGGGCGCGCTCAGTCGGTGGTCTCGGCGCCGGGCGCGCGGGGCGGACCGGCCGGTGCGACGACCCGACCCCGGCGGCGCCGGGCGCGCCCGGTTTGCGGCGTCGTCGACGGCCCGGCCGGCTCCCCGGCCCCGGCGCCAATGGGCTCTGCACCAGTGGGCTCTGCACCAGCGGGCTGGGGTGCCTCGTCCGGCACGGAGTCGGCGTCAGCCACCTCCGTCCCGGCCGGCGGTGCGTCGACCGTCTCCGGCGACGTCTGCTCGGGGCCTGCCGCCTCCTGGCCCTGTTGCGCGGGCTCTGTGGGCTCGCCCACCTCGGCCTCGGCGTCGGACGCAACCGGCACCTCGCCGCCCGTGCTCTTGATCGCGGCGGCGTGGGCGGCAGCGGCGATCTGGGCCGGCGTCGGACCGCCCGGGGGCGGCGTCGGCAGGCTGGCCACCGCCGCAGACTCGGTGCTGCTGCGGCCGCGCCGCGAGCGCGAGCTGCGGCTCGAGGACCCGCCGTTGGTTGGGCCGGTGGACCCGGACGAGCCCGAGTCCTCCGTCCCGGAGGAGCTTCGCTCGACCGGCTCGCTGTGCACGAGGTAGCCCCGGCCGTTGCAGTGCTGGCAGCTCTCGGAGAAGACCTCGATGAGCCCGGACCCGACCCGCTTGCGGGTCATCTGGACCAGCCCGAGCGAGGTCACCTCGGCGACCTGGTGCTTGGTGCGGTCCCGGCCGAGGCACTCGAGCAGTCGGCGCACGACGAGGTCGCGGTTGGACTCGAGGACCATGTCGATGAAGTCGATGACGATGATCCCGCCGATGTCCCGCAGGCGCAGCTGCCGGACGATCTCCTCGGCGGCCTCGATGTTGTTGCGGGTGACGGTCTCCTCGAGGTTGCCCCCGGCACCGACGAACTTGCCGGTGTTGACGTCGATGACGGTCATCGCCTCGGTGCGATCGATGACCAGCGAGCCACCGGAGGGCAGCCAGACCTTGCGGTCCATCGCCTTGGCGATCTGCTCGTCGACCCGGTAGTGGCTGAACACGTCGCGCTCGTCGGACCACTGCTCGACCCGCTCGGCGAGGTCAGGGGCGACGGCGCCGACGTAGTCGCTCACCTCGCGCCAGGCCTGCTCGCCGGCGACGACGAGCCGGGTGAAGTCCTCGTTGAAGACGTCACGGATCACCCGGACGGTCATGTCCGGCTCGCCGTGCAGCAGCACCGGTGCCTGGGTCTTGCCCTTCTTGCCGCTGGTGGCGGCCTCGGCCTTGGCGCTGATCTGCTCCCAGATCGCGGTGAGCCGCTCGACGTCGGCGCGCAGCTCGGCCTCCGAGGCGCCCTCGGCGGCGGTGCGGACGATGACGCCGGCGGTCTCGGGCACGACCTCGCGCAGGATCCGCTTGAGGCGGGTCCGCTCGGTGTCCGGCAGCTTGCGGCTGATCCCGGTCATCTGGCTGTCCGGCACGTAGACGAGGTAGCGACCCGGCAGCGAGATCTGCGAGGTCAGCCGGGCGCCCTTGTGCCCGATCGGGTCCTTGGTGACCTGGACGAGGACCGACTGCCCGGACTCGAGAGCGTTCTCGATCCGCTTGGCCGAGCCCGCTTGCATGCCGGCGGCATCCCAGTTGACCTCACCGGCATACAGGACGGCGTTGCGCCCGCGACCGATGTCGACGAAGGCGGCCTCCATCGAGGGCAGCACGTTCTGGACCTTGCCGAGGTAGATGTTCCCGGCCATCGTCGTGGACGTCTCGCGCGAGACGTAGTGCTCGACGAGGACGCCGTCCTCGAGGACGCCGATCTGGGTGCGGCCGGCGCGCTCACGCACGACCATGACCCGCTCGACGCTCTCGCGCCGGGCGAGGAACTCGGCCTCGGTGATGACCTGGCGACGGCGACCGGCCTCGCGGCCCTCACGGCGGCGCTGCTTCTTGGCCTCCAGCCGGGTCGAGCCGCGGACGCCGACGACCTCGTCGCGGGCTCTGGACTCGCGCACCCGGGTGGTGACGCCCGGGCCGTCCTCGGTGGTGCCGCTGGAGCTGCCGCGCCGGCGGCGACGGGTGCGCCGGCGCGAGCTGGCGTCGCTCGGCTCGCCGGCCTCGGTCTCCCCGCTGTCTGCGTCGTCATCGCTGGCGCCGTCACCGGCCTCGCTGTCCGGTGCGGCGGTCGTGGAGGTGGGCTCGCCGGTGCGGCTGCGCCGCCCGCGACCACCCCGGCGCCGGCGTCGCCGGGCCGAGCTGCTGTCGGCCGACTCGTCGCCGGCCTCGGTGAGCTCGTCGCCGGTCAGCTCGTCGTCACCGACGGAACCCGCATCGGTGTCCGTCAGGACCTCGATCGGGTATGCCGCGCCC
The DNA here is from genome assembly GCA_035448065.1 of Dermatophilaceae bacterium. Lineage (GTDB taxonomy): Bacteria > Actinomycetota > Actinomycetes > Actinomycetales > Dermatophilaceae > Phosphoribacter. The sequence continues at coordinate 8,283 of DAOTIG010000040.1, forward strand.
GCCTCGTCGGCGTCGCTCGTCCCGTCGGTCTGGCCGTCCGAGCCGGCCGGGCTGGTCGCCGGTACCGGGCTGGTCGCCGGTGCCGGGCTGGTCGCCGGCGCCGCTGCTCGACGGGACGCCCGGCGCCGTGGTGCGACGACCGGCTCGGGCGCCTGGAAGAGCAGCCCGAAGCTCGGCACAACCGGCGCCCGGTGCTCCGAGCCAGCCTGGGCCTCATCCGTCCCGGCGGCCTCAGGCTCGGCGAGCTCTGGCTCGACGAGACCCTCGGGCTCCTCGAGCGGTGCCGCCTCGACCGCCGGCTCCTCGGCGGTGGGCTCCGTCTCGACCGGCGCCGGTGGGGGCGCCGCGGCGGCCTTCTTGCGGGTGCGCCGGGGCTTGCTCGCGGCGGCCGGTGCCTTAGCGCTGGCTTCGTCCGCGGTGGGCGCGTCAGCGCTCAGGGCCTCAGCGGGCGTCGCCTCGGTGGGATCGGCGGCGGGCTGCTCGTCTGCCCCGGGCAGCGCCGGCTCGGCCTCGGCGGCCAGCGCTGTGGGAGCGGCCTTCTTGCGGGTGCGCTTGGCCGGGGTGCGCCCCTTCGCCGGCCGCTCGCCAGTCGGCTCGCCGGCGGGGTCGGCGGCCTGCTGACCCAGGAGCTCAAGCTGGGTGTCGGTCTGGGTCTCGTCGATGGAGGCCATCTGCGTCCTCTCGGGCGACAGGCGGCGACGCCACACCGGGCGGAACCCTCGTCACCGCGCATCGCACGGTGTGTCCATCGTCGGCCTGCGGCTGCGGGCCGACGGAAGTCATCTCGCGTCGACTGTCCGGTTCGCGCGGGATGCGCGGCACCGATCAGTCGCCGGCGGCGGAGCCAACCGAATGCTGCGGGGCGGCCAACGGGTCAGCCACCCCGACGGCACCGTCACGCAGCGGGCCCTGAGCCAGCCGGGTCACCACGGGTGGTGAGGGCGGCTCCAGACCGGCAACTGCACGGAGTGCGGTCAGAACGTCGTCGGGGCGCACGGCAGGTGTGGTGTGTCGTACGACCATTCGGAGTATCGCACACCCCGCCGGTCGCCCCGGTCCGCGGTCCATCGTGTCGGCATTCTCGACCTCGATCGCGAGCACCGGACCGCGCGCGTCGAAGGTCCGCGGGCCGGCCTTGAGCACCCGGGTCACCTCGATCCGATCGCTGTCGACGAAGCTCGCGACGGCACCAGCCAGCGCCTCGTCCGGTATGCCGCGGAAGGCCAGCGTCCACTCGCTCGCCTCGAGCCGGTCGGCCAGGGCGGGGTCGCCGGGCCGGACCTCGACGACCTGGACGATGTCCAGCCCGTGGGGCAGCGCCGTGTCGAGAGCCTGCTGCACCGCGAGCGGGTCGCAGCGCTGGGACAACGCGATCTCGACGTACTCGGCCTCGCTGGCCGCGCCGGTCGGCGCCGCATTGGCATACGAGATCCGGGGGTGCGGGTGGAAGCCGGCCGAGAAGGCCACCGGCACCTGGGCCCGACGCAGCGCCCGCTCGAGCGCCCGCTGGAAGTCGCGGGTCGAGCCGAAGCGCAGCCGGCCGCGCTTGGCATAGCGCAGCCGCAGCCGCTGCACCACCGGTGGCGGTGGCGGCCCCTCGGGCTCCCGCTGTCGCATCCCCACGACCGCCAAGGCTATGCGACCCGCCCAACGGTGGCCTGCCGGCGTCGTCAGAAGCCGGGACGAGCGGCGCACGGAGGTCGAGTCGGCCTGGGCCCAGGTTTCGCGACGCCCGGAGGCGGCCGCCGCTGCAGTCCAATGCGCCCGCTCGGGGCCGACCGCGACCTGCAGCCCCGATGCCCAGCAGCCGGAAATCTCAAGTTCAGCAGGTTGCAACCTGCTCGCCGAGCAACGACCGGCTGGGCCAGCCAGAAATCTCAAGACCAGCAGGCTGCAACCTGCTCCCCGAGCAACAACCGACTGGGACGGTCGACATCGCAATCCAGCGAGACATCGACGAGCCAGCCGATCCAGCGACGAGGAGCCCAGGCTGCGCGGCGGGTCAGGCACGAACGAGCCGACCGGAGGCGGCCGGTCAGGGACACGGACGTCCGCCACCCTAGGCTGCGGTCATGGCCGATCTCTCCCCCGCAGCCGGCGAGACACCCGCGCACCGGGGCGCCGGCAGCCCCGAGCGGCTCGTCTTCTTCAGCGACGCCGTCGTCGCCATCGCGATGACCCTGCTCGTGCTGCCGCTCATGGAGGGCGTGTCCGAGGCGCGCCACGAGCACCTGAGCGCCGCGGCATACCTCTCCGATCGTGGCGACCAGCTCTTCTCCTTCGTCCTGTCCTTCGCGCTCATCGCCGGCGCCTGGGTCACCCACCACCGCACCTTCGACCAGGTCGGCCGGCTCGACGGCCGGCTCGTCCTGCTCAACCTGGCCTGGCTGCTCACCATCGTCTGGCTGCCGGTCATCACCGCGATGTCCGGCTCGCTGCACACCGATCGCGGGCTCCTGGCCATCTACATCGGCGGGATGCTCGCCAACCAGCTGGTCATGCTCGTCATCGCCGCGCGACTGTGGCACCACCCGGAGCTGCTGGCCCCGGGTCGGCAGCCCACAGCACGGGGCGTGGGCGCCCTCACCGGAGTCGTCGTGCTCATGACCGTCGCCCTGGCCATCGCGGTCGCGGTCCCCGCCGTCGGCTACTACGCGCTCTTCGTGCTCTTCGCGAGCGGGCTGGTGGGCCGGCCGATCGCCCGTCGCCTGCAGCAGCGCTCCCACCGGCAGGGCGGCGCGGCAGCCTGACCCACCCCGATAGCGTTGGCCCATGACCGAGCGCGAGGTGTTGACCTACGAGATGTTTGGCACCGCGTGCCGCGAGCTGGCCCAGCAGGTGGCCGACAGCGACTTCGAGCCCGACCTCGTGCTGTCTATCGCCCGCGGCGGGCTCGGACTCGGCATGGGCCTGGGCTACGCCCTCGGCGTCAAGAACCTCTCGGTCATCAACGTCGAGTTCTACACGGGCGTCGACCAGCGGCTCGAGATGCCGGTCATGCTGCCGCCGACCCCGGCCGCGGTCAACCTCTCCGGCGCGCGGGTGCTCATCGCCGACGACGTCGCCGACACCGGCACCACCCTGCAGGTCGTCCACGACTTCTGCGCCGAGCACGTCGCCGAGGCGCGCACCGCGGTCATCTACCAGAAGTCGCACTCCGTGATCCGCCCCGACTACGTGTGGCGGCATACCGACCGGTGGATCGACTTCCCGTGGTCCTGCCTGCCCCCGGTCACCCGCCGCGCAGGCGCGCTGGAGCACTGACCGGACCGAGCGCACCGGAGCGCAACCGAGCGCGCGGAGCCGGCCACGCGGCATACCCGGTCGAGAGCACCGGTCTCGGTCTGGGAGGATTCCGTGCCATGACCGACGCGCCCACCCGCCCGACCTCGATCCCCGACCGGCCCACGGTCGACGGCCTCGAGGAGAAGTGGGGCGCGGTATGGCAGGCCGAGGGCACCTACCGCTTCGACCGGGAGCGCGCGCTGAGCCTGCCGCGGGAGCAGATCTTCTCGATCGACACTCCCCCGCCGACCGCGTCCGGCAGCCTGCACATGGGGCACGTGTTCTCCTACACGCACACCGACTGCATGGCGCGCTACAAGCGGATGGCCGGGCTCGAGGTCTTCTACCCGATCGGTTGGGACGACAACGGCCTGCCGACCGAGAAGCGGGTGCAGAACTACTACGGCGTGCGCGGCGACGCGCAGCTGCACCACGACCCCGGCTTCGTGCCGCCGCACCGCGGCGACCGGACGTCGACGAAGTCGGCCGACGAGGTGCCGATCAGTCGGCAGAACTTCATCGAGCTGTGCGACGAGCTCACCGTGCTCGACGAGCAGGCCTTCGAGGCGCTCTTCCGCCGGATGGGCTTCAGCCTCGACTGGGACATCTCCTACCGGACCATCGACGACCACTCGCGGGCGACCAGCCAGCAGGCCTTCCTGCGCAACGTGCGCCGCGGTGAGGCCTACACCTCCGAGGCACCGGGGCTGTGGGACGTCACCTTCCAGACCGCGGTCGCCCAGGCCGAGCTCGAGGCCCGCGACTACCCCGGTCACTACCACCGGGTCGCCTTCCACGGCAGCGGCGGGCCGGTCCACATCGAGACGACCCGGCCCGAGCTCATCCCGTCGGTGTGCGCGCTCATCGCGCACCCGGACGACGAGCGGTATGCCGCGATGTTCGGCACGACGGTCACCTCGCCGCTGTTCGGGGTCGAGATCCCCGTGCTCGCGCACCCCGCGGCCGAGCCGGACAAGGGCGCGGGCATCGCGATGTGCTGTACCTTCGGCGACCTCACCGACGTCCAGTGGTGGCGCGACCTGCAGCTGCCCAACCGGTCGCTGGTGACCCGGGCCGGCCGGATGCAGGCCGACACCCCGGAGTGGATCGCCGGCGGCCCGGGAGCGGACCTCTACGCCGAGCAGGTGGCCGGCACGACGATGTTCGGGGCCCGCAAGGCGATCGTCGACGCGCTGCGCGAGTCCGGGGACCTCGACGGCGAGCCGACCCCGACGATGCGCAAGACGAACTTCTACGAGCGCGGCGAGAAGCCGCTGGAGATCGTCTCGACCCGCCAGTGGTACATCCGCAACGGCGGGCGCGAGGCCGACCTCAACGACAAGCTCGTCGGGATGGGCTCCGCGATCGACTTCCACCCGGCCTTCATGCGCTCGCGCTATGCCAACTGGGTGTCCGGGCTGACCGGCGACTGGCTGGTGAGCCGGCAGCGCTTCTTCGGTGTGCCGATCCCGGTCTGGTACCGGCTCGACGAGCAGGGCGAGCCCGACTACGCCGACCCGATCCTGCCCGCCGAGGCCGACCTGCCGGTCGACCCGGCCGCCCAGCCGGCGCCCGGCTTCACCGAGGAGCAGCGCGGCATACCCGGCGGCTTCGTCGGTGACCCCGACGTGCTCGACACCTGGGCGACCTCGTCGCTGACCCCACAGATCGCGGCCGGCTGGCGCGGGTCGGGTGCCGACGGCACCGAGCCGGACGAGATCTTCGCCAAGGTCTTCCCCATGGACCTGCGCCCGCAGGCCCACGACATCATCCGCACCTGGCTCTTCGCGACGGTCGTGCGCTCCTTCTGGGAGCACGGTGCGGCACCGTGGACGAATGCCGCGATCTCCGGCTTCATCCTCGACCCGGACCGCAAGAAGATGAGCAAGTCCAAGGGCAACGTCGTCACCCCCGAGGAGCTGGTCAAGGAGAACTCCTCCGACGCGGTGCGCTACTGGGCCTGCTCGGGCCGGCTGGGCACCGACTCGGCCTTCGACCCCGGCCAGATCAAGGTCGGCCGGCGGCTGGCGATCAAGGTGCTCAACGCGAGCAAGTTCGCGCTGAGCTTCGGCGCCGTGGACGGCGACCTCGGGTCGGCGGTCACCGAGCCGCTGGACCGGGCGATGCTCGCCAGCCTGGCCGACGTGGTCCGTTCTGCCACAGCGGGATTCGAGGCGTGGGACTACACCCGCTCGCTCGAGCTCACCGAGCAGTTCTTCTGGACCTTCTGCGACGACTACCTCGAGCTGGTCAAGGACCGCGCCTACGGCGGGCAGGGCGAGGGGGCCGCCGCCTCGGCCCGCGCCGCGCTGCGGATCGCGCTCGGGGTGCTGCTGCGCCTCTTCGCGCCGATCCTCCCCTATGTCACCGAGGAGGTCTGGTCGTGGTGGCAGGACGGCTCGGTGCACCGCCAGCCGTGGCCCACCGAGGCCGACGTGCCGGGCGCCGAGGGCGGCGACCCTGCCGTGCTCGTGGCCACCTCGGAGGCCCTCGCCGCCGTGCGCAAGGTGAAGTCCGACGCCAAGGTCGGCATGCGGGCCGGCATCGCCTCGATGACCCTCGCGCTGCCGGACGGGCAGGCCGAGCGGGTCCGGGCCGCCGAGGCCGACCTGCGCGCGGCCGGCCGAATCGAGAGCCTCGGGTATGCCGCCGGCGACGCCGTCGAGGTCCGCGACCCGGTTCTCGTGCCGGTGGAGAGGGCCCCCGCCCCGGCGTGAGACCGGCGGGGGCGTCCGGTCCGATTCGACGGCGGGCGACGCGGTGGCACGCCGACCGGCGAGGTGCTCGGGCGCAGGACAGCGGTGCCGCGCGGCATACTGGGTGATCCACAACCACACTTCACCAACGTCACAGGGGGCGTCGCGATGGAGAGCCGTCGATGACCGAGTATGCCGTCGACATCCCGACCTTGAGCAGCCATGCCCGAGCGGTGGCCGGCCACGCCAGCGGCGTGCGGACCGCAGCCGACGCCGCGGCGACGACGATCGACGGCAGCGCCTTCGGCGTCCTGTGCGCTGGCCTCGCCGTGCCGGCCGGGCTGGTGACCGCAGCGATGACCCTCGCGATCCGCGGCCTCGCCGACGAGCTCGAGCAGACCGCGGCCGACGTCGGCACGATGGCGCGGCGCTATGCCGACGCCGAGGACGTCGCGGTGAGCGGCTACCGCTCGGCCCGCCGTGACGTGCGCACGAGCTTGGGGCCGCAGTGAGCGCCAATCCTCTCGTCGCCGCGCCGGTCGACACCGCGACGGCCACCTCGGGCACGATGCTCGTCGACGATGTCGTCACACTCGCCGGTGCCATCCGCCAGGGTGACTGGCTCGAGGCCGGGCTCACCGGAGTGGCGGCCGCCGCCGACGCGATCAGCACCGCGATCGACCCCGTCGGCACCCTCATCGCCTGGGGCGTGGGCTGGCTGCTCGACCACGTCGACCCGCTCAAGGGCTGGCTCAACGACCTCACCGGCGACGCGGGAGCAGTCATCGGCTTCGCCCTGACGTGGGACAACGTCGCCCGCGCGCTCGGCGCGGAGGCCCAGGCCTTCGCCCAACGGGTCTCCGGGGACCTCGCGGGCATGTCGGGGGCGGCGGTCGCGGCCTACGCGGTCAAGGCCGACCGACTGGCCCGCACCGCCGGCGCGATCGCCACGGCCGCCGGAGCGGTGAGCGCCGGGCTACGGCTGGCCTCGATGGTCGTCCAGTTCGTCCACGACCTGGTCCGCGACACCATCTCGCAGGTCATCGGCTCGTGCACCTCGGCGATCCTCTGGGCGGCCACCGGGGTCGGCATCCCCTATGCCATCTCCGTCGTGTCGGAGAAGGCTGTCGCGCTCTCGGCGAAGATCAGCGCCAAGATCGGCCAGCTGCTGCGCTCCGTGCTGCGGCTCAAGGGTGTGCTCAGCAAGCTCGACGACCTCATCCGGAGCCTCGTGCGCGACGTCCGCGCGCACCTGCCGGCCGGCCCTGGCCGGGTCCGCCTGTCCGACGGCTCCGCGCATCGACCGCAGTATGCCGCGGGCCAGCTGCCGACGAGCGAGGCCTCGCGGCTGTCGGTCATCGACTCGCTGCACGACCCTGACCTGTTCGCCCGGCACGGCATCGACCCGCCGTGGACGCGCGACGACCTCATCGACGCCATCTCCACTCCCCCGGCGAATCTCACTCCGGCGCAACGCGATTGCCTCAACGAGATCCGCGACCGGATCGGGCTTCCCGGGTCGGACGGCGTCGTGCAGAAGGTCCTGCCGCCGAATCAGGCGCAGCAGCTCATCGACGACGGCGCGGCCGGCGTGCCCGGCGGTGACGCGGCATACGGCTTCGTCACCCACGCCCCGGACACCGCGCACCTCGGCACCCCGCGGGAGATCTACGACAACCTCGCGCTCGGCTACTCCGGCACACCCTTCGACCCCGCCATGCCGTCGGTGCCCGTGGTCCGAGGCCCCCTCGACAACGGCTCGCTGGAGATCCCCCGCGACCCGGTGATGGGCGGCAGCTACTCCAACGCCCCGCCCTACACCGGCAACGGCTTTGCCGGGGCACCCGACGACATCGTCCCCGAGGCACGGATCACCAACCCGCGCAGCAACCCCGCCACGTGGACCGACGGGTCGGAGATGTGGCGGCTCGGCGCCGACGGCACCGAGACCCTCGTCGCCGTGCTGCGCAACGGCACCTGGGTGGCCGTCCGGTGAGCCGGGTGCGCCGCACCATCGCCGCACTGGACGTCCTGCGCGCTCCGGTCCGCTCCGGGCTGTATGCCACCTGGCGGGGTCGGCAGGTCCGGGTCGCCTCCGCGCCGGGCGGGTCGACGGACTGGCGGCTCGACGACGGCACCGTGGTGCCGGTGTCCGAGCTGCGCGACGCGCACCGCGCGCAGACCCTGGCGACCTGCCACGGCACCGAGGTCGAGATCGAGCGGCTCGACGAGGAGGGTGCAGACGTCGTCGTCAACGGCCGACCTCCGTGGTCGATCGAGCACGGCGGCAGCTATGACCGCAGCGGCGACGAGACGAGGGTGCGGGTCGCCGTGGCCGAGCTCAGCGAACCGCGCGAGCTGATCAGCAGCTACGAGGGGCGGCCATGGAAGCAGTGACCCGGCATACCGTGTGGAACAAGGTCGTCACGCGCGGTCAGGCTGCCGAGATCCTCACCCGGGGCGGCGACCTGCTCGTCGGCCACGTCGTCCACGAAGCGGACCTCGCGGCGGTGACCGAGCCCGTCGACGTGCTCGCCTGGCACGGGCTGGCGGGAGACGAGCGCTACCTCGAGCCTGACGGGTCGGTCTTCGTGCTGCGCTTCCCCCAGGAGCCGCTGCAGCGCTTCGTGGATCCGCGGCGGCGCGCGGACGAGCGCTACCCGCTCGGCTTCCTCCCGGCCCCGCAGCCGGCGCCGGTCTGGTGGCTCGAGCTGACCAGGGTGCCGATCGGCACCGTCCTGTGGCAGCTGCGGCCCGGCGCCGAGCCCACCGCGCGCGCGGCCTATCGAGGCCTGGCCCTCGGCTGGCAGGGCGCCGACGGCTACACCCCACCGCACAGCTTCGTCGGCTCGCGGGCGAGCTGGGCCGGCACCGAGCTGGTGGCCGCTCGCTACGACGGTGGCGTCGAGGTGGTCAGCCCGACGCCGTTGGCCGGGATGACCCAGGCGGCGACCGGGATGTGGCAGGCCACGGGCGACCTCCCGGCATACGAGGTGCTGCTGACCGCCCGATGGCAGGGCTTGCCGGTGCGGGTGATCGAGGCGCGCGACGGTCGGGCCCTGCTCGCTCTCACCGACCCGGACCTGCGCTCGGCGGCGACCGAGGCCGGGATGACCGAGGTCGAGCCCGGCCTGTGGCTCGCGCAGGCGGAGCGCTCGGCGCTCGACGACGTCGCCGCGGTGCGCCGAGAGCCGCAGCCCGCGGGGTAGCGTCGGCCCATGAGCGGCCAGCCCGTCGAGGCACCGGCCCCCCCGGTGAGCGGGCGGGCCCACCCTCCCACTGCCGCGATCGCCGTCCTCGTGGGCACCGGGCTGCTCGTCGCGCTGCTGCTCGTCGTCGCCAGCCCGGCAGTGGACTTCATCTCGGCGTCCGGGCCGCGCAGCGGAGGCCCGATCGCGCTGACGCCCCCGCCACCGAGCCTGGCCACGACCGCCGCGGGTCAGCAGCCGCCCGAGCCAGGCCTGCCACCGTGGATCGGCACGGCCCTGTATGCCGCGGCGCTCGTCGCCGCCCTCGCCGTCGCCTACCTGCTCGCCCGGCTCGTCCGCGGGCTGCGGCTGCGTCGGCGGCTCGGCCGGCGGCCGGGCCCCTTGCCCGACGGCGTGCCGAACGACGCGCTGCCCGACGTTCCGGAGGAGCTGGGCGGGGCGGACGCGGCATACCGGCGGCGTGACCTGCTCACGACGGGACAGCCGCGCAACGCCGTCGTCGCCTGCTGGGCCGACCTCGAGGAGGCGGCCGCGGCCACCGGGCTCGGCCGCGACCCGGCGGAGACCTCGACCGAGTACGTCGTGCGGGTCCTGCACGGCTGGGACGTCAACCCGCGCGAGCTCGGCCGACTCGCCGCGCTCTACCGGGAGGCCCGCTTCTCGACCCACCCGATGGGTGAGCCGGCCCGCGAGCAGGCCCTCGCGGCCCTGGATGCCGTGCACGCCGACCTGGCCCGGCTGCGCGCTTCCGGGGAGACCCCGACCGCGGCAGGTGAGCAGCCGTGATCCGGCGACTCGGGGCGCTGCGAGCCGGGCTGGCTCGCCGCACCACCCTGCGCCGGACCGTCAAGGGCGCGGTCGCCTGGATCGTCATCGTCGTCCTGCTGGAGCTGCTCGACCTGCGTCCGTCGCTGCCGCTGCTCGCCGCGCTCACCCTCGCGATCGTGGCCGGCGCCCTCGCGATCGACACCGAGGCCCTCGGCAGGCGCGAGGTCTGGGTGTCCGGCGACCTGGCCGGCGCCGCCCTGCAGCGCGGCGCCGACCACCGCACCTCGGCGCTGGCCGAGCACCTGGCCCGGGTGCACGAGAGCCCGGACACCGCCGGCGAGCTGGCCGACCGGGTCCACGGCCGGCTGCAGCACATCCTCGAGGGCATCGTGTGGCGCACCCAAGGCGTCGACCTGCGCGCCAACGCCGAGTGGGCCCATCGGCTGCTGCCCGACGACCTCGCCGCGCTCTACACCGGCCCACCCGACCCGCACCTGCTGCGACCCGACCGGCTCGCCGCGACGTTGACGAGAATCGAGCAGCTGTGACCGACCCCGCCACCCCCACCCCCGAGGCCCTGACCCCGGCCGAGTGCACCCGACGGGCCGCCGCCGTGCTCGACGCGGTGGAGACGGCCGTCGTCGGCAAGCGGGAGGCCCTCACCCTCGTGCTCGGCGCCATCCTCGCCGGCGGGCACGTGCTCCTCGAGGACTACCCCGGCCTCGGCAAGACGCTCGCCGCCAGGTCCTTCGCCCAGGCGCTCGGGCTGGACTTCGCGCGGGCCCAGTTCACGCCCGACCTGCTCCCGGGCGACCTCACCGGCTCCTTCGTCTACGACCAGCGGGCGGGGTCCTTCGACTTCCGGCCCGGACCGCTGTTCACCGGGCTGTTGCTCGCCGACGAGATCAACCGGACCCCGCCGAAGACCCAGGCGGCGCTGCTCGAGGCGATGCAGGAGCACCAGGTGACGGTCGAGGGCCAGACCTTCCCGCTGCCGCAGCCCTTCCACGTCCTCGCCACCGCCAACCCGGTCGAGTACGAGGGGACCTATCCCCTGCCGGAGGCCCAGCTCGACCGCTTCCTCGCCCGGATCAGCTTCGGCTATCCCGACGAGAAGCAGGAGCTCGAGGTGCTCTCCCGGCGCCTCGCCCGGCAGCGCGAGGACCTGTCCGTGCCGCAGGTCTGCGACGCCGCCGGGCTGCTCGCGATGCAACAGGCCGTCGAGCGGGTCGGCGTCGACCCGAGCATCCAGCACTACTGTGTCGCACTCGCGCGCGCCACCCGCCGGCACACCCATGTCCTCATGGGCGCCTCACCGCGCGGATCGCTCGCCCTGCTCCTGCTCTCGCGCGCGTATGCCGTGCTGGCCGGCCGCGACTACGTCACCCCCGAGGACGTCAAGGCCGTCGCGCCGGCCGTGCTCGCCCATCGGCTCACCATCAAACCCGAGCTGTGGATGAGTGCCGTCACCGGCGCCTCGGTCGTCGCGGACGTCCTCGGCTCGGAGCCGACGCCACGGGCCCGCGAGTGAGCCGATCATGACGACCGGAGCCCATCCGCTCACCGCTCGGCAGGCCGAGGACCCGCAGGGCCGGGTCGGCTGGCAGGTGACCGCAGCCCACCAGCGCGCCCTCCTGCTCGGGGGCGTGGCCGCGCTCGCCGCGATCGTGTCGCGGCGGATCGACCTGCTCGTGCTCGCGGTGCCGATGCTCGTCGTCGCGACCTGGGGCTGGGCCGCGCGGCCTCGCGCGACCGCCGCCGAGCGGCACCCGGCGAGCGCTGGGCGGCATACCGGATCGGACGTCGTCGCGCGGGCGAGCGTCGGCAACCGCACCCTGCCCGAGGGGACCGCGACGCGGTGGCGGGCCGAGATCGAGCTGCCCCCCGGTGCCGAGGAGGTGACGGTGCGGCTCTCGCCGGGCTACTTCGTCGCCGTCGACCCGCGCGCCGAGCTCGACTCGCTGGCCCGACCCGACAACGGCGTCGTGCGGGTCGGCATCGTGGCCCGCACGACGAGGTGGGGACCGCGGCGGATCGGGCCCGGGCTGGTGCAAGCGAGGTCGGCGTGGTGGGCCTACCGCACCGCAGTGCTGCAGGTCGGCCGGTTCGCGGTCACGGCGACCCCCGCGAGTGGGCGGGTCGAGGTCGACGCGCCCACCCCCCACCCGGAGGGCCTGGTCGGGGTGAACCGCTCGGCCCGGCCGGGCAGCGGCAGCGAGCTCGCCGCGATCCGACCCTGGCAACCGGGCGACCGGCTGCGCCGCATCCACTGGCCCTCATCCTTGCGCGAGCAGGCGAGCGGCGGCACCCTGCAGGTCCGCACGAACTACGCCGACGAGGACGCCCATGTGGTGCTCGTCGTCGACGCCCTCAGCGACATCGGACCGCGCGAGGGGATCGACGGGCGACCGACCAGCCTCGACCTCACCGTGCGCGCCTGTGCGGCCCTGGCCCACCATTGGCTCGGCGCCGGCGACCGGGTCTCGCTGCGAGTTCTCGGCTCGGCGGACCTGCCACGGCTGGGATCGGCCGCAGGGGCGGCGCAACTGCGGCGAATCGTCGACGTGCTGGCCCGGATCTCCCCCGCGACCGATCGCGAGCTGACCACGGTGCGTGCGCTCGATGGGCTGGTCTCCGGCTCGCTCGTCGTCGTGCTCACCCCCCTCGTGCACCCTGCCTTGGCCGGCGTCGTGCTCGGCGCTGCCGCACGCGGGCTCGCGACGGTCGTCATCGACACCCTGCCCGACCACCTCGGCTCCGCCGACGAGGACGTCTATACCGAGCTCGCGTGGCGGATCCGGCGGCTCGACCGACGCGACGAGCTCGAGCGGCTGCGGGCTGCCGGGGTGCCGGTGGTCCCGTGGCGTGGTCCCGGCAGCCTCGACCTCGTGCTGCGCGACCTGGCCCGGCGGGCCCGGGCACCGCGGGTGGTGCGCCGGTGAGCACGGTCATCGGGTCGCGGCTCGTGAGGCTGGCCGGCTGGGCCGCCGCAGCGGCTCGGCGGGCGCTCGGTGTCGAGGCCGCCGGCGGGCCGGCCGCAGTCGCCACCGCAACCGCTGTCCTCGCCCCTGGACTCGTGCTGCTGCTCGTCCACGTCGGCACCGGCTTGCTGTCGACCGGCTGGATCCTCCTCGCCGCGCTGGCCGGCTGGGCATCGGTGCGCTGGGCCGACACCGTCGTGCCCCTTCTCGGCTGGCTCAGCCTGCTGGCCCTGTGGGCCCTCGCCGCGCCCCAGCCGGCCTGGCTCGCGGTGCCTGCCGCGGTGGTCCTGCTGCTCGGTCACAGCGCGACCGCGTGGCTGGCCGGGGCACCCGACGATGTCCGCGCCGAGCCGGCGCTGCGGCGGCGGTGGGTGGGGCGGCTAGTGGCGGTAGCTGCAGTCACGGTGGCCGTGGGGGCTCTCGCCCCGGTCGCCGCTCGTCTCGCTGCGGGCGGCTCGGTCGCCCTGACGACGGTCGTGCTCATCGGGCTCGCCGGGTGGCTGCGGCTGGTGAGCCGCGCACGGGACTAGTCCACCGGTCCCACGAGCAGCCACGGGTGGGTCCAGCCGCCAAGGTAGCGCTCCCGGCGGGCCAGCCGGTCGACGTCGAGCGCGCCCACCGAGCCGTCAGCCGGATCGTGGACGAGCATGACGCCCGCCGAGTCAGGGTCGCCGACGACGAGCGTCACGTGGCGAGGCAGCCAGACGCTGCCGACATAGAGCAGGCCAGGGCGGCCCGGGCGCACATGCTCAACCAGCTGGGCGGTCACCCGGCGCAGCGCGTCCGGGCCCAGCCGGCGCACCGGGACCGTGCGGTAGTCGCTGGCAGGGATGGTCCGCTCGAGCTCGCGGGCCGCCGCCCAGTGCGGCGTGCCGAGACGGCGGGGCCAGGGCAGCTGCAGCCGGCCGGTCGGGCCGCGCAGCGCGTTGGTGCGCCGGTGGACGACGTGCAGGTATGCCGCGACCCGCGCCTCGGCGCTGCCGATGGCCGAGGGCGCCGCGGGCACGGCTGCGGGCACCAGCGACACCACGGCGCTCTCGAGGGTCTGCGCCTCGTCCGGCGCGAGGTCAGCGGTCTCCCCCGTGTCGAGCCACCGCAGCAGCCCGGGATCGCCGAGCAGCCGCGCGGTGAGCAGCGCCGTTGGCCCACAGTCGGTGGCCCCGAGCTGGGCCGGCCCCTGCCCGCCGGCGACGAGGCGCAGCGCCGACGGGTCGGACACGGCATACCTCCTGGGTTGGTGACTCACACCGCCTGGACCAGCGCGCCGACGGGCGGCGGCGAGTGGCAGAGTTGGCTGCGGGCCATCGCCCGCCCGAGCCGCGCGGCCCGGGCCAGGACCGGAACGACCCTAGGACAAAGGACATCATGGCACTGCACCTGGGCGACACCGCCCCCGACTTCACCGCCCCGACCCAGCAGGGCGAGGTCTCCTTCCACGAGTGGGCCGGCGACAGCTGGGTCGTCTTCTTCTCGCACCCGGCCGACTTCACGCCGGTCTGCACGACCGAGCTCGGCCGGGTCGGCCAGCTTGCCGACGAGTGGGCCAAGCGCGGCGTCAAGCCGATCGCGCTGTCGGTCGACTCGGTCGAGGACCACCAGAAGTGGGTGCCGGACATCGAGGAGTACAACCACACCTCGATCGGCTACCCGATCATCGCCGACCCGGACAAGAAGGTCGCGATCGCCTACGACATGATCCACCCCGGCGAGGGCGACTCCTCATCGGTCCGCTCGGTCTTCGTCATCGACCCGGCCAAGAAGATCCGGCTGTCGATGACCTACCCCAAGTCGACCGGCCGCAACTTCGACGAGATCCTGCGCGTGGTCGACGCCCTGCAAGAGGCCGACCGGGGCGAGTGCGCCACCCCCGTGGACTGGAAGGTCGGCGACCGGATCATCGTCCCGCCGACGGTGTCCACCCCTGACGCGATCGCCAAGTTCGACGACGTCCAGGAGGTCTACCCCTACCTGCGCACCGCCCGGATCCGTCAGGATGCCAGCGGCGCTGGCGCGGTCGGCTGCAGCTGACACCATCGGGGCCTGAGCTTTATCGGGTCACCCGATAAACGAGCGCTTCACCCCAGGAACCTCCTGGGGTGAAGCGCTATGTTGTGGGGTCGAGCAGCCGGGGTCGGCGCTCAGGCGGACTGACGGCGCGGTCGCTTGGCGACCCGGGGAACATCACGGCGCACGATCGTCGGGTTGACGTTGTGCCGGACGACCTCCTCGGTGACGACGACCTTGGAGATGTCGTCCTCGCTCGGGACGTCGAACATCACGGGGAGCAGGACCTCCTCCATGATCGCCCGCAGGCCTCGGGCACCGGTGCCACGCAGCAGCGCCTGCTCGGCGACCGCGTCAAGCGCCTCGGGGGTGAACTCGAGCTCGACCCCGTCGATGTCGAACATCTTCTGGTACTGCTTGATGAGCGCATTTCGCGGCTCGGTGAGGATCGACACGAGCGCGGGGCGGTCCAGCGGCGCCACGGTCGTGATGACCGGCAATCGGCCGATGAACTCGGGGATGAGCCCGAACTTCATCAGGTCCTCGGGCATGACGTCGGCGAAGGACATGCCCTCGTCGGCGACCGTGTGCAGCTCCGAGCCGAAGCCCAGGCCCTTCTTGCCGGAGCGGCTCTCGATGATCTTCTCGAGGCCCGCGAAGGCGCCGCCGACGATGAACAGCACGTTCGTCGTGTCGATCTGGATGAACTCCTGGTGCGGATGCTTGCGGCCGCCCTGCGGCGGCACGCAGGCGGTGGTGCCCTCCAGGATCTTCAGCAGCGCCTGCTGCACGCCCTCCCCGGAGACGTCGCGGGTGATCGACGGGTTCTCGCTCTTGCGGGCGATCT
>DAOTIG010000041.1:0-23428 GCA_035448065.1 Dermatophilaceae bacterium
CGCCGCGAGGGCGTCCGACTGGGTCTGCAGGCCGGTCATCGCGGCCTGGCGTCGGGCCGCCTCGTCGACGCTCGCGATGCCGAAGGGCTCGACGACCCGCCACCCGAGCAGCTCGAGGCCGGCCTGCTGCACCCGCTGGGCGAGCCGGTCGCCCGCGACCCCCAGCTCGGCCATCTCCTGGGCGTGGCTCTGCAGCGCTGCTCCGGCCGCGTCGAGCCGCGTCGCGACCTCCTGGACGATCGCCGTGGTCGGATCGGCGATAGCCAGCTCGGCGGCACTGGTCAGCAGCTGGCCGGCGATGCGGCGCAGCGAGCCTCCCAGCTGGGAGCACGAGGCGGGGTCGGTGGCCCGCGGGGGGCTCACCATCGGCGCGGCCCGGTCACCGGGAGGCGGACTCGACGTCGACTCGGGCTCCGCACAGCTCGGCGATCGCGCGCAGCCCGTCGGCCGCCGCCTCGACGGTCTCGTCGACGAGCCGCTGGGTCTGGGGCTCGCCGAGCACGGGATCGAGGCGCAGCAGCAGCTCGGAGCCGTCCAGTGCCTGGTCGCGCAGGCGGGCCAGCACGTCGAGCGGGGCCTGTGGGTGCGGAGCAGGCCGCGCGGAACGCGGGATCACCGCTGGCTCCGACGAGTGGACACCCGGACACGATAGACCGGGTGGGACCAAGGGCGCAGAGGTTGTCCCCAGGTCGGCGCTAGGCTCGCTGGTAGGGGCACAGCGAGGTGCCCTCGAAGGCTGACACGGACGGGTTTCCACGAGATGACCACGCTTGAGCAGTCCCGCGCCCACCACCTGCACACCGCCGCAGGGATGGCCAAGGGAGCCGGCTTCGACGTCGAGCAGTTCCTCACCCGGTACTACCGGCACGTCGCGACGGAGGACCTGCTCGCCAGAGCCCCGGAGGACCTGCTCGGGGCAGCGCTCGCGCATCGCGACCTCGCGCGCGAGCGGCCGGTCGGCACCGCCAACGTCCTCGTCGACAACCCCACCGTGGAGTCCCAGGGCTGGAGCTGCGGGCACACCGTCGTGCAGATCGTCACCGACGACATGCCCTTCCTCGTCGACTCGGTGACCATGGCGCTCAACCGACTCGGTCGCACCATCCACATGGTCGTCCACCCGCAGCTCGTCGTCCGCCGCGACGCCGTCGGCCACCTCGAGGAGCTCCTCGACGCCGACCGCGCCGGCTCCGCGGAGTTCGGCGTCGGCGTCGAGTCGTGGATGCACGTCGAGATCAACCGCGCCGGCGAGGCGGCCGACCGGATCCAGATCAACGAGCAGCTGCGCACCGTGCTCGGCAACGTCCGCGACGCGGTCGAGGACTGGCCCAAGATGCGCGAGCACGCGCGGACGCTCGCCGAGCAGCTGCGCTGGACCCCGCCCGCCGGGCTGGACGTCGACGAGGTCGACGAGGTGGCCCGCTTCCTCGACTGGCTGGCCGGCAACCACTTCACCTTCCTCGGCTACCGCCAGTACGAGCTCACCCAGGCGCCCCGCTCGGACGCCGAGGGCCTTGAGGACGCCCTCGTCCCGGTGTCCGGCACAGGCCTGGGCCTGCTGCGCTACGACCGGTCGGGATCCGAGGCCTTCGCCCGGCTCAGCCCGGCCGCCCAGGCGCTGGCCCGCGAGAAGCAGCTGCTCGTCATCACCAAGGCCAACTCACGCGCCACGGTGCATCGGCCGGTCTATCTCGACTACGTCGGGGTGAAGACCTTCGACGAGGCCGGCCAGGTGAGCGGCGAGCACCGCTTCCTCGGGCTCTTCGCCGCCACGGCATACAGCGAGCCGATCACCAACATCCCGATCCTCGCCGACAAGGCCAAGCGGGTCTTCGACCTCGTCGGGCATGCCAGCGACAGCCACTCGGGCAAGGACCT
This sequence comes from Dermatophilaceae bacterium, assembly GCA_035448065.1. GTDB lineage: Bacteria > Actinomycetota > Actinomycetes > Actinomycetales > Dermatophilaceae > Phosphoribacter. The sequence goes on from DAOTIG010000041.1 coordinate 1,879, forward strand.
CATGCAGGTGCTCGAGAGCTATCCGCGCGACGAGCTCTTCCAGACCGACGCCGAGCAGCTCGGCGAGATCGCCGAGGAGATCCTGCACCTGCAGGAGCGAGTGCGCACCGGCCTGTTCCTGCGCCGCGACCGCTACGGACGCTTCGTCTCGGCGCTCGTCTTCCTGCCCCGCGACCGCTACACGACCGCGGTCCGGCTGCGGATGGAGTCGGTGCTGCGCACGGCATTCGGGGCCGAGAGCGTCGACTTCACGACCCGGGTCACCGAGTCGTCGCTGGCCCGCATCCACTACGTGCTGCGGATGCCGCCGGGGGTGCCGATCCGCGAGGTCGAGACCCAGGCCCTTGAGCGCGAGATCGTCGACGCCACCCGCACCTGGGACGAGGACCTCGTCGAGGCGGCTCGCGCCGAGCACGGCGAAGAGGGCGGCGCCCGGCTGGCCGGGCTCTACGGCAAGGCCTTCCCCGAGGCCTACAAGGAGGACTTCACCCCGCGGGTGGCGGTCGCCGACCTGCGCCGGATCGAGCTGCTCGACACCGACGAGACGGTCGAGCTCAACATGTACCACGAGCCCGGCGGCCCGCTCGACGAGCGCCGCTTCAAGCTCTACACCAGGGGGGCGCTCTCGCTGACCCGGGTGCTGCCGCTGTTCACCCACATGGGCGTCGAGGTCACCGACGAGCGGCCCTACCAGCTGCACCGCGCCGACGGCGTCGGCGTGCACGTCTACGACTTCGGTCTGCGGGTGCCCACCGAGGGGATGTGGGGCGCGGGACCCGAGCGCGAGGCCCGGCGGCAGCGCTTCCAGGAGGCGTTTGCCGCGATCTGGCAGGGCCGTGCCGAGAGCGACGGCTTCAACTCCCTTGTCCTGCAAGCAAATCTGGATTGGCGTCAGGTCCTCATCCTGCGGGCGCTGGCGAAGTACCTGCGCCAGACCCAGGCCACCTTCTCGCAGGACTACGTCGAGTCCGCCCTGTCCGCCAACGCGGGCATCGCCCGCGACCTCGTCGCGCTCTTCGAAACCCGCTTCGACCCCAGCCGGTATGCCGCGACGGCCGGTCCCGAGCGCGCGGCCGCCGAGCACGCGGTCGTCGAGCGGATCACCGACGCGCTCGTCTCGGTGAGCAGCCTCGACCACGACCGGATCGTCCGCGCCCTGCTGCGGATCATCCAGGCCGCGATCCGCACCAACCACTACCAGCTCGACGCCGAGGGCCAGCCCAAGCCCTATCTGTCGATCAAGCTGGACCCCAAGGCGATCCCCGACCTGCCCGCGCCGCGGCCGATGTTCGAGATCTGGGTCTACAGCCCCCGGGTCGAGGGCGTGCACCTGCGCTTCGGCAAGGTGGCCCGCGGCGGACTGCGCTGGAGCGACCGGCGCGAGGACTTCCGCACCGAGGTGCTCGGCCTGGTCAAGGCCCAGATGGTCAAGAACGCCGTCATCGTCCCCACCGGCTCCAAGGGCGGCTTCTTCCCCAAGCAGCTGCCCGACCCGGCGGTCGACCGCGAGGCCTGGCTGGCCGAGGGCAAGGCGGCATACCGGATGTTCATCAGCGGCCTGCTCGACCTCACCGACAACCGGGTGAGCGGCGAGATGGTGCCGCCGCGCGACGTCGTGCGGCACGACCCCGACGACTCCTACCTCGTCGTCGCCGCCGACAAGGGCACCGCCACCTTCTCGGACATCGCCAACGGCGTCGCCCAGTCCTACGGCTTCTGGCTCGACGACGCCTTCGCCTCCGGCGGCTCCGCGGGCTATGACCACAAGGGCATGGGCATCACCGCCCGCGGCGCCTGGGAGTCGGTCAAGCGGCACTTCCGCGAGATGGGCCACGACACCCAGACCGAGGACTTCACCTGTGTCGGCATCGGCGACATGTCCGGCGACGTCTTCGGCAACGGGATGCTGCTCTCCGAGCACATCCGGCTGGTCGCGGCCTTCGACCACCGGCACGTCTTCGTCGACCCCGACCCCGACGCGGCCACCTCCTTCGCCGAGCGGCGCCGGATGTTCGACCTGCCCCGCTCGTCGTGGGACGACTACGACCGCTCGCTGATCAGCGAGGGCGGCGGCGTCTTCGCCCGGTCGGCCAAGTCGATCGAGATCACCCCGCAGATGGTCCGGGCGCTGTCCCTGCCGGCAGGCACGACCTCGATGACCCCGGCCGAGCTGATGAGGGCGATCCTGCTGGCCAAGGTCGACCTGCTGTGGAACGGCGGGATCGGCACCTACGTGAAGTCGACGACCGAGAGCAACCCCGAGGTCGGCGACCGCGCCAACGACGCGATCCGGGTCAATGGACGCGACCTGCGCTGCAAGGTCGTCGGCGAGGGCGGCAACCTCGGATGCACCCAGCTGGGGCGGATCGAGGCGGCCGAGCACGGCATCCGGATCAACACCGACGCGATCGACAACTCGGCCGGCGTCGACACGAGCGACCACGAGGTCAACATCAAGATCCTCCTCGGCGAGCTGTTGCGCGCCGGTGACCTCACCATCAAGCAGCGCAACACGGTGCTGGCGGACATGACCGACGAGGTCGCCCACCAGGTGCTGCGCGACAACTACGAGCAGAACGTGCTGCTCGGCAACGCCCGGGCCCAGGAGCTCGCCATGCTCCCGGTGCACCAGCGGCTCATCCACCACCTCGAGCAGCACGCCGACCTCGACCGGGCCATCGAGTACCTGCCCGGCGACGCCGAGATCGCCGGCCGGCAGACCAACGGCCGGGGACTCACCTCGCCCGAGTTCTCGGTTCTCGTCGCCTACGCGAAGCTCGACCTCAAGGCAGCGCTGCAGGCCACCTCACTCGCCGACGACCCGTGGTTCCGGGCGACCCTCGAGGCCTACTTCCCGGAGCGGATCCGTCGTGAGTATGCCGCGGGGCTCGACCAGCATCCGCTGCGCCGCGAGATCATCGTCAACGGCGTCGTCAACTCGATGGTCAACCGCGGCGGCATCACCTTCGCCTTCCGGGCGCACGAGGAGACCGGGGCCAGCGCCGAGCAGATCGCCCGGGCCTTCGTCGTCTGCCGCGAGGTCTTCGGGCTGGCCGACTACGTCGCCCAGGTCGAGGCGCTCGACAACGTCGTGCCGACGTCGGTGCAGACGACCCTCTATCTCGAGTTCCGCCGGCTCCTCGACCGGGCGGTCCGCTGGCTGCTCACCAACCGGCCCTCCGGCATCGACGTCGCTGCCGACATCGAGCGCTTCCAGGGGCCGGTCCAGCGGCTGGCCCCGACGGTGCCTGAGGTGCTCCAGGGCTCGGAGCGTCGCCGGCTCGAGCGGCGGGCCGAGGAGCTCACCGCACTCGGTGTGCCGGCCGAGCTAGCCGTCCAGGCGGCCAGCCTGCTCGACGTCTACTCGATGCTCGACATCGTCGAGATCGCGAGCGACACCGGCGAGTCGGTCGAGGAGGCCCTGCGGGTCTACTACCACGCGTCCGAGCGCTTCGGCATCGACGACATGCTCTTCCGGGTGTCCCAGCTGCCGCGTGACGACCGGTGGGAGTCGCTGGCCCGTGGTGCCCTGCGCGACGATCTCTACGCCGTGCTCGACGGGCTGACCCGGGCGGTGCTCGCCGGGTCCCAGGCGCCCGAGGGCGAACAGGACGAGCGAGCAGTGGCCAAGGCCCGCTTCGGTCAGTGGACCTCGGCCAACGCCGACGCCCTGGACCGGGCCCGGTCCGGACTGCAGGCGATCCTGCGGCTCGACCAGGCCAACATCGCGGCGCTGTCCGTGGCGTTGCGCACCCTGCGTGCCTTCGTCCGGACGGCGGCGCCGAGCGACTAGCGCGCGCGGGTGGCCACTCTCGTCGAGCTCATCGATGAGTATGCCGCGCTGCCTGCCGCCGACGCCGAGTGGCTGCGACTGCTCGTCTCGGATTGGCAGCTCATCTCGGACCTCTCGTTCGCCGACCTCGTCCTGTGGGTCCGGGGCTCGTCGGTGCAGTGGCGCGCCGTGGCGCACGTCCGGCCGACGACCGGACAGACGGTCTACTTCCGCGACCAGGTCGAGCGGGCCGCGACCCGGACCCGGGCCCGGCTGCTCGAGGCCGCCTACACCGAGCGGCGGATCGTCCGCGACCGGGACAGCGAGTGGGCCGACGACACCCCGGTCCGCGAGGAGACCATCCCGGTCGTGCGGGACGGTCGCGCGATCGCCGTGCTCACGCGGCATACCAACCTGTCGATGATGCGCACGCCCTCGCGGCTCGAGCTCACCTACCTCGCGGCCGCCGACGCGCTCTTCCGGATGGTGTCGGCGGGGGAGTTCCCGCACCCGACCGCGCCGACCGGGTTGCGTCGTGGCGCCCCGCGGGTCGGTGACGGGGTGATCCGGCTGGACGTCGAGGGGGTCATCGGCTACGCCACGCCGAACGCCGTCTCGGCGCTGCACCGGCTCGGCCACGTCGGCGAGATCCTCGGCGCCTCGTTGGCCCAGCTCGTCACGTCGGTCCTGCGCGACACCGGACCGGTCGACGAGGGCCTGCCGCTCGTGCTCACCGGCCGGCAGCCGTGGCGCACCGAGGTCACCAACGCCGGGCAGGTCGTGTCGATGCGCGCGATCCCGCTCACCGAGTCAGGGCAGCGGATCGGCGCGCTCATCGTCGTGCGGGACATCTCCGAGCTGCGCCGTCGCGAGCAGGAGCTGATGACCAAGGACGCGACGATCCGCGAGATCCACCACCGGGTCAAGAACAACCTCCAGTCGGTCGCGGCGCTGTTGCGGCTGCAGGCGCGCCGGATGCCCGATGCCCAGGGCCGGGCGGCGCTGTCCGAGGCGGTGCGCCGGGTCGGCACCATCGCGCTGGTCCACGACACGCTCAGCCAGGGGCTCGACGAGACGGTCGACTTCGACGCGGTCGCCGACACCGCCGTCCGCGCGGTCGTCGAGGTGGCCACCGGGTCGCGGCCGGTGACGCCGCGCCGGGTGGGGTCCTTCGGACGGGTGCGGGCCGAGGACGCCACCGCGCTGGCGATGGTGGTGAGCGAGCTCGTGCAGAACGCCGTCGAGCACGGCGTGGGCGGCACCGGGGGTGAGGTGCTCATCGAGGTATGCCGCGTGGCCGGCACCGAGGGCGGCGACCCGGGGGAGTCTGCCGACCGGCTCACCGTGACGATCAGCGACGACGGGGTGGGGCTGTCGGGCGGGCGGCTGCCCTCGACCGGGCTGGGCGCTCAGATCGTCCAGTCGCTCGTCCAGGACCTGCGCGGCACGATCACCTGGTCGGCGCGCGATCCGCACGGGACGGCGGTGCGCTTCACCGCGCGGTTGCGCCGACTCCCGGGCTGACCGTCGGGCGTCGATCGAGCACGACCCGGGGCCGTCGGAACAAACGTGACGCATCTCCCGTTGCCAGCGCGAGCCTGGTAGGGAAGAATCTCCGCTTGGTCTCTCAACGGTGCGGGCCTCCCGACATCACTCCGACCGACGACCGCCTCTCTCCCACCGATCGCTGCACGACTGATCCTCCAGTGTCTCGGCGACCCCGAGGCGATGGCCCAGATTCGACCGATTCGACCCGATACTGCACCGCCCCCAGACGCATGACCTGCCGAACAAGGAGCACATCCCGATGGACTGGCGCGACCGCGCTGCCTGCCTCGATGAGGACCCCGAGCTGTTCTTCCCGATCGGGAACACCGGCCCGGCGATCCTGCAGATCGAGGAGGCCAAGGCTGTCTGTCGTCGCTGCGACGTCATCGACACGTGTCTCAAGTGGGCGCTGGAGTCCGGTCAGGACGCCGGCGTGTGGGGTGGACTGTCCGAGGACGAGCGCCGGGCGCTCAAGCGACGCAACGCTCGGGCCCGCCGGGCCGGCTGAGCTTCACGAGGCCTCTCGAGCCTGGATGGTCGCGCCGATCGCCAGGACGACCGCCGCGCCCAGGGCGAGGGCCACGACCGGCTGCCCTGACTGGGCCATCGCGACGACGACCGGGACGAGCAGCAGGTGCCACACGACGGTCGGCGTGCCGGCCCACCCCGAGCCGATGAGCCAGAGCCGGGCCAGCACCGCGAGTCCGACCGCGAAGAGCACGATGAGGGCAGCCTCGGTGGTCACCCGGGTCGGGTCGGGCGAGCCGCCGGCGAGCTGGACGAGGTAGTAGGCGGCAAAGCCGGCGAGCACCAGCGCCTCGAGCGCGCAGACCGCCGCAGCGACCAGCCTGGGTCGGCCGGTCCGGGCCGGGCTCGCGGGCGGGGTCGGCGCGGCATCGCTCACCCGGTCAGCCTACGGGAGCCTCGACTCAGCCTCGGTGGGCGCCGGACCGCTTGTCCAGGACCGCCCCGATCCGAGTCCCCGCCTCGGTGAGGATCGCGACGATCTCCTCGACCTGGGCCGCGGTGAGCTCGCGTCGCCGCCACTGCCGACGGGCCGAGGAGCGCAGCTCGGTCATCGCCTGCTCGAGGGCGATCCAGCCGCTGGCAGGGTCGGTCCACACGGCGCCGTGGCCGAGGCGAGACGCGGCCCCATCGCCGGGCCGGCTCCCCTCCCACGATCCGGTCGCGGGGCGAGCCGAGCTGCGGGCCTGCCGGGCGGCCGCCCTCAGCTCGGAGCGCAGGTCGGCGGTCTGCCGACGTACCGTCGTGCGCACCTGGTCAGCCAGGTGGGTCACCGACAGGTCGAGATCGGCCTGCAGGGCGGCGATCTCCTCGGCGCGCTCGAGGACCTCATCCCGGCCGGCCGCGGTGATCCGGTAGGTCGCCTTCCGGCCCTCGTCGGTGCGCTCGACGAGGCCCTCCTCCTCGAGCTTGGCGAGCCGGGGGTAGATCGTGCCGGCGCTGGGGGAGTAGAGCCCGTGGAACCGGCCCTCGAGGTCCTGGATCACCTCGTAGCCATGCCGCGGACCGTCGGTGAGCAGCGCCAAGAGGTAGAGCCGGAGCTGACCGTGGGCGAAGACCGGACTCATCGCGCGTCCTGTGGGTAGGGCACGGAGTCTTGCGGACCGGCGGCCTCCGCGCGGCGCAGGACGACGACGTTGCCGGACACGGAGGAGGTCTTGAGCTGCAGCGACTCGTCGCCCTCGCGGAGGCTGGCGCCGTCGCGGGCCGAGCGGCGTTGCAGCTGCTGCCCGTCGACGACGACCTGGCCGGACAGCGAGGTGGCCCGAACGGCATACCCGGAGAACGGCAGGCGGATCGTGACATCCCCCGAGACCGAGCTCGACGACACGTCGGCGGCGCCGTTGAGCAGGTCGAGGACGACCTCGCCGCTCACCGTGTTGACGGCCGCGGTGGGCACCTCGCTGGTGTGCATGGTGATCCCGCCGGAGACCGTGTTGAGCTTCGCGCTGCCGCGCAGACCGGAGCACTCGGCCGCTCCGCTCACCGTGTTGACGGACGTGCTGCCGACGACGTCGGACACGGTGAGCGTGCCCGACACGGTGTTGACCCGGAGATCGGCACGCAGGCCGGAGACGACGGCAGCGGCGCTCACCGTGTTGACCTTGGTGGCCGCGGTCGACGGCACTGACACGCTGACGACCGCGCGGTCGGAGTGGCCGCCGACCAGCCGACGCAGGCTCTCCCAGGTGTCCGCGCCCTGGTGGATGGACAGCTTTCGGCCGTCCCAGCGCACGGTGAGCGCCGACCCGGATACCTCGCTCACCTCGACGGTGGCGCCGCTGCCGTCTGCCGGGTCGTGGGCGAGCACGTCGACCCGCCCTCCGACGATGCTCACCGTCAGCCCCAGCACGGGCTCCTCGTCGCCGCCGACCTCGATGACCTTGGGTCCCTCGACCTGCCACTGCTCGGACATCACCGCTCCTATCTCGCGCTATATCGCGTTTAACACGATATATCGCGTCAGTCGAGGAAGCAACCAGATGACGGTTGGGAGGACCACCGGTTCGCCCGTTCGGCCGACGCGCGGCACCGGGTCGGGCTCGTACTGTCGTACCACCCTCAGCTCGGTCCTTCACTTCCCCTGGAAGGGCTTCATCTTCATGATGGTCCGTCGTCTGCGGCTGCCCTGGGCAGCCGTCGCTCTGCTCGTTGTCGTCGCTCTCAGCGGCTGCGCCGCCCCGACCTCGCAGACCGCCAGCGCGCCCTGCGGTCGGCTCAACATCGCGGTCAATCCGTGGACCGGCTCGCTCGCCAACGCCCAGGTGCTCGGCTACGTCGCCAAGACCCGCCTGGGCTGTCAGGTCGACTTCGTCGGCGTCGCCGCGACGGAGAACTGGCACAGCATGGAGGAGGGACGGGTCGACGTGATCCCCGAGGTGTGGGGTCAGGCCGACTTCGTCGAGCAGTACACGCAGGTGCGCAAGACCGTCGTCGACGCGGGCCTCACCGGCGGCGACGCCACCCTCGGCTGGTACCTCCCGCCGTGGCTGGCCAAGGAGCACCCGGAGCTGACCCGGTGGGAGAACCTCAACACGTACTCCTCGCTCTTCGTGACTCCGCAGTCCGGCGGCAAGGGTCAGCTGCTCTCGACCGATCCGACCCTCGTCTCGAACAACAACCCGTTGCTGGCCAACCTTGGCCTGGACTTCAACGTCGTGTCCGTGCCGACCGAGGCCGAGCTGATCCGATCGCTGCAGGACTCCGAGCGCCACCGCCGACCCCTGCTCGTCTACTTCTACGCCCCGCAGTGGATCTTCAGCGACCTCAAGCTGGTCCGGGTCAAGCTGCCGGTCTACGACTCCAAGAAGCCGGAATGCGCCCAGAACGGCGGCTTCCGGTGCGACTACCCGCAGCTGGCCCTCACGAAGATGGCCTCGACCCGCTTCATGTCATCCGGTTCCCCCGCCGTGACCCTGGTCCAGAACTTCAGCTGGACGAACAACGACCAGAACTCCGTCGCCCGCGCGATCGATCGTGATCACGTGTCCCCCGAACAGGCCGCCAAGGCCTGGGTGGAGGCGAACCCGGACAAGGTCGGCGCATGGATCACACCCACCCGATGAGCGCGGCACGCTCGGTCCTCGGCCCCACCGGAAGGCAGCTCAGCATCATGGACGCATCCCGTCAGCAGATCCTCGACCACATCCGCGGCGAGCTGGGTGCCTGGGCGGTGTGTCTCATCGACTCGTCCACCGGCATGCTCATGGACGCCAGCTCGCAGGACGGGACCCCCACGACCGGCAACCTTGACGTCATCGCCATCGGCTGCACGGACGTCGTGCGCTCGCAGCAGATGCTCGCGGCGGCGATGGCCTGCAGCTCGGTCGTCGAGGAGATCATGATCGTCATGGGGGACCTGTTCCACTTCTACCGGCCCCTGCCGAGCAAGCCCTACATCTTCCTCTGGGCGGTGCTGCCGCGCAGCGAGAACACGCTGGCCCGCACGCACCTGCAGTTCGAGCGACTCATCGCGCTCATCGAGGGCCACGGTTCCGCCCCCGCTGCCCTCGCCGGCTGACGGCCCCCACGTTCCCTCTCTCAGGAGTTCTGCCATGGAGCAACGCGAGCCCAGCGCATCGACCGACCGGCCGCGGCCCCCCCTGTCGATCTCCAATCTGCCGATCCGCGCCAAGGTGGCCATGGTCCTCGTGGCCCCCCTCGCGCTGGCCGCCGCGCTGACCGGATGGAACGTGCTCGCGGCATACAGCAGCTATCAGCGCAGCACGGACACGGCGCGGCAGGCGGCAGTGCTCGGCCCGGCCACCCGCTACCAGTCCGCGATCGAGCAGCTCGCGGTCGTCTCGCAACGCACCGAGAGCGTCTCGGACCCCGCCTTCCAGTCCGCGCTGGCAGTCGTCGGCACTCGGGCCGCCGAGCTGCAGCAGGTCCGCGGGAGCACGGCCCTGGACCCCGACGTCGCAGCCCTCATCGACCACACGCTGCACGAGACCGAGCTGGCCCAGCGTGGCCTCGGCTTCCTCCTCAAGGCCGACGCGCAAGCGGTGGCCACCCTCGTCGCCGGCGACGTCTCCAAGCTCACCGCCCTGCTGTCCCGGCGGCCCGGCGTGACCGACACCCGGCTGCAGGCGCTCGACCTGGCGGTCCAGGCGCACCTCGCGCTGAGCAAGCAGCAGATGGAGATCGGCTCCACCGGCGTGATCCCGGAGGACGCCAGTGGGCTGTTCAGCCAGTACGGCGCGGAGAACCTCGCGCTCACCCGGATGGTGGACCAGACCGGACTCGACGCCCGCCTGCTGTTCCTGCTCAACGCCAACGAGCAGCGCGTGCAGACGTCGGTGCTCGGGGTCGCGCCGAGCATGAGCAGCCGGTCGATCGCCCCCTACGACGCGCTCATCCCGGCACTGGTGAGCGACCTCGAGCGCTCCTTCGCCGACAGTGCCGCCAGCGCGCTGCGCCAAGCCACGGCCACCCTCATCGCCTCCTCGCTCGCCTTCCTCGTCGCGATCGGCCTGGCCGCCCTCGTCGCCCGGCGGATCGTTCGGTCGATCCGCACCGTGCACGACGAGACCCTTGAGGTGGCCAACGAGCGGTTGCCTGCCGAGCTGCGCCAGATCCGTCTCGGCGGCGAGCTGCCCACGGCCGAGCCGATCGCCGTGTCGACGACCGAGGAGACCGGGCAGCTCGCTCGCGCGGTCGACTCGCTGCACCGGCAGGCGCTGCGGCTCGCCGCCGACGAGGCCGAGTCGCGATCCCGGGTGGCCGACATGTTCACCACCCTGTCGCGGCGCAACACCTCGCTGGTCAACCAGCAGCTGGGTGTCATCGAGCACCTCGAGCGCGACGAGCAGGACCCGCAGCGGCTGGAGAGCCTCTTCAAGCTCGACCACCTCGCCTCCCGGATGCGCCGCAACGCGCAGAGCCTCGTCGTGCTCGCCGACGCGCCGTCGCGGGCCGCGAGTGCCACGCCGCTGAGCGTCCACGACACGCTGATGGCCGCGCTCGGCGGGGTGCAGGACTATCAGCGGGTGCGGCTCGAGGCCGATCTGCCGCACCTCATCGACGGCACTGCCGTGCCGGACGTCGTGCACATCGTCGCGGAGCTCGTCGACAATGCGCTCTCCTTCTCGCCGCCCACGACCGACGTGACGGTCGCCGCCGTGCCGGCCGGGGCGGGAGTGTCGCTGTCGGTGACCGACGCCGGGCTGGGCATCAAGGCCCAGGACCTCGAGCGCCTCCGCGCCGAGCTGCGTGCACCGGGCGAGCCGACGGCCGAGACGGCCCGCCGGATGGGCCTCTACGTCGTGTCTCGCCTGGCCCGTCGACACGGGCTCACGGTCGAGCTGGACACCAACGACTGGGGCGGCATCACGGCCTCGGTCGCGCTGCCCCCGAGTGTGCTCACCGGGCCAGCCGGCCAGGTCGCCCGGGTTGAGGCTGAGCCTGTTGTGGCAGAGCCTGTTGAGGCTGAGCCTGTTGTGGCTGAGCCTGTTGTGGCCGTGCCGGTCGCGGCCGTGCCGGTCGCGGCCGTGCCGGTCGCCGAGGCGGTCGCCGAGCCTGCACCAACCGGTATGCCGGCGCAGCTCGCGCCCGCCCAACCGCCCGCGGTGGTGCCTGCGCCGGCGGCCGTGGAGCGGCCCGTGGTGGTGCCCGCACCGGCGGCCGTGGAGCGGCCCGTGGTGGTGCCCGCACCGGCGAGTCCGCCCACTGAGCGGCAGCCCCTGCCACAGCGGGTGCCTGCCCCGGTCGCCGAGCCGGTCCTCCCCCCCGCTCAGCCGGCCGTCGCGCCCGTCGCGCCCGCCGAGCCGGCCGCGCCAATGGCGCCCGTCCCGCCGGTGGCCCCGATCGCGCCGGCCGCTGCCACCGCCCCGGCAGCCGGGAGCCCGCTGCCGCAGCGGGTGAGCGCGCCCGTTCCGGTGACGCCGCTGCCGCAGCGGGTGCCTGCGCCGGTCGCCGAGCCGTCCGCGTCGCCCGCCGTCGCGCCGGCACCAGCACCAGCCGCACCGGTGACCCCGGGTGCCCCCGCTGCCAGCGCAGTGCCGCCCACCGACCTGCCGCGCCGGGAGCCGGTGACCCCGCCTCCGGCGGTCGTGGCCGCCACCGCGCCGACCCCCGCCCCGCTGACCCTCGTGATGGGGGACCCGCGGACCAGCCGACCGGCTCCGACCGAGCCGCCGGCCGACGACGCGTGGAGCCGACAGGCGGTCAAGCCCGCTGCGCCGACCCACACGGCCTCCGGTCTGCCGATCCGCCAGCGCGGCAACCGCCCGGTGCCGGGCAGCGTCGACGGCGCAGCCCACCAGCCGGTCGTGCGCGATCCTGAGGCACTCCGGCAGCGGCTCAGCGCCCACGCCGCCGGTGTCTCCCGCGGCCGCCACGACTCGGCCAACGCCACCTCGTCCCCCTCGTCCTCCTCGCCCGGAGCGTGATCCCGATGTCTGCCGCCCCCACCTTCTCCGAGCCCCGTCGCCTCGACTGGGTCGCCGCAAAGTTCGTCGAGGACGTGCCGGGCGTCGCCCACGCCGTGCTCGTCTCCGCCGACGGGCTGCTCATGGCCGCCAATCCGGACCTCTGGGAGGACCGGGCCGAGCAGATCGCGGCGGTCTCCTCCGGGCTGTCCAGCCTGGCCGTCGGGGCGACCCGGCTCTTCGAGGGTGGTGCCGTGCTGCAGACCATCGTCGAGATGCAGAACGGCTACCTGCTGCTCATGAGCGTCGGCGACGGCTCCAACCTCGCCGTGCTGACCCACGCCGGCGCCGACCTGGGCCAGGTCGGCTATGAGATGGCCCTGCTCGTGGATCGCGTGGGGGCGATGGTCCAGGCGAGCGCCCGGCGCGGCTAGCAGGTCTCCCGTGGCCTTTGAGGACGACCTCGTCGACTACCCGGTCGCTCGGGCGGTCCGCTCGTTCACACTCACCGGCGGGCGGACCCGACCGACCGTCGCCTTCCCCGTCGAGGCGACCATCGAGCTGCTGCCGACCGGGCAGCGGCACTGGCCCGACACGCCGCTCGGCCGGGTCGCCCGCTCCTGCCACCACCGCTCGATCGCGGAGATCTCTGCCTACGAGGCGCTCCGATCGGTGTCGTCCGGGTCCTGGTCGGCGATCTGGCCGCCCAGGGCTTCGTCGAGGTCCAACAGACCATGTCCACCGCCGCGTCGGCCCACGATCGCCGATCGCTCATCGAAAGGACCCTCAGTGGTCTCCGCAACCTCTAGAGTCGCGTCGACCAAGATCGTCGTGTCGGGCGCCTTCGGCGTCGGCAAGACGACGCTCGTCGGCACCATCTCCGAGATCGTGCCGCTGCGCACCGAGGCGCTGGTCACCGACGAGTCGACGCATGTCGACGACCTCTCCGTGACGCCGGACAAGGGCACGACGACGGTGGCGATGGACTTCGGCAAGATCACCCTGGCCGAGGATCTCGTCCTCTATCTCTTCGGCACCCCAGGCCAGCAGCGCTTCTGGTTCATGTGGGACGACCTGTGCGTGGGGGCGATCGGCGCGGTCGTGCTCGTCGACCCCGCGCGGCTCGACGATGCCTTCGCCCCGATCGACTACTTCGAGGGCAAGCAGATCCCCTTCGTCGTCGCCGTCAACCACTTCGAGGGCTCGCACCGCTACCCCTTGCTCGAGATCGCCTCGGCCCTGGCCCTGCCGCCGGGCACGCCGATCCTCGAGGTGGATGCCCGCAACCGCGAGATGGTCAAGCGGGTGCTCATCCGGGTCGCCGAGTACGCCCTCATCACCGCGATGCAGGCCGAGGAGGCCGAGCCGGTCGGCGTCTGACCGCTCTCGGCGCTTGGGGGCTCAGCCGAGCTGCAGCCAGGTGGGCCACCCACCGTGCAGGACCAGCCAGGCGAGCAGCCCGTAGCCGGCCTGACCGGGGTGGACGCCGTCGCCGGCGGCGAGGTCGCCACGCCATTGCTCGTGCGCGATGAGCGGGTGGAAGCAGTCGACGTAGGTCACCCCACGTCGCACGCAGACGTCGGCCTGGGCCTGCGCGAGCGCCTCGATCCGGCTGTTGAGCCCGGTGTCGAGGGTCGGGGTGAGGCCGACGACGAAGGTCGCGATGCCCTTGGAGCTCGCCTCGTCGAGCACGTTGGCGAGGTTGAGCCGGGAGCGGGCCGTCGTCATCCCCCCGGTGACGTCGCCATGGCCCACCGAGACGACGAGGCGGCGCTCGGCGTGGCCGACCCAGCGCGGCATACCCTCGGCCTTCCAGCGGGCGGCGACGTCGCCGGAGTCCTGACCGCGGACGCCGAGGTTGTATGCCGTGAGGTCCAGATCGGGGTGCTGGGTGCGGCTCACGACCCGGCCCACCCAGCCGAGTGCCTTGGGATCGCCGTAGCCGACGGTCAGCGAGTCGCCGACGAAGCACAGCGCGAGGTCGCGGCGGCCCTGAGCGTCGGGTTGCGCGCCGGCGCTCGGCGTGAACTCGGGCAGCGCGTGGTCCTCGTCGTGGAGCTCGGTCATGCTCACTCGTCCTCGTCGTCGAGCCGGGCCAGATGGGTCGCGAGCCGGTCGACCGCGGTCTCGAACTCGGGATGCAGGTCGACGAAGGCCCGCAGCTGCTCGGCGAGCCACTCGAGGCTCACCTGCTCCCCGCCGCGCCGGGCGGCCAGCTCCTCGATGCCTCGGTCGGTGAAGTACACACCCGGAGGCTATCGAACCAGGGCGGCCCGGCCGACGCGGCTGGCCGTCAGCCCAGTCGCGTCTCGGGTTGGTCGGCAAGGGCGACGGCGACCCGCTCGGCGAACTCGCCGCGCAGCTCGGGCAGCCCGGTCACCGGCCACCACCGGGCGTCGAGGTTCTCGTCGTCGGCGACGTGCGGCTCGCCGGAGACCCACCGGCAGCGCAGGGTGTGGTCGAGGTAGTGGCTGCGGTCGCCGTTGGGATAGCTGACCATTCCGGTCGGGCGCACCCAGACCAGCCGCTCGGCGACGACCTCGACGCCGGCCTCCTCACGGCACTCGCGCACCGCGGTCTCGTAGGGACCCTCGCCGGGGTCGACGATGCCGGTCACCGGAGACCAGCCGCCGGTGTCGGCCCGCCGGACGAGGAGCACGTGCGGGGCGCCGTCGATCTCGCGCAGCACGACGGCCGTCGACCCGATGAGCCACAGCGGGGCGTGGCCGACGTGCCGGCGCAGCTCGAGGACGAACTCCGGCACCGGCATGGGGTATGCCGGTGCCGTCAGCGATCGAAGGCGCGGGCCAGCAGGTCGGCCTGCTCGACCTCGTGCTTCTTGTGCGAGCCGGTCGCCGGCGACGCCGAGGCCCGGCGGGCGACGACCCGCAGCGGCCGGCGCTCGTCCTGCTCGGCGAGCAGCTCGGGCAGGCCGAGCGCCATGAACGGCCAGGCGCCTTGGTTCTGCGGCTCGTCCTGCACCCACACCACCTCGGCATCGGGGTAGAGCCGCAGCTGGGTGGCCAGCTCCTCGGCGGGGATCGGCGCGAGCTGCTCGACCCGCAGGATCGCGGTCTGGGTGTCGCCGCGCTTGTCCCGCTCGGCCTCGAGCTCCCAGACGACCTTGCCCGAGGCGAGCAGCACCCGGGTGACCCCGGTGAGCTCGCGGGTGTCGGGCAGCACCGGGCGGAAGCCGCCGGTGGTGAAGTCCTCGGGCATCGAGCTGGCCGCCTTGAGCCGGAGCATCGACTTCGGGGCGAAGACGATGAGCGGCTTGCGCGGCCGGGCGTAGGCCTGGCGCCGGAGCAGGTGGAAGTGGCTCGCCGGGGTCGAGCAGTAGGCGATCGTCATGTTGTCCTCGGCGAACAGCTGCAGGTAGCGCTCGATCCGCGCGGACGAGTGGTCCGGACCCTGGCCCTCGTAGCCGTGCGGCAGCAGCAGCACGACCGAGCTGCGCTGGCCCCACTTCTGCTCGGAGGAGGAGATGAACTCATCGACGATCGTCTGGGCGCCGTTGGCGAAGTCGCCGAACTGGGCCTCCCAGAGCACGAGGGCATCCGGTCGCTCGACCGAGTAGCCGTACTCGAAGCCCATCGCGGCATACTCCGACAGCAGGGAGTCGTAGACCCAGAACTTGGCCTGCCCCTCCTGCAGGTAGAGCAGCGGGGTCCACTCCTCGGCCGTCGACTTGTCGATGAGCACGGCGTGCCGCTGCACGAAGGTGCCGCGGCGGCTGTCCTGGCCGGCCAGCCGGACCGGCGTGCCCTCCATGAGCAGCGAGCCGAACGCGAGCAGCTCGCCCATGCCCCAGTCGATCCCGCCCTCGCGGACCATCGCGGTGCGCCGCTCCATGAGCTGCTTGAGCTTGGGGTGGACGGTGAAGCCGGCCGGCGGCTGGGTCCACACCTCGCCGAGCCGGGCGAGCATCTCCGGCGAGATCGCCGTGTGGGAGGCGTCGCGGTGCCGGGCGGCGTCGTCCTGCACCTGGGCGGTCGGCTTCTCCAGCCCGCCGTGTCCGACGACGTCGGACCGCTCGTCGCCGTATGCCGTGGGCGTGGGGCTGTGGTCGGCGGTGGCCGCCTTGGTCTCGAGGAAGACCCGCTCGAGCTGCTGCTGATAGTCGCGCAGCGCGGCCTCGGCGTCCTCGACGGAGATGTCGCCGCGGCCGATGAGCGACTCGGTGTAGAGCTTGCGGACCGAGCGCTTGGCCTCGATGAGGGTGTACATGAGCGGCTGGGTCATCGACGGGTCGTCGCCCTCGTTGTGACCGCGCCGGCGGTAGCACACCATGTCGACGACGACGTCCTTGTGGAAGGCCTCGCGGAACTCGAAGGCCAGCTCGGCCACCCGGACGCAGGCCTCGGGGTCGTCGCCGTTGACATGGAAGATCGGCGCCTGGATCATCCGGGCGACGTCGGTGGAGTAGACCGAGGACCGGGAGGCCGACGGGGCGGTCGTGAAGCCGACCTGGTTGTTGACGATGACGTGGATCGTGCCGCCCGTGCGGTAGCCGCGCAGCTGGCTCTGCTGCAGCGTCTCGGCGACCACACCCTGGCCGGCGAAGGCCGCGTCGCCGTGCAGCAGGATCGGCAGCACGGTGAAGGCCTCGCCGCCGAGGTTGAGTCGGTCCTGCTTGGCCCGGACGATGCCCTCGAGCACCGGGTTGACCGCCTCGAGGTGGCTCGGGTTGGCGGCGAGGTAGACCTTGGTCGAGCTGCCGTCCTCGGCGACGAAGGTGCCCTCGGTGCCGAGGTGGTACTTCACGTCGCCGGAGCCTTGGACCGACTTCGGGTCGGCCTTGCCCTCGAACTCGCGGAAGATCTGACCCGGCGCCTTGCCGGCGATGTTGGCCAGCACGTTGAGCCGGCCGCGGTGCGGCATGCCGATGCACACCTCGTCGAGCTGCTTCTCGGCCGCGCAGGACAGGATCCGGTCGAGCAGCGCGATCGCCGACTCGCCGCCCTCGAGGGAGAAGCGCTTCTGGCCGACGAATTTCGTCTGCAGGAAGGTCTCGAAGGCCTCGGCGGCGTTGAGCCGACGCAGGATGCGCATCTGCTCGTCGCGGCTGGGCTTCTCGTGCGGCCGCTCGATCTTGTCCTGGATCCATCGACGCTGGTCAGGGTCCTGGATGTGCATGTACTCGACACCCACAGTGCGGCAGTAGGAGTCGCGCAGCACGCCGAGGATCTTGCGCAGCTTGAGGAAGGGCGCGCCGCCGAAGCCGCCGGTCGCGAAGGACCGGTCCAGGTCCCAGAGGGTCAGCCCGTGCTGGGTGACGTCGAGGTCGGGGTGCCGGCGCTGGCGGTACTCCAGCGGGTCGGTGTCGGCCATCAGGTGGCCGCGGACGCGGTAGGCGTGGATGAGCTCCTGCACCCGGGCGACCTTGTTGATGTCGTCGTCGTGGCTGGTGTCGACGTCCTGGACCCAGCGGATCGGCTCGTAGGGGATCCGCAGGCTCTCGAAGATCTCGTCGTAGAAGCGCTCGGCACCGAGCAGCAGCTGGTGGACGATCCGCAGGAAGTCGCCGCTCTGCGCGCCCTGGATGATCCGGTGGTCGTAGGTCGAGGTGAGGGTGAGGATCTTGGACACCGCGTTGCGGTTGAGCGTCTCCTGCGAGGCGCCGGCCCACTCGGCGGGGTACTCCATCGCCCCGACGCCGATGATCGCGCCCTGGCCGGGCATCAGCCGCGGCACCGAGTGGACCGTGCCGATCGTGCCCGGGTTGGTGAGGCTGATCGTCGTGCCCTGGAAGTCGGTCACCGCGAGGCTGCCGGCGCGCGCCTTCTTGACGATCTCCTCGTAGGCCGCCCAGAAGTGCGCGAAGTCCATCGTCTCGGCGGACTTGATCGACGGCACGAGCAGCTGGCGGGTGCCGTCCGGCTTGGCCAGGTCGATCGCGAGGCCGAGGTTGACGTGGGCGGGCAGCACGACGACCGGCTTGCCATCCTGCTCGGCGAAGGCCTGGTTCATCTCGGGCATCACGCCGAGGGCCTTGA
This sequence comes from Dermatophilaceae bacterium, assembly GCA_035448065.1. Classification (GTDB taxonomy): domain Bacteria; phylum Actinomycetota; class Actinomycetes; order Actinomycetales; family Dermatophilaceae; genus Phosphoribacter. The sequence goes on from DAOTIG010000041.1 coordinate 20,088, forward strand.
CCAGCGCGTAGCCGATGATGTGGGTGAAGGAGACCTTGCCGCCCCTGCTGCGGGCCAGGTGGTTGTTGATGACGACCCGGTTGTCGATGAGCAGCTTGGCCGGCACCGAGCGCACGCTCGTCGCGGTGGGGACCTCGAGCGAGGCGTTCATGTTCGTCACGACTCGGGCGGCCGGGCCGCGCAGTGGCCGGGTCTGCGCCTCGCTCTGGGCCTGCGCTGCCGGCGGTGCTGGGATGTCCCGCGGCGTCGGCTGACCGGGAGCCGCCGACGTGCGGGGGTGCTCGGCCGGCGTGGCTGCCGGCTTGGGCGCGGCGGCCGGGCTCGGGGCGGCGGCGGGCGCCTTGTTGTCGGCGGCGGCCGACTCGGCGGACTTGTCGGCGACCGCGCGGTCCGGGCCGGTGTTCGGGGTCGCGTCGCGCTCGGGTGCCTTGGCCTCGGCCTTCGGCTCCACCGGAGCAGCAGCGGGAGCGCCGTTGCCGGAGGTCGGCGCGCTCGAGTGCTCCGGGCGGTAGTCGGCGAAGAACTCCCACCATGCCTTGTCGACCGAGCTCTTGTCCTTCGTGTACTGCTCGTAGAGCTCGTCCACGAGCCACTCGTTCGGTCCGAAGGCGGCAATCGGGTTGCTGGCCTGGTCTGGCACGGGTGCCTCGCCTCTTTCGTGTCGTCGACGCTGACGCCGCTGCGATACGGCAACACCGGCAAGCCCCACTCGCCGGGGCTTCCAGCCTAGCCCCCGGGTGATGCCACGGACAGGCGGCCCGCCCGGTTCCCGAACCGGGCGGGCCGCCGTACCACCGGAGCCGGTATGCCGCGGTGCGGCTCAGCTGATGTCGCGCCGGGTGGTGAGCAGCGTGCCGACGCCGGACATCAGGGCGGCATACCCGACGAGGACGAGGGCGCCACCCCACCACGGGAGCAGACTCATGCCGGGCGGTGCGCTGGGGCTGAGCACCGTGCTCGTCGCGACGCCCGGGAAGAAGCGCAGCATCGAGCGGCCCCACTCGTAGTTCAGGAGGATGAGCTGCAGGATCGGCTCGACGACGAACGCCGACCCGACGCCGATCATCAGCGCGGCGACCTGGTTGGGGATGAGGATGCCGGCGCCGAGCCAGATGAGCGCCCACAGGCCGAGCACCAGGAGCATGAGGCCCATGGTCCGGAACACCGAGGCGTCCGGGAAGGCGGCATACCCGCGCATCGCGAGGATCGTCGCGCCGACGCTCACGCTGCCGATCAGTGAGACCAGACCGTAGAACGCGCCGATGCCGAGCAGCGAGACCACCTTGGCGAGCATCACCTGGGGGCGTCGCGGGTTGGCCAGGAAGGTGCCGGTGATCGTCTTGTGCCGGTACTCGCTGCCGATCGACATGACGCCGATGGCCAGGGTGAGGACGTAGGCGATCTGGATGCCCGAGGAGTAGACGTTCTGGGCCAGGCTGGCGGCATCCTGCTCGATGCCGGATCGCTTCGCGAACTCCGGGTCGGTGAGGAAGAGGGCGCTCAGCGCGGTGAAGGCGAGGGCGGCGACGAGCACGCCCAGCCCCATGCCCCACCACAGTCGGGTGGTGAAGAACTTGCGGAGCTCGGCCTTGACGGCATTCGCGAACATCACTCGTTCCCCCTGTCCATGCCGATGATGGCGTCCTTCTCACGCGGCGCTGCCGGCCCGCCGGGTGGCGCGCCAGGCGGCCCCGCGGGCGGCATACCGGGTGCGGCCGCCGCGCCGAGGTTGCGGTTGCGGTTGTCCGGCGACTCGGTGAGCCGGAAGTAGAGCTCCTCGAGCCCGCTGGCGAGCGTGCGCAGCTCGGTGACCGGGATGCCGCCGCGGAACGCGAGCGCGCCGACCCGGCCCAGGTCGCCGGTCGGGACGACGAGGGCGCCGCTCGCGTGGTCGGTGGCCTCCAGCCCGCCGAGGAGCAGCGCGCTGCGCAGCCCATCGCGGTCCTCCGCGCGCACCAGCGAGGTCGGCTCGCCGCGCAGCGAGTCGACCGAGCCCTGGGCGGCCTTCGTGCCGTTGTGGATGATGACGACGTCGTCGACGGTCTGCTCGACCTCGGAGAGCAGGTGGCTCGACACGAGGACGGTCTTGCCCTGGGCGGCGAGGTGGCGCAGGAAGCCGCGCAGCCAGCGGATGCCCTCGGGGTCCAGGCCGTTGGACGGCTCGTCGAGGAGCAGCACCTTGGGGTCGCCCAGCAGGGTCGCCGCGAGGCCGAGCCGCTGCCGCATGCCCATCGAGTAGGCGCCGGCCCGCTTGCGGGCGGCCTCGGGGATGCCGACCTGCTCGAGCAGCTCGTCGACCCGGCGGTGGTCGATGCCGCCGGCGTCGGCGAGGACGCGCAGATGGTCGCGGCCGCTGCGGCCGGGGTGGAAGTTCGTCGCCTCGAGCGCGGCCCCGACGGTGCCGAGGGGGTTGCGCAGGTCGTGGTAGCGCTGCCCGCCGATCGTCGCGCTGCCGGACGTCGGGCGGACCAGCCCGAGGAGCATCCGCAGCGTCGTCGTCTTGCCGGCGCCGTTCGGGCCGAGGAAGCCGGTCACCCGGCCGGGCTCCACGGTGAAGTCGAGACCGTCGACGGCGGTGAAGGCACCGAAGCGCTTGGTCAGTCCGGAGACTGCGATGGGGAGACCGGGCGGGGACCCGGGTGCAGTGGTTGTCATGCCTTCACTCAACCAGCCGATCCGGTATGCCGCGTGCCCGCGGCACGGGGTCCAGGGTCGCCTTCAGGGTGTGCTCAGGGTCGGCCCGGAGCCCCGGAGCGGAATATCGTGGTCCGCACTATGGGGGAATGGCTGCTCGTCCTCGCCGCCGTGGTGCTCACCGTCGGCACCGCGCTCTTCGTTGCGACCGAGTTCTCGCTCGTCGCGCTCGACCGGCCGACCGTGCAGCAGGCGGTCGACGGCGGCGACGAGCGGGCCCGCACCGTCCTGCAGTCGCTGCGTCGCCTCTCCACCCAGCTGTCGGCCTGCCAGGTCGGGATCACGCTGACCACCCTCGTCGTCGGCTATCTCGCCCAACCCTCGATCGGCCGGCTGCTCGCCGGCCCGCTCGAGCGGCTGCTGCCGGCGGCGGCCGCCGAGTCGGTCGCCACCACCCTCGCACTCGTCCTCGTCACCGTCTTCTCGATGGTCTTCGGCGAGCTGCTGCCGCAGTTCCTCGGCATCTCCGCGCCGCTGGCCACGGCCAAGGTCGTCGCCCTGCCGGTGCGGATCTTCTCGGTCATCGCCCGGCCGCTCATCTCGGTCCTCAACGGCTCGGCCAATGCCTTCCTGCGCCTGGTCAAGGTCGAGCCGCAGGAGTAGCTGTCCGCGGCCCGAACGCCCCAGGAGCTGGCCAGCCTGGTCCG
>DAOTIG010000042.1:0-22862 GCA_035448065.1 Dermatophilaceae bacterium
GAGCTTGCCCTTGAGCTCGGGCAGCACGAGGGCGACGGCCTTGGCGGCGCCGGTCGAGGTGGGGACGATGTTGAGGGCCGCGGCGCGGGCGCGACGCAGGTCCTTGTGCGGGGCGTCCTGCAGGTTCTGGTCCTGGGTGTAGGCGTGGATCGTCGTCATCAGGCCCTTGACGATGCCGAGGCCGTCGTTGAGCGCCTTGGCCATCGGGGCCAGGCAGTTCGTCGTGCACGACGCGTTGGAGATGATGTGGTGCTTCTCGGCGTCGTAGAGGTCGTCGTTGACGCCCATGACGAAGGTCGCGTCCTCGTTCTTGGCCGGGGCCGAGATGATGACCTTCTTGGCGCCACCGTCGATGTGGGCCTTGGCCTTGGTCGCGTCGGTGAAGAAGCCGGTCGACTCGATGACGATGTCGGCGCCGACGCCCTTCCAGTCGAGCTTGGCCGGGTCGCGCTCGGCCCAGGCAGCCATCTTCTTGCCGGCCGCGGTGATCGACTCGTCGTCGTAGGTCACCTCGCCCGGGAAGCGGTGCAGGATCGAGTCGTACTTGAGCAGGTGCGCGAGCGTCTTGTTGTCCGTGAGGTCGTTGACCGCCACGATCTCGATGTCGGCGCCGGACTCGACGACGGCGCGGTAGAAGTTGCGCCCGATCCGGCCGAAGCCGTTGATGCCTACCTTGACGGTCACGGTGACCAATCCTTCCGACGGGGAGTGGGACGGCCCACGGGCAGTCCCGACGTCGCTCCGGTGATGGCTCGGCCGTCATTGGCTGCCCGTGGTACTGCCTCCACCCTAGTCCTCGCGCGGCCTGGGACCGAGCCGGTCCCACGCTCCGGAAGCAGGTGAGGACAAAGGTCCCACGGCAGGTGAGCGGGCGGCATACCGGAGGCGAACGAGAGGTGTCCGCGAGGCCTCAGGAGTCGAGCATGTCCGGGGTGAGCGAGGCCTCGGTGTTGGGGATGCCGAGGTCGGCGGCCTTCTTGTCGGCCATCGCGAGCAGCCGGCGGATCCGGCCCGCGACGGCGTCCTTGGTCATCGGCGGCACTGCCAGCTGGCCGAGCTCCTCGAGGGAAGCCTGCTTGTGCTCGAGCCGCAGCACGCCCGCCTCGCGCAGGTGCTCGGGGATGTCCGCGCCGAGGATCTCCATGGCCCGCTCGACCCGGGCGCCGGCCGCAACCGCAGCGCGGGCGGAGCGGCGCAGGTTGGCGTCGTCGAAGTTGGCCAGCCGGTTGGCGGTCGCGCGCACCTCGCGCCGCATCCGGCGCTCCTCCCAGGCGAGCACGGCGTCGTGGGCGCCGAGGCGGGTGAGCATCGCGGCGATGGCGTCGCCGTCGCGGATGACGACCCGGTCCACGCCGCGGACCTCGCGCGCCTTGGCCGGCACGCCCAGCCGGCGGGCGGCGCCGACGAGGGCGAGCGCGGCCTCCGGGCCTGGACAGGTGACTTCGAGGGCGCTGGAGCGGCCCGGCTCGGTGAGCGAGCCGTGGGCGAGGAAGGCGCCCCGCCAGGCGGCCTCGGCATCGCAGGCGCTGGCCGAGACGACCTTCGGCGGCAGCCCGCGCACCGGGCGACCGCGCGAGTCGACGAGGCCGGTCTGCCGGGCGAGGGTGGCCCCCTCCTCGACGACCCGCAGGACGTAGCGGTTGCTGCGGCGCAGTCCCCCGGCGGACATCACGACGACCTCGGCCCGATGGCCGTAGACCTCCGCGATGTCGCGACGCAGCCGGCGCGCGGCGTTGGCCGTGTCGAGCTCGGCCTCGACGACGATGCGGCCGCCGACGATGTGCAGGCCTCCGGCGAACCTGATCGTCGCGGAGACCTCGGCCTTGCGGCAGCACGGCTTGGTGATCTCGAGCCGGGAGAGCTCGTCCTTCACCCGGGCCGTCATGGCCATGGGACTACCTGCCTTTGGGTGGCGAAATGCGGGCGTCAGCCTAACCCACAATCGACCCTCCGGTGGGCCGTCTGCTCAGTCCTCGCTGTGCTCGGGCCCGCGCCCGACGATGTCCCGGTATGCCGCGGCCAGCCGCAGCGGGTCGTGGTGGCCGGGCCGGCCGAACGCCGACACGGTGGCGATGACGAGCTCGGCGCCGAGATCGGCAGCGGCGGCCCGCATCTCGGCATCGTCGTCGACGACGGAAGGGTCGGCCAGCACGACGTCGAGCCGCAGCCCGGGTGCGTGCCGGGACAATGACGCGAGGTGGTCGACGGCCCGGAATCCCTTCGTCTCCCCTTGGTGCACCTCGAGATTCAGCGTGAGCACCTTGCGGGCCGCGGTGTGCTCGAGGTGGTCGCGCAGGTCGGGGACGAGCACGTGCGGCAGCACCGAGGTGAACCACGAGCCGGGCCCGAGCACGACCCAGTCGGCCTCGTCGATGGCCTCGAGGGACTCGGCGCAGGCGCGCGGCCGGTCGGGCACGAGCCGCACCGACTCGACGTGGCCGGGCGTCGATGCGACGAGGTGCTGACCCCGCACGGTCACCGTGGCATCCGGGCGAGCGGGGTCGTGGCCGGTCACCTCGGCCTCGATGTGCAACGGCTCGGCGGCCATCGGCAGCACCCGACCGCGCGACCCGAGCAGCCGCCCGACGAGGTCCAGGCCCTGCACCGTGTCGCCGAGCTGGTCCCAGATGCCGACGATGAGCAGGTTGCCCAGGGAGTGGCCGGCGAGAGGCCCGCTGCCGCCGAAGCGGTGCTGCAGCACGTCCCGCCAGGTGCGCCCCCACGTGCCGTCCTCGCACAGCGCCGCGAGCGCCATCCGCAGGTCACCCGGCGGCAGGATGTCGAAGTCGGCGCGCAGCCGGCCGGAGGAGCCGCCGTCGTCGGCCACGGTGACGACCGCGGTGATGTGGTCGGTGACGAGCCGCAAGGCGCCGAGCGAGGCGGCCAGGCCGTGGCCGCCGCCGAGCGCGACGACCCGCGGGCCGGTCACTCCCGCCCCAGGTCGCGGTGCACGACGAAGCTGACCACCCGCTCGGTGTCCAGCCGTGCGGCGAGCGCCTCGGTCATCGCGACCGATCGGTGCTTTCCGCCGGTGCAGCCGATGGCGACCGTGGCATAGCGGCGGCCCTCGGCCCGATATCCGTCGAGGACCACGTCGAGCATGGCCACCATCCGGTCGAGGAATGCCTCGGCACCGGGCTGGCTCAGGACATAGTCGGCGACCGGGCGGTCCTGGCCGCTCAGCTGGCGCAGCTCGGGGACCCAGAACGGGTTGGGCAGGAAGCGCATGTCCGCGACGAAGTCCGCATCGAGCGGGATCCCATACTTGAAGCCGAAGGACATCACCGCGACCCGGACCCGGTTGGCGCTGCTGGCCTCGAGCAGGCTGCGGATCTTCTGGGTGAGCTGGTGCACGTTGAGGCCGCTGGTGTCGACGATGATGTCGGCGGCCGAGCGCAGATCCCCGATCAGCGCGCGCTCGGCCTGGATGGCATCGAGGAGCCGACCGGCACCCTGCATGGGGTGCGGCCGTCGGACACTCTCGAAGCGGCGCACCAGCGCCTCGTCGGTCGCGTCGAGGAAGATGAGCACCGGACGCTGGGCGCCGGCGCGCAGCTGCTCGAGGAAGCTGCCGAAGTGCTCGGTGAGCCACCGGGTGCGGGCGTCGACGACGACGGCGAAGGGGGGTGGGCCCTCCGGCGTGCGCAGCAGCGCCTGCTCGCGCAGCTCGTCGAGCGAGCCGAGCAGCTGGGGCGGGAGGTTGTCGATGACGTGGAAGCCACGGTCCTCCAGGACGTTGGCCGCGGTCGTCCGACCGGCTCCGCTCATGCCGGTGAGCACGACGAGGGGCACGTCCCCCTGCTCGCGCCACAGCAGGCCCTCGGCGCTCTCGGGACGGTCGGGCTCGCTCACGCTCTGACCGTATGCCGTACGCCCGCCGACCGTCGAGCGCCGCGCCGGGCGTTCCGCGCGTGGTGACTCACCCGGGTCGGCGGAAGTCGGTGACGGCCGGCAGCGGCGCCATCCCTGCCGACCGGTATGCCGCCACCCCGGCAGTGTTGGCGGTCAGGGTGCAGACGGTGGCGCTCGACGAGCCCAGCTCTCGCAGCGCGGCCGCGGCGGCGACGGCGATCGCCCGGCCGTAGCCGCGGCCGCGGTGGTCGTGATGCGCGCCCAAGGGCTCGATGAGTCCGGGTCGGTCCGGGCCGGCCGACCACACCGTCGTCGCCGCCACCGGCATTCCGGTGCCGTCGTAGCCGATCAGGCAGCGCGCCTGCCGGTAGGCCGAGGAGTCCGCCATGGCTCGCCACCGGTCGGCGGTGAAGGTCGAGTTCGCGAAGGAGGCCCGACCCACCATGACCCGGTGCTCGAGCAGTGTCTCGTCGACGTGGGCCGCGTCGAGCCTCTCGATCCGCAGGCCACAGTCCGCCACCGGGGTGCGGAGGTCTCGCCGGAGCGGGGTCCAGGACTCGTCCGGGGTCCACCCGCTCGCGGCGAGCAGGCTGCGCAGGGCTGCGCCGACCCGGGCCTCGACCGCACCGGCCCCAGCCGGGAGCACGCCTCGCGCCGGGTCGCTCAGGTCGGCCACCAGCTGCTCCGCGACCTCGAGATCGTGACCCGCCGATGGCGCGATCGCCATCCGCACGAGGCCAGGGTCGACCATGCCGACGGCCACCAGCGATCCGTCCCGGCGCCACAGACGCAGTGTGGCGGCGAGCGCAGGGGCACCGAATCGCCAGGCCCAGCCGAGGTCACCCGGGTGCAGCTGGACCGAGGCGCCCTCCTCCTGCCACGTCGACATGGTCGCGATGATCTCGTCGAGATCAGCCGGAGCCGCCTCGTGCAGGGTGATCCGCATCGGCCCAGTGAAGCGCGGACCCTCCGTCGCCGCATCCGGGTTTCGGGCCAGGGCCCGCTCCCGCGCCGCTGGGCTCAGTCACATCATCACCGTCAGTCGAGCAGCTCGCCGGTCGTGAGGTTGACGGCCGGGGCGGCGGTGTCGCCGTCCCTGGCCAGCGCGACGACGACGGCCTCGGCGAGCGCCGGGCCGATGCCGGGCACCTCACGCAGCTGGTCGGGGGTGGCGGCCCGCAGCCGCTTCACCGAGCCGAAGTGGCGGAGCAGGGCCTTGCTGCGGGTCTGGCCCAGCCCCGGCACGGCGTCGAGCACCGAGGTCGTCATCGCCTTGGACCGCCGCTGGCGGTGGAAGGCGATGGCGAAGCGGTGTGCCTCGTCGCGGACCCGCTGCAGCAGGTAGAGCCCTTCGCTCGTGCGCGGCAGCACGACCGGGAAGTCCTGGCCGGGCAGCCACACCTCCTCGAGCCGCTTGGCCAGGCCGACCAACGCGACGTCGTCGATGCCGAGCTCGTCGAGGACGGCCTGCGCGGCATTCACCTGCGGCAGGCCTCCGTCGACGACGACGAGGTTGGGCGGATAGGCGAACTTGCGAGCCCGCCCGGTCTCGGGATCGATGCCAGGCAGCGGACTCCCCGATCCGTCGACTCCGGCCGCCTCGTCGCTGGGCTCCAGCCCCTGGGCGGCCTGGGCGTCGAGCAGCCTCTGGAACCGCCGGCCGAGCACCTCGCGCATCGCCGCGGTGTCGTCGATCGACCCCGCCGGCGGCCCGTCACCCGGTCCGCCGGCGGCAGCGGCGGCATACCGGGTCGGCTCGAGATGCGAACGGACGAGGAAGCGGCGGTACTCGGACTTGCGGGCCAGCCCGTCCTCGAAGACGACCATCGACGCGACGACCTGGGTCCCCATCACGTGGCTGACGTCGAAGCACTCGATCCGCAGCGGCGCCTCGGCCAGCCCGAGCGCCTCCTGGAGCTCCTGCAGAGCCTGGCTGCGGGCGGTGAGATCACCGGCGCGGGTGAGCTTGTGCCGGGCCAGGGACTGCTGGGCATTGCGGCGCACCGTCTCGAGCAGCGCCCGCTTGTCGCCCCGCTGCGGCACCCGCAGGTCGACGACGGCGCCGCGCAGCCCGGCCAGCCACGACCGCATGGTGTCGGCGTCGCTGGGCAGCACCGGCACGAGGACCTCGCGCGGCACGGAGTCCTGGACCGCGTCGCCGTAGACCTGCTGCAGCAGATGCTCGACGAGCGAGGGCAGGTCCTCGCTCTCCTTCTCGACGACCCAGCCCCGCTGCCCGCGAACTCGCCCACCGCGGACATGGAAGACCTGCACCGCCGCCTCGAGCTCGTCGTCGGCGACGGCGAAGACGTCGGCGTCAGTGGCGTCGCCGAGGACGACGGCGTTCTTCTCCAGGGCCTTGCGCAGCGCCTCGAGGTCGTCGCGCAACCGCGCAGCCCGCTCGAAGTCGAGCTCCGCAGCCGCGGCGCGCATCGCCACCTCGGTGCGCCGGACGAACCGCGTGGTGTTCCCGGCGAGGAAGTCGCACAGCTCCTCGGCGATCGCCAGGTGCTCGTCGGCGTCCACCCGACCGACACAGGGCGCCGAGCACTTGTCGATGTAGCCCAGCAGGCAGGGCCGGCCACTCTGTCCCGCCCGCTTGAAGACGCCGCTGCTGCAGGTGCGCATCGGGAAGACCCGAAGGAGCAGGTCGAGGGTCTCCCGGATCGCCCAGGCATGGGAGTAGGGCCCGAAGTAGCGGGTGCCCTTGCGCTTGGCGCCGCGCATCACCTGGGCCCGGGGGAACTCGTCGGCGAGGGTCACCGCGAGGAAGGGGTAGGACTTGTCGTCGCGGTACTTGACGTTGAACCGCGGGTCGAACTCCTTGATCCACGCGTACTCGAGCTGCAGCGCCTCGACCTCGTTGGCGACGACGGTCCACTCGACGCTGGCGCCGGTGCGCACCATCGTCGCGGTCCGGGGGTGCAGAGCGCCGATGTCCTGGAAGTAGGACGACAGCCTCGGGCGCAGCGACTTGGCCTTGCCGACGTAGATGACCCGACCCTGGGCGTCCCGGAAGCGATAGACCCCCGGATCCGTGGGGATCTGCCCAGGCTTCGGGCGGTACTGGGACGGGTCGGCCACCCGCCCACTCTAGGTCGGGTGGCCGACAGCTCCGGGTCAGCCCGGGCCGGTATGCCGCGGGCTCGCCGGGTCGGTCAGGTGACCTTGATGCCGTCCGCGGAGACGGTCACCGACTTGGCGGGCAGCGGCGACGTGGCGGGTCCGCTGACCACGGCGCCGGTCGCGGCGTCGAAGACGCTGTTGTGGCAGGCGCAGATGATCTGCGCGTTCTCGATCTTGCTCACTGTGCACTGCTTGTGGGTGCAGATGGCGCTGAATGCCTTGAAGGTCCCGGCCGTCGGCTGGGTGATGACGACCTTGTCGATGACCTTGCCACCGCCGACGGGGATGTCGGCCTGCTTGACCGCGTCCGAGACCGCGGCACCGACGTTCGAGGCAGCCTGGCTGGCGGCCGAGGCCGCGGTCGACGCGGCCGACGAGGCGGTCTGGGATCCGCATGCCGACACGGTGCCGGCGGCGACGACGGCACCGGCCGCCCCGACGCTTCGGATCACGGTGCGGCGGTCGGGGTGCGACGTGGTCATCTGGGGTCCTCTCGAGGGTGTTGCGGTATGCCGGGTGCCCCGGCCCGGGGTCAGTATGCGGCGCGAGCGGACGGGCGGCGCAAGGTGTCCGTTGGTGCTAGTACTCCTGGCACGCCCCATAACGACACGAGAACACTCGTTCGCCGGCTCGTGATTTTCCCGGGCATAGTGCGTAGGGTGCGGCCTAGCCCGGCGCCCGTGCAGGGCCCAGGACCATGTCCCCGACGTAAGAATCACAGGAGGAACTGTGCAGCGTTCCATCATCCGCTTGGGCGTGCCGGTCGCCGTCGCCGCGCTGGCTCTGTCCGCGTGCGGCAGCCGCACCGACGCCGGCTCGGGCACCGCGACTGGTGGCTCGTCCGCCAAGACCGTGAAGATCGGCGTCATCGCGCCGCTGTCCGGAGGTCTGTCGGCCCTCGGCCTGGGCATCCAGCACTCCGTCGAGCTGGCCGTCAAGCAGGCCAACGACAGCAACGCGGTGCCTGGCGTGAAGTTCGAGGTCGTCGCCCTCGACGACGAGGCCAAGACCGACCCGGGCAAGAACGCGGCCACCAAGCTCGCGTCGGACGACGCCGTCCTCGGCGTCGTCGGCACGCTCAACTCCTCGGTCGCCCAGCAGACCATCCCGGTGCTCGCCGCCGCGAACATCGCCCAGGTGTCGCCGGCGAACACCAACCCGTCGTTGACCCAGGGCACCGACGCAGCGGCCAAGAAGCGCCCGAACGCGAACTACTTCCGCACCTGCACCACGGACGCGGTCCAGGGTCCGTTCGCCGCGCAGTACCTGCTCGGCCAGGGCATCAAGAAGGTCGCCACGGTCCACGACAAGAAGACCTACGGCCAGGGCCTGGTCGACGCCTTCACCGCGGAGTTCAAGAAGGGTGGCGGCGAGGTCGTCGCGGCCGAGACGATCAACCCGGACGACAAGGACTTCACCGGCGTCATCACCAAGATCAAGGCCGGTGGCCCGCTGGCCGTCTACTACGGCGGTGAGTACCCGCAGGCCGGGCCGCTCTCGCAGCAGATGAAGGCTCAGGGCCTCAACGTCCCGCTCATGGGTGGCGACGGCATCTACGACCCGAAGTACATCGAGCTGGCCGGCACCACCGCCGGCGGTGACCTCGCGACGTCGGTCGGTGCGCCGACCGAGAGCACCGAGGCCGGCAAGAAGTTCCTCGCGGACTACCAGGCCGCCGGCTACAAGGACCCGGCCGCTGCCTACGGTGGCTACGCCTACGACGCCGCCAAGTCGATCATCGAGGCTGCGAAGACCTCGATGAAGGACGCCAAGGACGTGAAGTCGGCTCGCCAGGCCACCCTCACCGCCCTCGGCAAGGTCTCCTTCGACGGCGTCACCGGCAAGGTCGCCTTCGACGAGTTCGGCGACACGACCTCGAAGATCCTCACGGTCTACAAGGTTGACGGCGGCAAGTGGATGCCGAGCAAGACCGACACCTTCAAGTGATCGGCCGGGGATCGGCCAGCCCGGCGCCCCGGGCCTGGTGAAGATCCTCTCGGTGTAATCGATTCCAGCAGACACAGGGGCGGGCCTAGCGCCCGCCCCTGTGTGCTGCTTGACTAGCGCCCCACGGCACCCTCGACCTATCCACCGCTCCGTCGCACCACCGGGAGGTGACGCATGGACCAGTTCCTCCAGCAGCTGCTCAACGGCCTGACGCTGGGGTCGCTGTACGCCCTCATCGCCGTCGGCTACACCGTCGTCTACGGCATCGTCCAGTTGATCAACTTCGCCCACGGCGAGGTCTTCATGATCGGCGCCTTCGGCGCGTTCACCACCTGGTTCGTGTTCTTCCGCAACCAGACCGCCTTCTGGGTGCTCATCCCGATGCTCATCGGCGCGGTCGTCTTCGCCGTGGGAACGGCGCTGCTCATGGAGCGGGTCGCCTACCGGCCGCTGCGCCACGCCCCCCGGCTGGCGCCCCTCATCACCGCGATCGGTGTGAGCGTGTTCCTGCAGGAGCTCATCCGGCTGGGCTACAACAACCCGCTGCTGTTCCTCGCCAACTGGAACCCGTTCGGCCTGCCGAGTGCCAAGAGCGCCATCCCCTTCCCGCAGATCGAGCTGGTCACCGGGCCGGCTCTCACCCCCTACGGCGACATCGTCGTGCGCCGCTCTGCGCTCTTCATCCTCTTCTCGCTCGCCGTGAGCGCCTTCTTCCTGTGGTGGTTCATCAACCGCACGAAGACCGGGCGGGCGATGCAGGCGGTCTCCCAGGACCCCGACACGGCTCGTCTCATGGGCATCAACGTCGACCGGATCATCGCGGTCGCCTTCGCCCTCGGCGCGGCGTTGGCCGGGCTGGCCGGGGTGGCCCACGGCCTGCAGAACAACAACATCGACTTCTTCATGGGCTTCCTCGCCGGCCTCAAGGCCTTCACCGCCGCCGTGCTCGGCGGAATCGGGAACATCTACGGCGCGGTCATCGGCGGTCTCGTCCTCGGGATCGTCGAGGTGATGGCGGTCCAGTACATCCCCGGCGGCTCACCGTGGAAGGACATCTTCGCCTTCGCCCTGCTCATCGTCGTTCTCGTGTTCCGGCCCCAGGGCCTCATGGGTGCCCGGGTGGTGGACCGCGCATGACCGCCGTGATCGACTCCCCCGCACCCGCCAGCACTGCACGGACCGAGCCGGGCTATGCCTGGCCGGTGGCGCTGGCCGGCTCGGCTCTGCTCGTGGTCTCCGGGCTCCTGCCCTGGACCTTCCGCTCCGACGTGCTCGGCAACGTCGCGCTCACCGCCAACCCGGGCCCGATGCAGATCTTCGTGCTCGTGCTCGCGGTCCTCGCCATCGTCCTGCTCCTCGCCCGCCGTGGCATCCTCCCCCGCGTCGACGCGTGGTCCGACACGGCCGGGGCGTTGCGGGCGGTCGGCGCCGGCGCGGCTACGTTGACCGTCCTCGGCGTCCTCGGCATCTCGTGGCAGCTCGGCGGCTTGGCCAATGTCGACCCCGGTGCCTGGCTCGGTCTCGTCGGTGCCGCGTTGCTCACCGCCGCGGCCTTCCGGATGACCCATCGGGAGCACCGCGATCTCTTCCGCGCCGCGACCAGCTCCTGGGTCGAGATCCTCGCCGTCATCCTGCTGCTTGCCGCCGTGCTGTTCGGCGCGGCATACGCGCTGGGCCAGGAGGATGCCGCCACCTTCGTCGGCGTGCTGGTCCTCGTCTTCACCGCGGTCTTTGCGCTGAGCAAGCTCGGCGTCTTCGCCTGGCTGGGTGTCGTGTCCCAACGGCACCGCCAGGTGCTCATGCTCGGCGCGGTCGCCGTCGCCTTCCTCTTCCCCTTCACCCAGGAGGGGTCGGACGCGAACATGTCGATCGCGACCCAGGTGCTCATCTTCGCGACCACAGCGCTCGGGCTGAACATCGTCGTCGGCCTCGCCGGCCTGCTCGACCTCGGCTACATCGCCTTCCTCGGATCCGGCGCCTACGTGGCGGCGATGATGTCGCACGCGGCCGCGGCGACCATCGGCTGGAAGCCGAACTTCCTGGTCATCGTCGTCATCGGCGCGATCGTCTCATCGGTCCTCGGTCTGATCATCGGCTCCCCCACCCTGCGGGTGTCCGGGGACTATCTCGCCATCGTCACCCTTGCCTTCGGCGAGATCTTCCGGCTCACCGTCAACAACCTCGACGGGGGCAGTGGACCTGACCTCACCAACGGTCCGAACGGCATTCCCGGCATCCCTGACCTGCAGATCGGCTCGTTCAACTTCGCCGAGCCGCACGAGCTCTTCGGACTCCCACTCGGGCGCTTCGCGAACTACTACTTCCTGCTTCTCGTCGTCGCGGCCGTCGTCATCACCGTGTTCACCCGGCTCAACAACAGCCGGATCGGCCGCGGCTGGGTCGCGATCCGCGAGGACGAGCGCGCGGCCGAGGCGATGGGCGTCAACGTCTTCGGCCTCAAGCTCTTCGCCTTCGCCGGCGGCGCTTTCCTCGCCGGCATGGCCGGGACCATCAAGGCCCACCACGACGTGTCGGTGACCCCGGACCAGTACATCTTCCTCGAGTCGGCCTTCCTGCTCGCTGCGATCGTCCTCGGCGGCATGGGCACCGTGGCGGGCGTGCTCGTCGGTGCGACGATCCTCAAGCTGCTGCCCGAGAAGCTGCGGTTCGCCGCCGACTACCGGCTGCTCTTCTTCGGATTGCTGCTCGTGCTCATGATGCGCTTCCGGCCGGAGGGCATCGTGCCCAGCCGCCGCCGGGCGCTGGAGTTCCATGAGGACGACGAGGAGCTGGCCGAGACGATCGAGGACGCCCATCTCGAGGTCGTCCCCGACGCCGCCGCCGAGAAGGGACGAGCATGAGCACCTCGAAAGGACCAGCGCCGACCGTCGGCGCGACCGTGCTGCAGGCCCGCGGCGTCACCATGCGCTTCGGCGGCCTGGTCGCCGTCAACAACGTCGACATGACCGTGCACCAAGGTGAGATCGTCGGGCTCATCGGCCCCAACGGGGCCGGCAAGACGACCTTCTTCAACTGCCTCACCGGCATGTACAAGCCCACCGAGGGCGAGGTGACCTTCGAGGGGGCCGTGCTGCCTCCGCAACCGCGCAAGGTCGTCAAGGCCGGCATGGCCCGCACCTTCCAGAACATCCGGCTGTTCGCGAACATGACCGCCATCGAGAACGTCATGGTCGGCCGCTACAGCCGGACCAGCTCGATGGCGATCACCTCCATCCTGCGCGGGCCGAAGTACCGGCGCGAGGAGCGGGAATCGCGCGAGCGGTCGCAGGAGCTGCTCGACTTCGTCGGCCTCGGGAAGACCAGCGAGCACCTGGCCCGCAACCTCCCCTACGGCGACCAGCGGCGGCTCGAGATCGCGCGGGCCCTGGCCACCGATCCGAAGCTCATCCTGCTCGACGAGCCGACGGCCGGCATGAACCCGCTCGAGACCAAGCAGACGATGGACCTCATCTTCCGGATCCGAGACCTCGGGCTGGCGGTCGTCGTCATCGAGCACGACATGCGGTTCATCTTCAACCTGTGCGACCGGGTGCTCTGCCTGGTGCGTGGCGAGCTGCTCGTCGAGGGGACGCCGCAGCAGGTGCAGTCCGATCCGCGGGTCATCGAGGCCTACATCGGCAAGCCCGACGAGGAGGATCACCCGGAGGAGCTGCACGACAGTCTTCGGGAGGCGCACGGTCGCGAGGAGCAGCCATGAGCGGGTCGAGCGGAACGATGACCAGCGCCGGGGAGACGAGCGGTGGCAGCTCGCCGAAGACAGCCATCCTTGAGGTCAAGGACCTCGTCGTGTCCTACGGCAAGATCGCCGCGGTGAAGTCGATCTCCTTCACCGTCGGCCAGGGCGAGGTCGTCTGCCTCATCGGCACCAACGGCGCGGGCAAGACGACCACCCTGCGGACGATCTCGGGGCTGATCAAGCCGGTCAGCGGCTCGATCACCTTCAAGGGCAAGCGGATCGACGGCGTTCCCGCCCACGAGATCGTCACGCGTGGCCTCGCGCACAGCCCCGAGGGCCGGCGGATCTTCCCGCGCCTCACCGTCGAGGAGAACCTCATGCTCGGCGCCTTCGCTCGCAAGGACGGCGGCGTCAAGGACGACCTGCACGCGGCATACGAGCTCTTCCCCATCCTTGGCGAGCGGTCGAAGCAGCCAGCGGGCACCTTCTCCGGCGGGGAGCAGCAGATGCTCGCCATGGGCCGGGCGATGATGAGCCGGCCCGAGCTGCTCATGCTCGACGAGCCGTCGATGGGCCTGTCCCCCATCATGATGCAGCGCATCATGTCGACGGTGCAGACGCTGCAATCCCAGGGCACGACCATCCTGCTCGTCGAGCAGAACGCCCGCGCAGCGCTCAAGCTCGCCGACCACGGCTATGTCCTGGAGGTCGGCAAGATCGTCCTGGCCGGCACCGGCCAGGAGCTGCTGCACTCCGACGAGGTCCGCAAGGCCTATCTCGGCGAGGACTGATCAGGCCCTGCCGATCGCGTGGGCGGTCACCCCCGTCGGGGTGACCGCCCACGTCGTCGTCGGGCGGCAGGCGGTCGCCAGCGCCTCGTCGTGGGTGACGACGAGGAGCCCTCCCGGATGCTCGGCGAGAGCGCGCTCGAGCAGCTCGGTGGTCTCGGCGTCGAGATGATTGCTCGGCTCGTCGAGGACGAGCATCGTGGCAGGCGTGTTGAGGGCGACTGCCAGGGCGAACCGGCGGCGCTGCCCGACGCTCAGCCGACGGACCGGCCGGCTCCACGCCGTCTCGTCCAACCCGTATGCCGCGAGCAGCGCCTCCGCCTCGTCCACGTACATCGGCACGGCTGCGCGCAGCGAGTCGATCGCGGTGCGCTCGCCGGGCAGGTCGTCGTCGGTCTGGCTGAGCACGACCGCGTCGCGCAGGTGCGGTCGCAGGGCCTCGATGAGCCGGCTCTTGCCCACGCCGTTCTGTCCCTGCAGCCAGATCCGATCGTGCGTGCCGAAGGTGAGCGACGCGGCATACAGGGTGCGCGAGCCAGCGGTGACGGGAAGGTCACTGACGCGGACCGCGGTCGCGGCGCCCACGGCGTCGACACGCTTGAGCAGCAACGGGTTTCGGTGCGTGTGTGACTGGATCCAGCCGGCTGAGCCCATCTCGCGCTCGAGTCGTCGCTGGTGGACGACGGCCTTGCGGGCGAGCATCCGAGCGATCCGGCGAGCGCCAGGGTTGCGGGCGTTGACCGCCTCGTGGTGCACGGAGCGCGCTTTCGCGTCGGCGATCCGCTCCGCGAGCCGGCGCCGGCGCTTCTCCTGAGCCTCGAGGTCGAGCGCGAGCCGCTCGGCGCGAGCCGCCTTCTCCCGCCGGTAGGCCGTCCACCCGCAGCCCGGGTAGTCCTCGAGGCCGGCGGTCAGGTCGTCGACCTCGACGATCCGCGTGACGACGCGGTCGAGGAAGGCGCGGTCGTGCGAGGCGACGAGAGCCGCGCCAGGGAAGTCGGCGAGGTATGCCGCCAGCCACCGTCTCCCCTCGAGGTCGAGGTGGTTGGTCGGCTCGTCGAGCAGCAGCAGGTCCGGCTCGGCCAGCAGCAGGCAGGCGAGCAGGACCCGCGCTTGCTGCCCCCCGCTGAGCGATCCGAGAGCTCGTGCTGCGTCGATGCCTGCCCCGGAGCCGACCTCGAGGCGCTCGCGGATCTCGTCCTGACGGGCCAGCCCGGACCAGCCCCCCGCCGCCTCGAAGGTGGCCTCTGCCTCGGCAAGTCGGGCCAGCGCTGTTGTGAGACAAGCGCTTTCGGTGACGTCAACCGTCTCGAGCTGCTGCGCGGCGTCGGTGACGTCCTGCTGGGTGGCGAGCAGGGCGGCATACGGGATGGTGGTGTGGGCGGCCGCTGCGGCGAGCAGCTCGCCGACGGTGGTCGACGGGTCGGGCGGGGTCTGCCGGTGCCAGCCGACCCGCAATCCGGGGCTGCGGACGACCTGACCCGAGCGGGGACGGAGCTCACCAGCCAGGACGCGCAACAGCGTGGTCTTGCCGGCGCCGTTCGGCCCGACCAGGCCCACCCGGTCGCGCCCGGAGATCTGCAGGCCGACGTCGTCGAAGAGCAGCTGGGTGTCGGTGTCGATGGTGATGTGACTGGCCCGCAACATGGGCCGCTCCTCGCGAGGTCTGGGACGGTCGGTCACAGAGCGACTCCGGCCCCGTGGTGGCGGGACCGTGACGTCGCGAGGGGATCACATGGCTGCCAGGATGCCCGACCACTGGCCGGCGCGCGAATGGGTTTCCCGGTGGGTCAGGCGTCGAGGGCCTTGAAGATCGCGATCTGCCGGGACTCCCTGTCGACGTGGCCTCCAGCAGCGGCCCAGCCGATCTGCAGGCCGGTGCGCACGAGGGACCAGAGCCGTAGCTGCTCGTCATCGATACCGGAGGAGTCGGCGACCAGCTCGAGCCGGTGTCGCACCGCCCAACGTAGCGCTGAGCCGGTGCCGAGCTCGTCGAAGCGGCTGCACAGCAGGGGCTGCAGATCGAAGCCTGGGTGCCCGGCGAGGGGCTGGGGGTCGATCGCCACCCACTCGTCCTCGGCCCCGACTCGGCCGCCGAGGACGTTGTCGACACGCAGATCGCCGTGCAGCAGCCGGGGCACGCCTGGCTCGGCGAGGAGCTCCCGAGCCAGGCCGAGGGTGCGTGTGACGATCCGGCGCGGCACCCCGCTTGCTGCCACGCCCCCCTCCAGAGTGGGCAGGTGCCGTTCGAGATGCTCGGCGACGGTCGGGATGGACGCCGGGGCCGGGACGTGCAGCTGGCTCATCAGGCTGCCGATGACCCCGCATGCGTCGTCGGTCGGCACGTGGGCGAGGGTGCGCTGCGGGTCCAGCCGCTCGAGCAGCAGCGCGCCGGAGCTCGGCTCGGCCGCGACGAGGCGCACCGCGCCACGTCCCGCCCAGGCGCGCAGGGCCAGATGCTCGGCCGCCGTCTCCGGCTGTGGCCAGACCACCTTGACGACGAGTGGGATCTGGTCGCGCCGAACCGGGACGACCAGTGCGGTCCGCCCGGTCATCGGCGGTCCGGTGACCTGCACGGACCAGCGCTCGAGGACCTCGGCCAGCAGTCCCGGCAGGCGGCGCAGCCACGCCGAGCCCGACGGGCCGCCGTCGGCGGGCAGCTTGTCGATCCGCCGCGCCCAGTCGACCGGCAGGTCGACCTGGCCTTCGCTCATCCGGTATGCCGCTTCCTCCCAGCCCGCGCCGGACTGGCCTTCGTGGTCGTCGCTGCCGGCTTCGTCGTCGTCTTCGTCGCCGTCGTCTTCCTCGGCGTCGATGCCTTCGCCGTCGAGGCCGCAGTGGTCGCCGCCTTCGTCGTCGCTCGCGCGGCCACCGCCCGGTTGCCGGCGCGGGCGACGCTGGGGCGGGCCTGCGGCGCCCCGGTGCTGCTCTTGGCGAGGACCGGGGCGAGGAACCGACCGGTGTGCGAATCGGCCTGGGCGGCAACGTGCTCCGGCGTGCCCTCGGCGATCACCTCACCACCTCGGCTGCCGCCCTCGGGACCGAGGTCGACGATCCAGTCGGCCGACTTGACGACGTCGAGGTTGTGCTCGATGACGATGACCGTGTTGCCCTTGTCAACGAGGCCCTGCAGCACCCCGAGCAGCTTGGCGATGTCCTCGAAGTGCAGACCGGTGGTCGGCTCGTCGAGGACGTAGATCGTGCGTCCGGACGAGCGCTTCTGCAGCTCGGCGGCCAGCTTGACCCGCTGGGCCTCACCGCCGGACAGCGTCGGGGCCGGCTGCCCGAGCCGGACGTAGCCCAGCCCGACGTCGACGAGTGTCGTGAGGTGCCGGGCGATCGCCGGCACCGCGGCGAAGAACTCGGCCGCCTGCTCGATCGGCATGTCGAGGACGTCGGCGATCGTCTTGCCCTTGAAGTGCACCTCGAGGGTCTCCCGGTTGTAGCGCGCCCCATGACAGACCTCGCAGGGCACGTAGACGTCGGGGAGGAAGTTCATCTCGATCTTGATCGTGCCGTCGCCGGAGCAGTTCTCGCAGCGCCCGCCCTTGACGTTGAACGAGAAGCGGCCCGGCTGGTAGCCACGGATCTTCGCCTCGGTCGTCTCGGCGAAGAGGCGGCGCATGTGGTCGAAGACGCCGGTGTAGGTGGCCGGATTCGAGCGCGGCGTGCGCCCGATCGGGCTCTGGTCGACGTGCACGACCTTGTCGAGGTGCTCGAGCCCGGTCACCGTCTTGTGCCGGCCGGCCACCTGGCGGGCCTTGTTGAGCTTGTTCGCCAGGACCGTGTAGAGGATGTCGTTGACGAGCGTGGACTTGCCCGACCCGCTGACGCCCGTCACCGCGACGAGGTTGCCCAGCGGGAAGGACACCGTGACGTCGCGCAGGTTGTTCTCACGGGCCCCGACGACCGTGACCACCCGGCCGTCCTGCGGCCGGCGCACCGGCGGCAGCGCGATCTCCTTGCGGCCGGACAGGTACTTCCCGGTGATCGAGTCGGGGTGGGCGAGCAGGCCCGCGACCGGGCCCGAGTGGACGACGTGCCCGCCGTGCTCCCCCGCGCCCGGCCCGATGTCGACGACCCAGTCGGCGGTGGCGATGGTGTCCTCGTCGTGCTCGACGACGATGAGCGTGTTGCCGAGGTCGCGCAGCCGGGTGAGCGTCTCGATGAGCCGGTGGTTGTCCCGCTGGTGCAGCCCGATGGACGGCTCGTCGAGCACGTAGAGGACGCCGACGAGACCGGAGCCGATCTGGGTGGCCAGCCGGATCCGCTGCGCCTCGCCGCCGGAGAGCGTGCCCGCCGGCCGGTCGAGGGAGAGGTAGTCGAGCCCGACGTCGAGCAGGAAGCCGAGCCGGGCCGCGATCTCCTTGACCACCCGCTCGGCGATCTGCCGCTCGCGGTCGGTGAAGTCGACGCCGGCGAGGAAGGCCGCGCACTCGTTGATGGCCAGGCGGCATACCTCGGCGATGTTCTTGCCGCCGACGAGCACGGCCAGGAACTCGGGCTTGAGCCGGGCGCCCTGACATGCCGGGCACGGGACCTCGCGCATGTAGCCCTCGTAGCGCTCCCGGCTCCAGTCCGAGTCGGTCTCGGAGTGGCGTCGCTTGACGAAGGGGACGACGCCCTCAAAGCCGGTCGTGTAGGACCGGTCCCTGCCGTAGCGGTTGCGGTAGCGGACGTGCACCTTGTAGTTCTTGCCGAAGAGCAGCGCCTCCTTGGCCCGCTCCGGCAGCGCCCGCCACGGCGTGTCGAGGCTGAACTTGAGGTCGTCGGCGAGCGCCTGCAGCACGCGCTGGAAGTAGTCGGCCGACCCGGACCCGGTGCCCCACGGGACGATCGCGCCCTGGGCGAGCGAGAGGTCCTCGTCGGGGACGCAGAGCTCGGGGTCGACCTGCAGCTCGGTGCCCAGGCCGCTGCACGTGGGGCAGGCGCCGAACGGCGAGTTGAAGGAGAACGACCGGGGCTCGACCTCGTCGACCGTGAGCGCGTGGTCGTTGGGGCAGGCCATCCGCTCGGAGAAGCGCCTGGTGCGCTGGGGATCCGCCTCGTCCCGGTCGACGAAGTCGACGAGCAGCACCCCGCCGGCCAGCAGCAGCGCGGTCTCGACGGAGTCGGTGAGCCGGCGCTTGGCATCGGCGTCCGCCCCCTTGGCGACCAGCCGGTCGACGACGACCTCGATGGTGTGCTTGACCTGCTTCTCGAGCGAGGGCGGCTCGGTCAGCGAGATCACCTCGCCGTCGACCCGAGCCCGGGCGAAGCCCTTGCTCTGCAGCTCGGCGAAGAGGTCGACATACTCCCCCTTGCGGCCCTGCACGACCGGGGCGAGCAGCTGGAAGCGAGTCCGCTCGGGCAGCTCGAGCAGCCGGTCGACGATCTGCTGCGGGCTCTGCCGGGTGATCGGCTCCATGCAGACCGGGCAGTGCGGGCGACCGACCCTGGCGAAGAGCAGCCGGAGGTAGTCGTAGACCTCGGTGATCGTGCCGACCGTGGAGCGGGGGTTGCGATTCGTGGACTTCTGGTCGATCGAGACGGCGGGCGATAGCCCCTCGATGAAGTCGACGTCCGGCTTGTCCATCTGCCCGAGGAACTGTCGCGCGTAGGCGGACAGCGACTCGACGTAGCGCCGCTGGCCCTCGGCGTAGATGGTGTCGAAGGCCAGGCTGGACTTGCCCGAGCCGGACAGGCCGGTGAAGACGACGAGGCTGTCGCGGGGCAGCTCGACCGAGATGTCCTTGAGATTGTGCTCGCGGGCGCCGTGCACGACGAGACGGTCGTGAGCGGGCACGCGGGCGGCGGGTCGAGGCGACGGGACGGGCACGGAGGACAGCCTAGGTCGCCGCACTGACAGTGCCCGCATGCGCGGCACCCCGCAGCGGACCCGCCCGATACCGTGTCCCCCATGGGTCTGCTGCACGACGCGCGCTCCGCGCTCCCGGGCGCGACCGCGAGCCTGCTCCACACGGCATACCGGCTGCAGCCCGGCGACGAGCTGCAGCGGTCTCGCTGTGCCGGCTGGACGCGCGCCCACGTGCTCAGCCACCTCGCGCGCAACGCCGACGGCGTGGGTCGGCTGGTCCGGTCAGCCGTCGACGGCACCCGCGAGTCGATGTACGCCAGCGACCAGGAGCGGGAGAGCGAGATCGAGCTCGGTGCGAGCCGGCCACTCGACCGGCTGCAGGCCGACCTCACCCGCACCTGCAGCGCTGTCGAGGCGGCTCTCGACCGGCTCACCGACGCGCACGCCGAGGTCGTCGTCTCCCGCACCCCCAGAGGCCAGACCTTCCGGGCCGAGTGGCTGCCGTTGCTGCGGCTGCGCGAGGTGGCCATCCACCACGTCGACCTCGACGCCGGCTATCGCTTCGCCGACATCCCCGACGAGGTCGTCGCCCTGTTGCTCACCGAGCAGGTGCGGCGGCTGCGGGCCGACGCCGGGGCCCCCGACCTGGTCATCACCACCGATGAGGGCGACGAATTCCCCGTCGGCCAGGCGACCACCCCGGTCTCAGGCCCCCGACACGCCGTGCTCGCCTGGCTCACCCGTGGGCTGTCCGACGGCGTGCGCGGTGACCTCCCGACCCTGCCGCACGGCGGCTGACGAGCGAAGGACCACGACCATGACCGGGTATGCCGGGCACGTCACCTCGGGCGGCCCCAGTGCCGTCCGCGAGCTGGACACCCTCACCATTCGCAAGTGCAGCGTCGGGGCGCTGGACAACAACGCCTACCTGCTCACCTGCCGGTCGACCGGGGCCCAGCTGCTCATCGACGCTGCTGACGACCTGCCCCGGCTGCAGACTCTGGTCGCCGAGGGCGGTGAACGGCTCGACACGATCCTCACGACCCACCAGCACTGGGACCACGTGCGCGCCCTGCGCGGGCTGGCCGAATGGTCGGGTGCGGCGACCGCTGCCGGCGCCGACGACGCCGACGCGCTCCCGCTCGCTCCGACCCGGCGGCTCGAGCACGGCGACGTCATCGACGTGGGGGCGGCCCGGCTCGAGGTCGTCCAGCTGCGCGGGCACACGCCTGGCTCGGTGGCCTTGGCCTATCGCGACCCGGCTGGGCACGCCCACCTGTTCAGCGGGGACTCGCTCTTCCCCGGCGGCGTGGGCAACACGAGCAATCCGGGTCAGTCCTTCGAGAGCCTGTATGCCGATGTCCTGGCCCGGGTGTTCGAGGTCTACGACGACGCGACCTGGGTCTACCCCGGGCACGGCGACGACACGACCCTCGGCGCGGAGCGACCGCACCTCGACGAATGGCGCGAGCGGGGCTGGTGATCGGTGCGGGAGGTCGAGAGCGTCGCGGTGCTCTGCAACCGGCTCGCGGCCCTGGCGGAGCACGACGACGCCGTCGTGCTCCACGACCGGGTCGTGCCGGGCCGGGGCGGCTCGCTGGCCAGCCTTGACCACGTCGTGTGCACCGGCGACGAGGTGCTCGTCGTCGAGACCCAGCACGTCCGAGGCCGGCCCCGCCGGTCCGTCGAGGGTGGGCTGCTCCGCGCCCGACGGGAACGGCTCGTCGTCGGCAAGCACGACGGCACCCCGCTCATCGCCCATGTCCTGGCGCAGGTGGGGCTGGTGAGCGCAGCGCTGCGGGACGCCGGGTTGCACGAGGTCGCGGTGACCGGCGCGCTGTGCTTCGTCGAGACCGAGATCCCCTGGGGTGAGTTCGTCGTCGACGGCGTCCTCGTCGCCGATCCCGACCGGCTGGTGCGGCACATCCGTCGGGCCACCCACGGCGAGACGACCGTGGACGTCGCCGCCGTGGCGGCGGCGCTGCGCCGCGCCTTCCCGGCTCAGGACTGAGCTGAACGACCGGCCCGCAGCCGGCTCGCACCGGTCAGCTCAGCCGGGCTCCCAGCCGACGACCCGCGTCCTGCATGGCGGCGGCAGCCGCCGGGGAGAGCGGGCCGAGGTCACCGAACCCGTGGATGAGGGTCGATGCGTCGACGAGATCGACCGGGACGCCGGCCGCGGTGAGCGCAGCGGCATACGCGTGCGCCTCGTCGCGCAGTGGGTCGAAGCCGGCAGCGACGATGATCGCGGGCGGCAGGCCCTCGTGGTCGGGGAAATGCAGCGGCGAGACCCACGGGTCGCTCCGGTCGACGGCCGAGTCGCCGAGGTAGTGCCCGAAGAAGTAGTCGATCGAAGCCATCTCGAGCCCATAGCCCTCAGCCAGCTCGACCTTGGACGGATAGTCCGGTGCCGCGTCGACGGAGGGGTAGAGCAGCAGCTGGGCGGTCATCGGCGGCCCGTCCTCGCCGCGCAGCTCATGGGTGGCGATCGCGGTGAGGTTGGCGCCGGCACTGTCCCCCGCCATCGCCCACACCGACGTCCCACCGAGCTCGGCGAGGTTCGCGCGCACCCACCGAGCCCCGGCCAGGGCGTCCTGCACCGCGGCCGGATAGCGGTGCTCCGGCGCCAGGCGATACTCCAGCGACGCGACCACCGCGCCGGAGTCCACCGCCAGCCGCCGACAGATCGCGTCGTGGGTGTGCAGGTCGCAGACGACGAAGCCCCCGCCGTGGACGTAGAGCACGGTGGGCAGCGACCGGTCGACCGCCGGGCGGTAGACCCGCAGCCGCAGCGGACCGGCCGGGCCGTCGATGACGCGCTCGTCGACGGCCGGCAGCTGCGGCGGCGGCGCCTTCTCCCGGAGCATCTCGGTGCGCATCCGGAAGCCCGCACGCCCCTGCTCGGGAGTGAGGGTCTGGATCTTCGGGACACCGCGCTCGCGCAGATCGGCGAGATAGGCGGCCAGGTGCGGGTCGAGCCGGACATCCATGGGGCCAACCTAGAGGGTGGCCGCGTGAGCCACGCGACCGGTCCTGGTCACGCTCCACGCAGTGCGGGATGCGTCGGCTCAGTCGCCGCCGCAGAGCACGTCCACCGGCGTGTCGCAGATCTGGGCGACCACCGCCCAGGTGGCGTGCATCTCGTCGAGCGAGCAGACGGTGAACAGTCGCTGCACCCGTCGCTTGCGCTCGACGAGCAGTGACCAGCGGCCGTCGTGGGCGAACATCCCGAACCACACTCCGAGATCGGCGCGCACGGCCATCCGCGCCGGCCTCGCGGCATACGCGCGGGCGACCTGCGCCGTCGCGAAGCCGAGCACCTGCTCGGCCGGCACCTGCGCGCAGTCGCCCGCAGCCCGCGGGACGACACCGACGTGCTCCACCTCGTCGAGGTAGTGGCTCAGCGCCTCCTCGACCCGGTGCTGCAACCGACAGAGGTGATAGTGCCGCTCGGCCGCCGCGGCCTGCCGGTGATGCTCGGCCCAGACCAGCTCCCGCTCACGCTGCAGCCAGGCACCGAGCCGCGCCTTGCGTGCAGCGACCTTGTCCGACAACGAGACAGCGCTGCCGATCGGGCTCACAGTCAGGTGGGTCGCGGCGGTCATGGGTCCTCGAGCCGTCGGTTCGGTGGTGGTCTCGCTGGGCGCCCGGGTGGGGC
>DAOTIG010000043.1:0-20882 GCA_035448065.1 Dermatophilaceae bacterium
TCGAGCAGACCCAGTCCGAGGTGCGCACCACCTTCCTGCGCGAGCTGCAGAAGGGTCAGGTCCGCTCCGGCGTCGTCTCCTCGATCGTCAACTTCGGCGCCTTCGTCGACCTCGGTGGGGTCGACGGTCTGGTCCACGTGTCCGAGCTGTCCTGGAAGCACATCGACCACCCGTCCGAGGTCGTCGAGGTCGGCACCGAGGTCACCGTCGAGGTCCTCGACGTCGACATGGACCGCGAGCGGGTCTCGCTGTCGCTCAAGGCGACTCAGGAAGACCCGTGGCAGCACTTCGCCCGCACCCACGCGATCGGCCAGGTCGTGCCGGGCAAGGTCACCAAGCTCGTGCCGTTCGGTGCGTTCGTCCGCGTCGACGACGGCATCGAGGGTCTCGTGCACATCTCCGAGCTGGCCGAGCGGCACGTCGAGCTGCCCGAGCAGGTCGTCACTGTGGGCGCGGACATCTTCGTCAAGGTCATCGACATCGACCTCGAGCGGCGCCGGATCTCGCTGTCGCTCAAGCAGGCCAACGACACCTCGGTGTCGGTCGCGGAGTTCGACCCGACCCTCTACGGCATGGCCGCCGAGTACGACGAGCAGGGCAACTACAAGTACCCCGAGGGCTTCGACCCGGAGACCAACGAGTGGCTGCCCGGCTTCGAGGCCCAGCGCGAGAAGTGGGAGAAGCTGTACGCCGAGGCGCACGCCCGGTGGGAGGCCCACAAGTCGCAGGTCGAGACCGCGTCGAAGGCCGACTCCGAGGCGGCCGTGGCCGCGGGCGACGTCCCGTCGTCCTACTCCTCGACGAGCAGCGACGACGCCACCGGCACCCTCGCCTCCGACGAGGCGCTGGCCGCGTTGCGGGAGAAGCTCACCGGCAACTGAGCGCGTCGGCCTGCCGATCCGGTATGCCGCGTGCACACCAGAGGGGCTCGGACCAGTCGGTCCGGGCCCCTCTGGCTCGCGGGGTGATCTCGAATCCGGCAGCGCCTTCTGGACCGGTGTCGCCACCGAGCTGGTCGGGACGGCCTACACGCTCAAGCACGCCTCCGTCCCAGGCAAGCCGGAGCTGCCGCCCGACACCTGGCTCAGCTTCACCACCACTGCCGCGAGCTGATCACAGCGTTTGCCGGATCGTGACCGATTGGTCGGTGAGGTTCCCCCACCAGGTCGGCTGTGCGGCATACGGTGTGAGCCATGCCGTCGACGACGAAGCCGCGGGACACGCCGTCCGGGCCGCCAGCCGCCGTGGGGCCGCCCCCGGCTCGGCGGGGGAGTGACAAGCAGGAGTGGTTGCTGGCCGCCCTGCTGCTCGTGCCCAACCTCACGCTGCTGACGCTCTTCGTCTACCGCCCGCTGCTCGACAACATCCGGCTGTCGTTCACCGACTGGAACATCTCCTCGCCCAGCGCCAACGTCGTCGGGATGGCGAACTACGTCGAGTGGTTCGGCCGCGAGGACACCCGCCAGATCGTCGGCAACACCCTCATCTTCACCGTGTGCTCGGTCGTCGTCGCGATGGTGCTCGGGCTCGCCCTCGCGCTGCTGCTGGACCAGAAGCTGCGTGGCCGCAACGTCGTCCGGTCGGTCGTCTTCGCCCCGTTCGTCGTGTCCGGAGCCGCCGTCGGTGTCGCCTTCCAGTTCGTCTTCGACCCCGACTACGGCGCGATCCGCGACATCCTCGCTCGGGTCGGCGTGACGACGCCGAACTTCTTCCAGGACACCGGCTGGGCGCTGTTCATGGTGACCGTGACCTACATCTGGAAGAACCTCGGCTACACCTTCGTCATCTATCTCGCTGCGCTGCAAGGGCGTCGGGTCGACCTCGACGAGGCGGCCGAGATCGACGGCGCGTCGCCGTGGACCCACTTCCGCAAGGTGCTGCTGCCGCAGCTGCGGCCGACGACCTTCTTCCTGTCGATCACCGTGCTGCTGTCCTCGGTGCAGGTCTTCGACATCATCTACGCGATGACCCGCGGCGGTCCGGCGGGCACCGGCACCGCGACCCTGGTCTTTCAGGTCTACCACGAGACCTTCGTCAACCAGCGCGCCGGCTATGGCGCGACGGTCGCGACGATCACCTTCCTCGTGCTGCTCGCGATCACCGTCATCCAGGTGCGGATCATGGACAAGGGGAGGCAGTCGTGAGCACCCACGTCACCGAGTCCTTCACCTCGCGGCACCGCAGCCCGCTGATGACCACCGCCGGGTATGCCGCGATGGTCCTCGTCGTGCTCATCATCGCGATCCCGTTGTGGTGGATCGTCGTGACCAGCCTCAAGGAGCGGCCGGACATCTACGCCCGGCCGGCCATCTGGGTGCCCAACCCGGCCACCGGCGAGAACTACGTCACGACGACGACGACCATCCCGTTCCCGGCCTACTTCCGCAACTCGGTCATCATCACCGCAGGCCTCGCGGTCGCCAAGATCGTCCTCGGGGTGCTGTCGGCCTATGCGCTGTCGCTGCTGCGCTTCCCCGGTCGCAACCTCCTCTTCCTCGTCGTCATCGCCGCGCTCATGGTGCCCAACCAGATCACCGTGATCAGCAACTACGCCCTGGTGGCCCAGCTCGGCTGGCGCAACACCTACCAGGGCATCATCATCCCGCTGGCCGGCGTGGCCTTCGGCACCTTCCTCATGCGCAACCAGTTCATGTCGCTGCCCGGGGAGATCATCGAAGCCGCCCGGCTCGACGGCGCCGGCCCGATGAAGCTGCTCTGGCGGGTCGTCATGCCGATGTCCTGGCCCACGCTGGCCGCCTTCTCGATCATCACGCTGGTCAACGAGTGGAACGAATACCTCTGGCCCTTCTTGATGTCCGACAACGAGAAGACCGCCCCGCTGCAGGTGGGCCTCACGCTCCTGCAGAACAACGAGGGCGGCAGCAACTGGGGTGCGGTGATGGCCGGCACCGTGCTCACCGTGCTGCCGATCCTCATCGTCTTCCTGCTCATGCAGAAGCAGATGATCAAGGGCCTCACCGCCGGAGCCGTCAAGAGCTGACGGCCCCCACCGCGACAGCTCGCGGGAACCGACTCGCACCGACCCGAACACAACGAAGGGAACCGAACCAGATGAACAACGTCAATCGCCGAGGCTTCCTCGGACTCGCCGGCGCGGCAGGCGTCGCCGGCGGACTGGCCGCGTGCGCCGGCACCGGCTCGCCGGCCCCCGGGGGTGCCTCCGGAGGGGGCGGTGGCGCGAGCGGCCCGATCCAGTTCTGGAGCAACCACCCCGGCAACAGCAAGGAGGTGGAGACCCAGCTCATCACGGCATACCAGCAGGCGAACTCCGGGGTCACCGTCGCGCTCGTCGACGCGGGCAAGAACTACGAGGAGGTCGCCCAGAAGTTCAACGCCTCGCTCGCCGGCGGGGGGCTGCCGGACGTCGTCGTCGTCTCCGACGTGACGTGGTTCAACTTCGCCCTCAACAAGCAGCTCGCGCCGCTCGACGACCTGCTGTCGGCGGCGAACCTCAAGACCGACGACTACGTCGACGCGCTCTACAACGACTACAAGTTCAACGGCAAGCACTACGCGTTGCCGTGGGCCCGGTCGACCCCGCTCTTCTACTACAACAAGGAGATGTGGACCAAGGCCGGCCTGCCCGACCGTGGCCCCAAGGACTGGGCCGAGTTCAAGGAGTGGGCGCCGAAGATCGTCGCCGCTGCCGGGGACGGCAAGTACGCCATCGTGCTGCCCGACGGCGCGAACTACCTCGACTGGGTCTACCAGAACGTCGTGTGGTCCAACGGCGGTGCCTTCTCCAAGGAGTGGACGCCGACCGCGTCGGACCCCAAGACTGTCGAGGCCGGCAAGCTGCTGCAGGAGCTCGTCGCGATGAAGGCGGTCAAGTTCTCCAAGGACTCGGCGACCGACTTCTCGGCCGGCATCGCCGCGTGCGGCCTCATGTCGACCGGCTCGCTCGGCGGGGTGACGAAGAACTCGAAGTTCCAGTTCGGCACCGCCTTCCTGCCCGGTGACGGCAACTGCCCGACCGGTGGCGCCGGCGTCGGCATCCCGGCCGGCATCTCCGACGACCGCAAAAAGGCCGCGCTGAAGTTCATCGAGTGGCTCACCAACACCGAGAACACCGTGACCTTCACCCAGGCCACGGGCTACATGCCGGTGCGCAAGTCGGCTCTCGAGAACGCCAAGGAGAAGGAGTTCTTCGCCAAGAACCCCAACGCCAAGGTCGCCGTCGAGCAGCTCGCCAAGACCCGCAGCCAGGACAACGCCCGGGTGCTCGTGCCCGGTGGTGGTGCGCGGATCGGCAAGGCCCTCGACCAGGTCGCCGCCGGCCAGGACGTCGCCACCGTCTTCGCGGCGCTGGACAAGGAGACCCAGGGCGTCATCGACGCGCAGATCAAGCCGAAGCTGTAGTCAGTTCCGGTTCTCCCGGTATGCCGCGTGGCCGGCGCGGGACGCGCGCCGCGACCACGCGGCATACCGGAGAGGTGTTGTGAGACAAAGGAGTTGAGCCTTAGTGGCGACCGTGTACTTCGACGAGGCGACCCGGCAGTTCCGGCCGAACCAGGCGCCGGCCGTCGACGCCGTGACCCTCGACATCGCAGACGGTGAGTTCCTCGTCCTCGTCGGGCCGTCGGGCTGCGGCAAGTCGACGACGCTGCGGATGCTCGCCGGGCTCGAGCCGGTCGACCGAGGGCGGATCCTCATCGACGGGCACGACGTCAAGGGCGTGCGGCCGCGGGACCGCGACATCGCGATGGTCTTCCAGAGCTACGCGCTCTACCCGAACATGACGGCCGCCGAGAACATGGCCTTCGCGCTGCGCAACTTCGGGGTGAGCAAGGCCGAGGCGGACGTGCGGGTCCGCGAGGCGGCCAAGATCCTCGAGCTCGAGCCGCTGCTGGACCGCAAGCCCGGCGCGATGTCGGGCGGGCAGCGCCAACGGGTGGCGATGGGGCGCGCGATCGTGCGCAACCCCAAGGTCTTCTGCATGGACGAGCCGCTGTCCAACCTCGACGCCAAGCTGCGGGTGTCCACCCGCAGCCAGATCGCCGGCCTGCAGCGGCGGCTCGGCATCACGACCGTCTACGTCACCCACGACCAGGTCGAGGCGATGACGATGGGGCACCGGGTGGCGGTGCTCAAAGACGGTGTGCTGCAACAGGTCGACACGCCCGAGGCGCTCTACGACCGGCCGGTCAACGCCTTCGTCGCGTCCTTCATCGGATCGCCTGCCATCTACCTGCACAGCGCCGACCTCAAGGACGGACACGCCGACCTGCACGGGGTGCGGATCCCCGTCGAGCGCGAGGTGGCCGACAAGGCGGGCGGGTCCGCCGTCACCGTCGGGTTGCGACCGGAGGCGTGGGACATCGCCTCCGGCCCGGCCGACGGGACGATGCCGCTCAGGGTCGACCTCGTCGAGATCCTCGGCTCCGAGTCCTTCGTCTACGGCCACCCGGTCGACGGCGACGAGAAGGAGCGGATCACAGTCAAGGTCGACGGACGCAGCACCCTGCAACTTGGCGAGGTGATCCACATCCGGCCGAACGACGAGGTGGTGCACCTCTTCCACGCCGAGACGGGGGAGTCGTTGCGTGGCTGAGCGACCCGGGCCGTGGTCGTCGGGACGATTCGACGTCGAAGGGCACCGCGGGGCACGAGGCCTCGTCCCGGAGAACACCGTGCCGTCCTTCCGGCACGCCATCGACGCGGGCTGCACGGGCGTCGAGCTCGACGTGCGGCTGACCGCCGACGGGCACGTGGTGGTCTGGCACGACCCGACCCTGCAGGCCGACAAGTGCCTGTTCACCAGCGACGACTACGCCGACGCGCGCGTGGACGACCTCACCCTGGCGCAGCTGCGCACCGTCGACGTCGGCACGCGGACCCTGGCGGCCTTCCCGGAGCAGCGCCCGGCGCCCGGAGCCGGGATCGTCACTCTCGCAGAGCTGTTCGCGGCGTGTGCGGATGCCGCCGAGCTGTGGTGGACGGTCGAGGTGAAGGTCGACCCGCGCGATACTCGCGAGGTGGCGACTCGTCGCCAGCTCACCGAGGGGGTCGTCGCGGCGATCCAGGGGGCGGGCCTGCAGGACCGGTCGTTCGTCCACTCCTTCGACTGGGCGGTCCTCGAGATCGCCGCCGAGCTCGACCCGACCCTCTGGCGCTCGGCCCTGGCGATGCCGGTCGGCACCCACGGTCCGGTCAACGACTGGCTCGGCTCGATCCGGATCGAGGACTTCGGCGACGATCTGCCTGGTGCGGCGGCAGCGGTGGGCGCGGTCGTCCTCTCGCCCTTCACCGCGATGGTCACCGCCCATCTCGTCGACCGGGCTCACGAGGTCGGTCTGGCCGTGCTGCCCTGGACCGCGAACGACCCGGCGGAAATCCGCCGGCTCGTCGACCTGGGCGTCGACGGCCTCGTCACCGACTATCCCGAGCGGGCCCTCGCGATTATCGGGTGACCCGATAAACCCCGTCGGGGTGCGGGGTTAGGCTGGCCGAGTGCTGAGAGTCGGACTGACCGGGGGGATCGGCTCCGGCAAGTCGACCGTCGCGGCGCTGCTGCGCGACCTCGGTGCCGTCGTCACGGACGCCGACGCAGTGGCCCGTGAGGTCGTCGAGCCGGGCCGGCCGGCCCTCGCCGCGATTGCCACCGAGTTCGGGCCGCCGATGCTGCGCGCCGACGGCACGCTGGACCGGGCCGCCCTGGCTGCGATCGTCTTCCCCGATCCGGACCGACTGCGGGCCCTCGAGGCGATCACCGGACCGGCCATCGCCGCCCGCTCGGCCGAGCTGCGCGCCCAGGTGCCGCGCGACCGGATCGACGTCTACGACATGCCGCTGCTCGTCGAGAAGGGGCTGTGGGTGCACGAGCACCTCACCCTCGTCGTCGGCGCAGCCGAGGACATCCGGGTCCGTCGCCTCGTCGAGCACCGCGGTCTGCCCGAGGCCGATGCACGGGCGCGGATCGCCGCGCAGGCGAGCGACGAACAGCGCCGTGCGGCTGCCGACGTGTGGATCGACAACGAGGGCTCCCGGGAGTCGACTGCCGAGCAGGTGCGGGCGATCTGGGCCGAGCGTCTCGTGCCCTACGAGGCGAACCTGCGCGGCGGCATACGCGCGCGTCGGTCGGAGCAGCTGGCCCTGCACGACCCAGATCCAGCCTGGGCCGCTCGAGGTGAGCGGGTCTGCGCGCGCATCGCGGCAGCCTTGCCCGGCAAGGGGGTTCGCGTCGACCACATCGGATCGACCGCTGTCCCAGGGCTGCTCGCGAAGGACGTCGTGGACGTCCAGGTCGGAGTGCGACAGCTGGCCGACGCCGACGACCCGGCCTTCGTCGCGGCCCTCGGGCACGCCGGCTATCTGTGCAGCCCCGACAACCGTGGCGACACCCCCCACCCACCCACCGCCGACCCGAGCGGGTGGGGGAAGCGGTTCTACGGGGGCCAGGACCCAGGGTGCATCGTCCACGTTCACGTCCGCGAGATCGGCTCCGCGGCATACGACGTCGCGCTCGCCTTCCGCGACTGGCTGCGCGACGAGCCGGCAGTGCGCGAGGAGTATGCCGCCCTCAAGACGCGCGTCGCGGCAGCCGCCTCGTCGACCTCCGAGTACACGACGGCGAAGGAGCCGTGGTTCGCGACCGCCCATCCCCGGCTGGTGGCATGGACGCGTGCCCACGGGTGGACGCCGTGACGCCGCAGCCCGACACAGGCCGGGCGACAGCGGCATTCGTGCGGCGCAAGGTCCCGGTGGGCGGCTTCGAGATCGCCTATCGCGAGGAGCTGGAGCGTCGCGAGCAGCCGGCCCTCGTCTTCGTCCACGGGCTCGGCATGTCGAGCCGCGCCTTCCGCCCGGTGCTGCCCCATCTCTCCGACGACTTCCACGTGCTGGCGCCCGACCTGCCCGGCTGCGGTGGCAGCTCCCAGCCCGACCACCCGATGACCGTCGACGAGATCTTCGAGGTCATCGACGGCTGGCTGACCGCAGTGGGCGTGCGGCAGGCGGCCTTCGTCGGACACTCGCTCGGCGGTCAGGTCGTGACCCACCTGGCGGCGCGGCATCCGGACCGGGTCACCGCCGCTGTCCTCGTCGCCGCCACTCCGGACCCGGACGTGGCTCCGGCGTGGCGCAAGGCCTGGTGGCTGCTCGTCGACGGCTTCCTCGAGCCGCCGTCCCTCGTCGCCGAGGCAGCCCGCGACTACCTGCAGGCGCGTCCCGGACGGATGTGGCGGACCCTGCGTCGGGCGCTGCGCGCCGACGTCGAGCAGCGCGCGTCCCGCGTGCAGGTGCCGGTGCTCGTCGTCCGCGGCACGCGCGATCGGGTGGTCCGCGACGCCTGGTCGCGCAAGCTCACGGCGGCCTTCCCCTATGGTCGCTACCTCGAGGTGGAGGGCGGCACCCACGGCCTGCCCAGCCAGTCGCCCGAGGTCCTTGCCGCGCTCGTGCGGGCCTTCCTCACCCCCTCGGCGCCGTCGGCGGAGGAGGCGTTCGTCGAGCCGACCGAGCGGCCTACAGCTCCATCGAGCTGAGGACGTAGATGACGAGGAAGCCGAGGAAGAACATCGCACCGAGGGTGACCGACTCGCGCTCCTCGTGGGCCTCGACGAGCAGCTCCTCGACGACGAGGTAGAGCAGGGCGGCGGCGCCGAAGGCGAGGACGGCCGACATCACGGTGGTGGGCACGTCGCCGAGGAAGATCGCCGCGCCGAGCGCGCCCACTGCGGTGGTGAGGCCCAAGCCGACGGTGAGCAGCACCGCATGGCGTTTGGCCAGCCCGCTCTCATGCAGCTCGGACACGACCGACAGCCCGAGGAAGAGGATCTCGAGGGTCAGCGCGATGGTGAGGATGACGCCCTGCGTCGTCCCGAGGCGTACTCCGAGCCCGACGAGCACGCCGTCGAGGAGCAGGTCGATGGCGACCGCGGCGAGCATCCCGACCGGCAAAGTGCGAGCGGCGGCGGCCTGCACGGCCTGCCGGCGCCACGAGCCGAACCGGGGCGGATGGGGTGGGATCTCCCCGGCGGCGTGTGCCTCCTGATGCCGGCCGTAGGCCCCGAGGGCCAGCACGAGGGCGGTGCCCGCGACGAACCCGCCGACCGCCCACGCGAGGTGCCCTTCGGCGCGCAGCTCCGGCATGATCTCGCCGACGAGCGCGGCCATCACGACGCCCGCAGCGAAGTGCTGCACTCCGCTGACGACTCGGGGTCCGGGCGGCCGCACCGCAGCGACGACCGCGCCGATCGCGGAGGCGGCGACGGGGAAGTTGACGAGCAGGGAGGCCTGGCCCACGAGGTTCATGGCAGCAGCCTAGGGTGGCGGTATGCCCGATCTCGCCCGACTCGCCCCAGCCGTGCTCGGTGCCCTCGCGCCGCTCGAGCAGGGGTATGCCGCGCTGCTCGCCGCGCTCGTCGAGCAGGTCGAGGCCGACGACCGGATCCGGGGGATGTGGCTCGGTGGCTCGCTCGCCCGCGGGGTGGCCGACGCCGGCAGTGACCTCGATGTCCTGCTCGCCGTTGCCGACGCGCACTGGGACGACGTGCTCGGCGGCCTCACCGAGCTGGTGGCTCGATTGGACCCCGTGCAGGCCCTCGCCGTGCCCGGCACGACCGGCGTCCTCGCCGTGACCACCCGTGGCGGCCTGCGCTGTGACCTCGTGGCCGAGCGGGTGGCCGACCTGTCCACCACCCCCTATCGGCACCGCATCGCTGTCGTCGTCAAGGAGCCGCTGCACCCCGCGGTGCCCGAGGAGCAGCCCGGCGAGCGCCGACCCGACGTCGCCCGGATGGAGGCGCTCGTCACCGAGGCGCTGCGCCAGGCCGTGCTCTTCCCGGCCGCCGTGCTGGCTCGTGGTGACTGGCTGCTCGGCCAGGTCGGCGTCGGCAACCAGGTCCGGCTGCTCTACGACCTGTTCGTCGAGTCCAACCGGCCGCTGCCGCCGATGGGCGTCAAGCAGTGGAGCAGCAAGCTCACGCCGCGGCACCGTCGCCTCCTCGAGGCCCTGCCGTCGGCGTCCCCGAACCGGACCAGCCTCGAGCTGGCCATGCTCTCGGCGGTCGAGGTCGTGTGCACCGAGGGTCGCTCCACCCTCGAGGGTGCCGGCGGGCGCTGGCCCACGGGTATGCCGCGACGCTCGCGGCATACTGGAAGCGGCACGACCTGCCCGACCCGACGACGGCCCTCTGACTGCCACGGCCCAGCGGCGAGCGGGCGAGCCCTGTCGGTGGCGCGGCATACCCTGTCGACATGCGTCCCATCACCGACCTGCAGCGCCGGGTGGCGCCGTTCGAGGTGGTCTCCGAGTTCCAGCCGAGCGGTGACCAGCCCGAGGCGATCGCCGAGCTGGCCCGCCGGATCACCTCCGGGGTGACCGACACCGTCCTGCTCGGCGCCACCGGCACCGGCAAGTCGGCGACCACCGCCTGGCTCATCGAGCAGGTCCAGCGACCGACGCTCGTGCTCGCGCCGAACAAGACGCTCGCCGCTCAGCTGGCCAACGAGTTCCGTGAGCTGCTGCCCGGCAACGCCGTCGAATACTTCGTCAGCTACTACGACTACTACCAGCCCGAGGCCTACATCCCGCAGACGGACACCTACATCGAGAAGGACTCCTCGGTCAACGAGGAGGTCGAGCGGCTGCGGCACTCGGCGACCAACTCGCTGCTCACCCGGCGCGACGTCGTCGTCGTCGCGTCGGTGTCGTGCATCTACGGCCTCGGCACGCCGCAGGAGTACGTCGACCGGATGCAGCCGCTGCGGGTCGGCGACGAGATCGCCCGCGACCAGCTGCTGCGGCGGTTCGTCGAGATGCAGTACACCCGCAACGACCTCGCCTTCACCCGAGGCACCTTCCGGGTCCGGGGCGACACCGTCGAGATCATCCCGATGTACGAGGAGCTCGCGGTCCGGATCGAGATGTTCGGCGACGAGATCGAGCGGCTCTACACGCTGCACCCGCTCACCGGCGAGATCGTCCGCGAGGAGCGTGAGATGTATGTCTTCCCGGCCTCGCACTACGTCGCCGGGCCGGAGCGGATGGAGCGGGCGCTGCGGGGCATCGAGCTCGAGCTCGAGGACCGGCTGGCCACGCTGGAGCAGCAGAGCAAGCTGCTCGAGGCGCAGCGGCTGCGGATGCGCACGGCATACGACATCGAGATGATGCGCACCCTCGGCTTCTGCAACGGCATCGAGAACTACTCCCGGCACATCGACGGCCGGTCCGCCGGCTCTGCACCGAACTGCCTGCTCGACTACTTCCCCGAGGACTTCCTGCTCGTCATCGACGAGAGCCACCAGACCGTCCCGCAGATCGGCGCGATGTACGAGGGCGACATGTCGCGCAAGCGGATGCTCGTCGACCACGGCTTCCGGCTGCCGTCCGCGATGGACAACCGACCGTTGAAGTGGGAGGAGTTCCTCGAGCGGATCGGCCAGACCGTCTATCTCTCGGCGACGCCAGGGGACTACGAGCTCGGCAAGTCGGCGCGGTTCGGGCCGCCGGTCGAGCAGATCATCCGCCCCACCGGCCTGGTCGATCCCGAGATCGTGCTCAAGCCGACCAAGGGCCAGATCGACGACCTGATCCACGAGATCGGGCTGCGCACCGCGTGTGACGAGCGGGTGCTCGTGACCACGCTGACCAAGAAGATGGCCGAGGACCTTACCGACTACCTCCTCGACAAGGGCATCCGGGTCCGCTATCTGCACTCCGAGGTCGACACGCTGCGCCGGGTGGAGCTGCTGCGCGAGCTGCGACTGGGGGAGTACGACGTCCTCGTCGGCATCAACCTGCTCCGCGAGGGACTCGACCTGCCCGAGGTGTCGCTCGTGGCGATCCTCGACGCCGACAAGGAGGGCTTCCTGCGCTCGACCCGCTCGCTCATCCAGACCATCGGCCGGGCGGCGCGCAACGTCTCCGGGCAGGTGCACATGTATGCCGACGCGATCACCCCGTCGATGCGCGACGCGATCGACGAGACCAACCGTCGGCGGGCCAAGCAGGTCGCCTACAACGAGGCCCGTGGCATCGACCCGCAGCCGTTGCGCAAGCGGATCGCCGACATCACCGACCTGCTCGGCCGGGAGGCGGCCGACACCGAGGAGCTGCTCGGCTCGGGGCGCTCCCGCTCGCGGGGCAAGAGCGGTGGTGGCGCGAGTATGCCGCGCGGCGGCCGCGGCGCCGTGCTCGCCGACGCGGGGGTGGCTGGCTCGCGGTCGATCGAGGGGCTGCCGACCAGCGAGCTCGCCGCGCTCATCCAGCAGCTCACCACCCAGATGCACGCTGCCTCCGAGGAGCTGCACTTCGAGCTGGCCGCCCGGCTGCGCGACGAGGTGTCCGAGCTCAAGCGCGAGCTGCGCCAGATGACCGAGGCGACCCGCTAGCCGATGACCGCACCCACCGATCCCACGCTCGAGCACACCTCAGCGCCCGGAGAGCCGGGCGGTCCCGAGGAGCCAGCCACGCGGCATACCTGGAGTGCGTGGACGACCTGGGCGCCGCTGCTCGCGCTGCTCGGGCTGGCTCTCGCCTGGGGTCGCACGCTGCCGGCGGCCGGTGTGGTCGTCGTGGCGCTGTTGCTCGTCGGTGCGGTGCTCGCCGCCGTCCACCATGCCGAGGTCGTGGCGCACCGGGTCGGCGAGCCCTTCGGGTCGATCGTTCTCGCGCTCGCCGTGACGGTGATCGAGGTGGCGCTCATCATCACCCTGATGCTCTCCGGTGGCGACAAGGTGACCACGCTGGCGCGGGACACCGTCTTCGCCGCGGTGATGATCACCTGCAACGGCATCGTCGGCTTGGCCCTGCTCGTCGGGTCGCTCAAACACGGCTTCAGCCGGTTCAATGCCGAGGGCACCGGCGGTGCGCTCTCCACCGTCGTCATCCTCGCCGGCACCTGCCTGGTGTTGCCCACGTTCACTCTCGGCGAGCCGGGGCCACGGTTCACCGGGCCGCAGCTGGTCTTTGCCGCGGTCTGCTCGCTCATGCTGTGGGGGCTGTTCATCGTCACCCAGACGGTGCGACACCGTGACTTCTTCCTGCCGGTGACGACCAGCGGCAGGGTCATCGAGAGTGAGGACGGGCACGCCGATCCTCCGTCGGCGCGCACTGCGCTGGTCAGCCTGGGCTTGCTCGTCGGGTCGCTCGTCGCGGTCGTCGGGCTGGCGAAGGTCGAGTCGCCCGCACTGGAAGCGGGGGTCAGGGCCTTCGGCCTGCCACAGTCCTTCGTCGGCGTCGTCATCGCGCTGGTCGTGCTCGGGCCGGAGACGCTGGCCGCCGTCCGAGCCGCTCGCCGCGACCGGGTGCAGACCAGCCTCAACCTCGCCTATGGTTCGGCGATGGCCAGCATCGGGCTGACCATCCCGGCGCTTGCCCTATCGACGCTGTGGATCGACGTGCCGCTCTCCTTGGGGCTGGGTGCGACCGAGCTCGTCCTGCTCGCCATGACCGTCGTCGTCGGCGTCCTCACCATCGTCCCCGGGCGGGCAACCCGCCTGCAGGGCGGCCTGCATCTCGCGCTCCTGGCGGCCTACGTCTTCCTGGCGGCCAATCCCTGATCGCCCACGGCCAGCTCCCGATGGTCGGTGTTCAGGATGCCGTGAATCACAAAAGTTAGGTACACCTAACTCCGCCGCCGTAGGCTGGCCGTCGTGACGCAGGACGCACGGTTGAGCAGTCTGGCCGATTGGCCGGTCGGCAGCCCTGCTCGGGTGCTGGACCTGGGCGCCGATCCTGCTATCGCGCAGCGCCTGGCCCAACTGGGACTGCGGCGGGGGGCAACTCTCGTTCCTGCTCAACGCACCCCGGGTCGTGGGCTCGTGGTCCACTCCGGTGAGCTGCGGCTCGCCCTCGACCGAGCCTCGGCGGTGGCCGTGCGTGTCGGTCCGCTACGCCGCCCGGTCGCCCCGGCCGCCGGCGTCGAGGGGGGCCGGTGACCGAGCCCCTCACCCGCTCCGCGTCCACTGCTCCCGGCACCGACGGACCCGTGCGGCCCGTTGCGGTCGGCGGCTCGGTGCCGTCCTGTCACTCCGATGCCGCGAGCGGATCGGCTCCCAGCGGAGCGCCGGTCATCGCGCTCGCCGGAGCGCCGAACGTCGGCAAGTCGACGCTCTTCAACGCGCTCACCGGAGCCCGGCGGACGATGGGCAACTGGCCGGGCACGACCGTCGAAGTTGGTCGGGGCCTCTGGCGGCCGACGCCGGGCGCGGCATACGACCTCGTCGATCTGCCCGGTGCCTACTCGCTCGACCCGGTGAGCCCCGACGAGGCGCTCACCCGCGCCCTCATCGTCGACGTGCCGGCCGACGAGGCCCCCGACTGTGTCGTCGTCACGGCCGACGCGTCTCACCTGGCGCGCAGCCTCTACCTCGTCGCCCAGCTGCGCGAGCGGCGCCTGCGGGTCGTCGTGGCCCTCACGATGACCGACATCGCAGCCCGGCGAGGTGTGCGGGTCGACACCGGGGCGCTCTCGGTTGCGCTCGGCGTCCCCGTCGTCGGCGTCGACCCCCGGCGGCGCACCGGGCTGGCCACGCTGGCCGAGGCGGTGGCGATGGTGCTCGCCGAGCCGGCGCCGGCGGCCCGTCCGGTCACGGAGTCCGCGGACGAGCTCGCCCTGGCCGACGAGCGCTTCGGCTGGCTCGACCATGCGGTCCACGCGGCGGTCGATCGGGATGCCGAGGTGCGGCAGAGCTGGACCGACCGGATCGACCGGATCGCCCTGTCCCGCTTCGGCGGTCCACTCGTCTTCGCGGCCGTGATGTGGCTCGTCTTCCAGGTCACGACGACCGTGGCGGCGCCGTTGCAGGACGCCCTCGACGGCTTCTTCAGCGGACCGGTGAGCGACGCGGTCCGATCGCTGCTCACGGCTGCCCACCTCAACCACCCTGCGGTGACCGGGCTGCTCGTCGACGGCATCGTGGCCGGGGTCGGCATGCTGCTCACCTTCGTGCCGCTCATGGCGCTGATGTTCCTGCTGCTCGCGCTGCTCGAGGACTCCGGCTACATGGCCCGCGCTGCCGTCGTGGCCGACCGGACGATGCGCGCCATCGGTCTGCCGGGGCGGGCCTTCCTGCCGCTCATCGTCGGCTTCGGCTGCAACGTGCCGGCCATCGCCGCCACCCGGGTGCTCGGTGGCGCGCGGCAGCGGATGCTCACCGCGCTGCTCGTGCCGTTCACCTCGTGCTCAGCGCGGCTCACCGTCTACGTCATGCTCGCCACCACCTTCTTCGACCGGTGGGCCGGCACGGTCGTCTTCGCGATGTATGCCGTGTCGATCCTGCTCGTCGTCGGTGTCGGCCTGCTGTTGCGCGCCACCCTGTGGCGCACGATGGGCACCGAGCCGTTGCTGCTGGACCTCCCGGCATACCAGCGCCCCACGCTGCGGGTGATGTCCTCGGTGACCTGGGTGCGGCTGCAGGGCTTCCTGCGCACGGCGGGCGGCATCATCGTCGCCACGGTCTGCGTCGTCTGGCTGCTGCAGGCGGTGCCGGTGCGCGGTGGCGCCGAGTTCGCCCAGGCTCCAGTGGCGGATAGCGCGTATGCCGCTGTCGCGCAGGCAGTCTCGCCCGTGTTCGCGCCCGCCGGCTTCGACAACTGGCCGGCCACGGGCGCCTTGGTCACCGGCTTCGTCGCGAAGGAGGCGGTCATCTCGTCGTGGGCGCAGACCTATGCACTCGCCGACGACGGATCCGACGAGCTGCGTCTCGGTGACGCGATCCGCGCCGACGTCGCGGCCTCGTCCGACGGGCATGAGCAGGCCGCAGTGCTCGCCTTCATGGTGTTCCTCTTGGCCTACACGCCGTGTGTGGCGACGCTCGCAGCACAGCGACGCGAGATCGGCAGTCGGTGGGCACTCTTCGGAGTGGGCATGCAGCTCGTCGTCGCCTGGGTGCTCGCCGTCGTCGTCTTCCAGGTCGGGCGGCTGCTCGGGTGAGTGCAGGTCCGGTGCGGCAGGTGCTCGCGGCGCTGGCGACAGGGGTGACCAGCCGTGCCGAGCTCACTCGGGCAACCGGGCTCGACGACGACCTCGTCGATGGGGTGCTCGACCACCTCGTCCGCACTGGGCTGCTCGAGGCTCAGCAGCTCGGCGGCGGGTGCCCGGACAACGGCTGCGGTGGCTGCCCGAGCTCGCGCACGGACGGTTCGGCCGGCTGTGGGTCGGCCTCGCCGGCGACATCGCGGGGGCCGGTGGCGCTCACCCTGCGACGGCGAGAGGAGCTCGGGTGAGCCCGATCAGCTCAGCTCGGGCGGCAGCAGCTGGTCCGGCAGGCCCTGGTAGCACACCGGCCTGAGCCAGCGCGCGATCGCCAGCGTGCCCACCGACGTCGTCGCGGGGGCCGAGGTCGCCGGCCACGGGCCGCCGTGGACCATCGCGGGGGCCACCTCGACCCCGGTCGGCCAGGCATTCCAGATGACGCGGCCGGCTCGGTCCTCGAGCACCGGCAGCAGCTCGCACGCGCTCGCCAGGTCAGTGTCGCTGCCGAAGAGCGTTGCGGTGAGCTGGCCCTCGAGCTGCGCCACCACGGGTGCGAGCGCGTTGGTCGACGGGTACCGGACGACCAGGCCCACCGGGCCGAAGACCTCCTCCTGCAGCTGATCGGTGCCTGCGAAGGTCGCGAGATCGGTGCTGAGCACCGTGCCACCCGGCCCGTCGGCGACGACGCTCACACCCGCGACTGATCGGTGCCGTGCGGCGCCGGCGATCCGTGCCTGCGAGATCGCCTCGGTGAGCATCGGTTGGCTGGGAATCTCGTTGACAGCCAGGCGAATCC
This sequence comes from Dermatophilaceae bacterium, assembly GCA_035448065.1. Lineage (GTDB taxonomy): Bacteria > Actinomycetota > Actinomycetes > Actinomycetales > Dermatophilaceae > Phosphoribacter. The sequence goes on from DAOTIG010000043.1 coordinate 16,735, forward strand.
GCTCGATGACGGCGTCGCCGGCCTCGCCCTCCGGCAGGAAGAGCAGCCCGGGGTTCGTGCAGTACTGGCCCGCCTCGCGGGTGAGCGACGCGGCATACCCGATGGCGAGTGACTGCACGTCGGCGAGCGCGCCGGGCAGGACGACGACGGGGTTGACCGACGACATCTCGGCGAAGACGGGGATCGGCACGATGCGCGAGCGGGCGGTCTCGACGAGGGCGAGGCCGCCGCGGCGCGAGCCGGTGAACCCGACCGCGCTGATCCGCGGGTCGCGGACGAGCGCCTGCCCGACGTCGACGCCGCCGTGCACGAGCGAGAAGGCGCCGTCCGGCACGCCGGCGCCGGCGAGTGCCTCGGCGACGGCACGGGCGACGAGCTCGGAGACGCCCGGGTGGGCCGGGTGGGCCTTGGCGACGACCGGGCAGCCGGCCGCCAGCGCAGAGGCGGTGTCGCCGCCGGCGACCGAGAAGGCGAGCGGGAAGTTGCTGGCGCCGAAGACGGCGACCGGGCCGAGCGGCACGTGGGCGAGCCGCAGCTCGGGTCGGGGGAGCGGGGTGCGCTCCGGCAGGGCGGGGTCGTGCCGGGCGCCAGCGACCTCGCCGGAGCGGACCAGCTCGGCGAACATCCGCAGCTGCCCCACCGTGCGGCCCCGCTCACCGGTCGCCCGGGCTGGAGGCAGGCCGGTCTCGGCGACGACGCGCTCGGTGAGCCGGTCGCCGAGGGCGTCGATCGCGTCGGCGGCGGCATCGAGGGCCGCGGCGCGCCGGTCCAGCGGCATCCGCCGGTATGCCGCGGCCGCACCGGCCGCAGCGCGGGTCGCCGTCTCGATCTGGTCGAGCCCGGCCTCGTGGAAGGTCTCGGGGAGGGGCTGCCCGGTGGCCGGGTCGACGGCCTGGAAGGCCGGGCCGGTGCCCGCCACCCACTGCCCCGCGATGAGCTGCTCGCCGGTGATCCGCATCCTCCCACCCTACCCGAGCAGTGCCATGTAATATTGCACCGTCCGCGCTGATGCTTCTGGAGTAACCGCTTACCCGGGCCTCCGTGCGGTCGCGACACGCCGAGGGATGCCGCAAAGATGCCCGGGTAGGCGGTTAGTACGGGATTTGGACGCGAGGGCGAGGGCGAGGGCGAGGGGAGGGCGGGTGGCCAGGCAGCGGGTCGTCGTCATCGGCGCGGGGATCGTCGGAGCCTGCACCGCCCTGGCCGCCGCCCAGGCCGGCTGTGAGGTCACCGTCGTCGACCGCGGCCAGCCCGCCTCGGGCACGACGAGTCGGGGGGAGGGCAACGTCCTCGTCTCTGACAAGCCGCCCGGGCCAGAGCTCGACCTCGCCCTGCTCAGCCGCTGGCTCTGGGACGACCTCGCCGCCCAGCTCGGTGCGCACCGGCTCGAGCTCGAGGCCAAGGGCGGGCTCGTCGTCGCTCGTGAGCCCGCGGCATACGACGCCCTCGTCTCCCTGGCCAGCGCCCAGACCGCCGCCGGCGTGCAGACCGCTCCCCTCACCAACCCGAGATCGATCGAGCCGCATCTCGCGGCAGGTCTCGCCGGTGGGGTCTACTACCCGCAGGACGCCCAGGTCCAGCCCGTCCTCGCCACCGCCGCGATCCTGGCCGAGGCCCAACGCCTGGGGGCTCGGCTCCGCCCAGGATGCCTTGTCGTCACCGCCCAGCACGCGCGCGCCGGCGCGATCACCGGGATCACCCTCGACACCGGCGAGCAGCTCCCCGCCGACACCGTCGTCAACGCCGCCGGCACCTGGGGCGGTGCGGTCGGCGCGCTGCTTGGCGCGCCCGTGCCCGTCCTGCCGCGTCGCGGCTTCGTCCTCGTCACCGAGCCGCTCCCACCCCGCACCATCCGGCACAAGGTCTACTCCGCCGACTACGTCGCGAACGTCGCCGCGTCGACCGAGGACCTGCAGACCTCCTGCGTCGTCGAGTCGACCCAGGCCGGCCCGGTGCTCATCGGCGCGAGTCGCGAGCGGGTCGGCTTCGACGCGACGCTCGACCCGGCGATCGTCACTCGGCTCGCCCGGCAGGCCGTCGAGCTCTTCCCGATGCTCGCCGACGTCCAGCTGCTGCGCGCCTACCGCGGCTTCCGGCCCTACTGCCCCGACCATCTCCCGGTCATCGGCCCCGACCCTCGCGTCCCCGGCGTCCTGCACGCGTGCGGCCACGAGGGGGCGGGCATCGGGCTGGCGCCGGCGACCGGCGCGCTCATCGCGGCATACCTCGCCGGCGACGACCCGGCCGCCTTGGGCCTGGACCCGACGCACTTCCTGCCCGACCGACTCCTGTCCGCCCCGATCGAGGAGCCGACCCAATGACCCTGCACCTCGACGTCGACGGTGCCGCCGTGCCCTTCGTGCCCGGTCAGACGGTGGCCGCCGCGCTCGTCGCAGACGGGCGGCTCGCGTGGCGTCGCACTCGATCGACCGGTATGCCGCGCGGCGTCTTCTGCGGGATCGGCGTCTGCTTCGACTGCCTCGTCACCATCGACGACCACCCCAACGAGCGGGCCTGTCTCGTGCTCGCCGTCGACGGGATGCGGGTCACGAGTCAGGACGGCACGGGCAGGGAGGCGGACCGATGACGAGCGCCTCTCCCACGGAGTCTGCGTCCGCGCTGCCGGTCGCCGACCTCGCCGTCGTCGGCGCCGGGCCGGCCGGGCTCGCCGCTGCGGCGACCGCGCTCGCCGGTGGCCTGACCGTCGTCCTCGTCGACGCCGGGCACAGCCCGGGCGGACAGTTCTGGCGGCAGCCGGCGCCCGGCGCGCAGGTGAGCGGAACCGAGGGCCTGCACCACGACCTGCCCACCTTCGCTGCGCTCATCGCGACCCTGCAGCGACACGAGCGGGCCGGGTCGCTGATCCGCCTGGCCGGCCATCACGTCTGGACCCTCGAGGCCGGCGACCCCGTCACTCTCTACGCCGTCGATCGCTCCGGCCGGCCGGGCACCGAGCGGCCGCGCACCATCCGGGCCAGCCGCCTGCTCATCGCGACCGGCGCCTACGACCGACCGATGCCGTTCCCCGGCTGGGACCTGCCCGGCGTGCTCACGGTGGGTGGCCTGCAGGCGCTGCTCAAGGGTGGTGGCGTCGCCGCGGGTCACCGGGTCGTCGTCGCCGGCACCGGGCCGTTCCTGCTGCCCGTGGCCGCCGGCCTGGCCGAGCGCGGGTCGCGCGTCGTCGTCTGCGAGGCCGGCCACCCGAGCGCTTGGGGGCGGCACCTCGCGGCGGTCGCCGCGCTGCCGGACAAGCTCGTCGAGGGCATGGGGTATGCCGCGCAGCTCGTCCGCGCGCGGGTGCCGGTCCACCTCCGGACGGTCGTCGTCGCGGCGCATGGAGCCGATCGGGTCGAGGCGGTGACCCTGGCTCGGGTCGACGCCGACGGGCGGGTCCGGCCGGGGACGGAGCGGCGGGTCGAGGCGGACGTCGTCGGCATCGGGTGGGGCTTCGAGCCGCAGCTCGACCTCGCAGTCACCGTCGGCTGCCGGCTCAGGCCGGCCGCGGCATACGGCTCGAGCGTTGGGGGGCAAGCGAATCCGAGTGCACCTGCCGCTCTCGAGAGTCCCGTGGTGTGGGTCGATGACGGGCAATGGACCAGCGTCTCCGGCGTGCTCGCGGCGGGTGAGGTGTGCGGTGTTGGAGGTGCGGCGCTGGCGCTGCGCGAGGGTCAGCTGGCCGCCGAGTCGGTGCTCGCCGACCTCGGGCTTCCCGCGGCAACCAACCGGGATGACCTGCGGCTGGTGCGCCGCATCGTCGCACGACACCGGCGCTTTGCCGCGGCCTTGCAGCAGGCGCACCCCGTGCGGGCGCGGTTGCTGGAAGCGCTGCCCGAGGACACGACCGTCTGCCGGTGCGAGCAGGTGCGTGCGGGGGCGATCACCGAGGCGGTGGCGCAGGGCGCGACCGATGTCCGGCAGGTCAAGCAGCTGACCCGGGCCGGGATGGGCTGGTGCCAGGGGCGCATCTGTGGGCCGGCGGTGCATGCGCTGCTGGCCGCATCGGGCGGCGGCGTGCCTCGGGTGCCGACGGAGCGGCTGGTGGCGGCACCGGTGCCGTTGCGCGTGCTGGCCGGACTCTCCGAGGAGGCCTAGACGGGCGCGACACGCCGGGCGCGACACGCCGGGCGCGACACGCCGGGCGCGACACG
>DAOTIG010000043.1:20982-22701 GCA_035448065.1 Dermatophilaceae bacterium
GCGCGACACGCCGGGCGCGACACGCCGGGCGCGACACGCCGGGCGCGACACGCCGAGGCTCCCGCAAAGGTGCCCGGGGAGGCGGTTACTCCGGGACAGGGGGACCACGGGGGGAGGGAGTGGTATGTAATATTGCACTCATGACAGCGAGCGCAGCCCCCTGGCACGGCATCCTCGTCGCGACCAGCCTCCCCTTCACCGCAGACCTCGAGCCGGACTACGCGGCATACGGCGCGAACGTCGCCTGGCTGGCCGAGCAGGGGATGGACGGGGTCGCGCCGAACGGGTCGCTGGGGGAGTACCAGACGCTCACCGTCGCCGAGCGGGACAAGGTCGTCGAGACCGCCGTGGCCCACGCACCCGAGGGCTTCACCGTGATGCCCGGCGTCGGCGCCTACGGCGGGCGGGAGTCGCGCCGGCACGCGCAGGCCGCCAAGGACCTCGGCGCCCACGCCGTCATGGCACTGCCACCCAACGCCTACCGCGCCGACGAGCGCGCCGTCCTCGAGCACTACGAGCTCATCGCCGGCGTCGGGCTGCCGGTCACGGCCTACAACAACCCGATCGACACCAAGGTCGACCTCACCCCGCCATTGCTCGCCAAGCTGCACGCCGAGGGCTTCATCGTCGGCGTTAAGGAGTTCTCCGGCGACGCGCGCCGCTGCTACGAGATCGCCGAGCTCGCGCCCGGGCTGGACCTGATGATCGGCACCGACGACACCGTCCTCGAGGTCGGCATCGCCGGCGCCAAGGGCTGGGTGGCCGGCTACCCCCAGGTCTTCCCGCACGCCTGCCGCCGCCTCTACGACGCCTCTCTCGCCGGCGACCTGGCCACCGCGGTCCCGCTCTACCGGCAGCTGCACCCCGTGCTGCGCTGGGACTCCAAGACCGAGTTCATCCAGGCGATCAAGCTCGGTCAGGACCTCATCGGCCGTCCCGGTGGGGTATGCCGCCCGCCCCGCCAGCCGCTCACGCCGGAGCAGGATGCGGTGGTCCGGTCTGCGACCCAGGCGCTCATCGACGCCGGGATCGACTGAGCCGCACCGCGATTCGTCCGCACGGACCAAGAGAGGAGCACCGCATGCGCTCGAGCGTCGTCTATCACGCGGTCGACTCGCACACCGAGGGCATGCCGACCCGGGTCATCACCGGAGGGGTCGGCGTGCTGCCCGGCGCGAGCATGTTCGAGCGCCGGCAGCGCTTCGTCGCCGAGCGCGACGACCTGCGCACCCTGCTCATGTGCGAGCCACGCGGGCATGCCGCGATGTCCGGGGCGATCCTCCAGCCGCCGATCCATCCCGACGCCGACTACGGCGTGCTCTTCATCGAGGTCTCCGGCTGCCTGCCGATGTGCGGCCACGGCACCATCGGCGTCGCCACCGTCCTCGTCGAGACCGGGATGGTCTCCGTGACCGAGCCGGAGACGGTGATCACCCTCGACGTGCCGGCGGGTCTGGTCACCGCTCGGGTTGCCGTCCGCGACGGCCGCGCCGAGAGCGTCACCCTGGAGAACGTTCCGTCCTACTGCCACGCCCTCGACCAGGTCGTCGAGGTCCCGGGCTTCGGGTCGGTGCGCTACGACATCGCCTACGGCGGCAACTTCTACGCGATCGTCGAGCTCGACGAGCTCGGCCTGCCCTTCGATCGCGGTCACAGCCAACAACTGCTCGACGCCGGCCTGGCGATCATGGACGCGATCAACACCCAGCGACCCGTCGC
>DAOTIG010000044.1:0-22545 GCA_035448065.1 Dermatophilaceae bacterium
GCCGGCCATCGAGGGGCTGGCCCGGGTCGACGTCGTCTGCGCGGACAAGACCGGCACGCTCACCGAGAACGGCATGCGGCTCGCCGAGATCCGCGAGCTCGCCGAGCCGCCGGCCGGCCAGGGCTGGGTCTCCCCGAGGGAGGTGCTCGCCCAGCTCGTGGCCACCGAGCCCAATCCCAACGCCAGCCTGCACGCCGTCGCCGAGGTCGTCGCGGCCGCCGAGCAGCGGTGGACCGAGACGCACCACCAGCCCTTCACCTCGGCCCGCAAGTGGTCGGGCTCGACCTTCGCCGATCACGGCTCCTGGGTGCTCGGCGCCCCCGACGTGCTCGCCGCCGAGGGCTCCGCGGCCCGCAGCGATGCCGAGGACATCGGCGCGACCGGTCTGCGGGTGCTGCTGCTGGGCCGCGGCAGCGTGCCGGTCACCGATGCCGAGGCCCCTGGTGCGGTCGACCCGGTCGCCCTCGTCGTCCTCGAGCAGCGGGTCCGCCCCGACGCCAAGGACACCCTCGACTACTTCGGCACCCAGGACGTCGAGGTCAAGGTCATCTCCGGCGACAACGCCCGCTCGGTCGGGGCGGTGACCTCGGGGCTCGGCGTCGCCGGCGGCGCCGACCCGCTCGACGCTCGCACCCTCGGGCGGCCCGAGTGTCTCGACGGGCAGCCCCCGGACGACGCGTTCACCGACGCGGTGACGCGGCATACCGTGTTCGGACGGGTGACGCCCGACCAGAAGCGCGCCATGGTGCTCGCGCTCAAGTCCCGCGGGCACACCGTCGCGATGACCGGCGACGGCGTCAACGACGTGCTCGCCCTCAAGGACGCCGACATCGGCGTCGCGATGGGCTCCGGGTCCCCGGCCACCCGCGCCGTGGCCCAGATCGTGTTGCTGGACAACAGGTTCGCCACGCTGCCCCACGTCGTCGCCGAGGGTCGTCGGGTCATCGGCAACATCGAGCGGGTCGCCAACCTCTTCCTCACCAAGACGGTCTACTCGGTGCTGCTCGCGCTGCTCGTCGGAGTGGCCCAGCTGCCCTTCCCGCTGCAGCCGGTGCACGTGACGATCACCGGCTGGTTCACCATCGGCGTGCCGGCCTTCCTGCTCTCGCTCGCGCCGAACCACGAGCGGGCGCGCACCGGCTTCGTCCGCCGGGTGCTCGAGCTGGCGCTGCCCTCCGGTCTGGTCGTCGGGATCGCCACCTTCACGACCTATCTCGTATGCCGCGCGCACGGCACCGACGGACCGCTCGCCATGCAGGCGTCGACGGCGACGCTCGCGACGGTGATCGTCGTCGCCTTCTGGGTGCTGTCGGTGATCGCCCGGCCCTACGAGTGGTGGAAGATCGCGCTGCTCGTCTGCTCCGCGGCGGCATACCTGCTGATCTTCACCTGGCCGCTGACCCAGCGGCTGTTCCTGCTCGACCCCGGCAACGCGGCGATGATGCGCACCGGGCTGCTCAGCGGGCTGGTCGGCGCGCTCGTCGTCGAGGTGATCTGGTGGATCCGTACCGCGCGTCGGGGCGAGCCCCGTCAGTGGTGGGCCGACGACTGACCCGCCTGTGCGGCAGCCTCAGAAGAGCGCGCTCATCAGCGCCCGCCGGCCCTTGAGCACCCGCGGGTCCTTCTCGCCGACGACGTCGAAGAGGCCGAGCAGGTGCTGCCGGACCCGGTCGCGCTCGTCACCCGCGGTCGCCCGGACCAGGTCGACGAGCCGGGCGAAGGCGTCCTCGACGTGGCCGCCGAGGACGTCGAGGTCGGCCACCTGCAGCTGCGCGACGATGTCGGTGGGATCGGCTGCGGCGGCCGCGCGCGCGGCGGCCAGGTCGACGCCCTGGGTCCGCTGCATGAGCCGGACCTGGCCCAGCCCGAGGGTCGCCTCGACGTCACCCGGCTGCTCGGCCAGGGCCGCCTCGTAGGCCGCGACGGCGGCGGCCAGGTCGCCCCGCTCGATCGCGTCGTAGGCAGCCTCGTGGTGCGGGGAGAGCGCAGGCTCGTCGGCCTGCTGGCCCGCAGCCGGCGCGGCGTCGACGGCGACCCGTCCGGTGACGCCGTACTGGACGGCGAGGGTGAGCAGCTCGTCGATCCACGGCTGGGCCTCGGCGGCGGCCAGCGCGCCGACGAACATCGGCACCGGCTGGCCCTGGATGAGACCGATGGTCGCCGGGACCGACTGGACCTGGAAGGCGCGGAGCAACCCGGGGTTGTGGTCGACGTCGACGGAGGCCACCTGGAAGCGGCCGCCGTTGGTCCGGGCCAGCTCGGCGAGCACCCCGACGAAGGAGCCCGACTCGGCCAGCCGGGACGACCAGAGCACGACGACGACCGGCACTCGCACGCTCGCGGTGACGACGTCCTGGAAGGTCTGGTCGGAGACCTCGACGACGAGCGGGTCGGCTCCCGCGCCCGCGGACCGGCCCGCGTCGCCGGGCGCGTCGGCGCCCGGCAGGCCGGCGCGCCCGGCCGCGGTCCAGCCAGTCTGGCCGGCGCCCGCGGCTGGTACGGCAGCCCCGGCACCGCCGGTCGTCGGCCGAGCCGCGGGGCGCTTGAGAGCGGACAGGTCCACGGCGCCGCGCAAGGCAGCGGCGGTGAGCTTGTTCGAGGTCATGCGGGCCATTCTCCCCGATCCGCCGACGCCCTCGGACCGCTCCCCTCGGACCGGCTCAGCTGCCCGAGGCGGAGACGAGCTGATCCTGTGCGGCGACCACCCGGGGCTGGCCGGTGCCGACCGGGATCTCGACGACGAGGAACTCCAAGGCGCCGAGGACGGCCTTCTTGTCGATGACCGACTTGCCGGAGAGCAGCTTGAAGGCCGGGGTGGCGTTGAGCGCGTTCGGCGTCGTCTCGGTCACCGTCTCCTTGCGGTCGAGGACGCCGAAGACGAGGACGCCTTTGCCGCCGGGCAGCTGCAGACCGGCCAGGTCGCCCTTGGGGGTGTGCACCTGGGTCACCGTGCCGATCGCGCGCAGGCTGGTCGCCTGCTTGGTCGCGTTGTCCCGGATCGAGCCGAAGAAGGGGTCGACCGGGATCGCCGGGTCCTGGGTGGCCGGCGCCGGGAAGGCGAGCGCCGCGGCATACGTCGCGAAGAAGGCGTCGGGCGCGATGACCAGGCCACCAAGTCCGGCAAGCGGGGGTGATCCGACGGTCGTCTTGTCGAGCGCGCCGACCTGGCCGGGCAGCAGGTAGGCCTGGTGCGCGATCTGGTAGCCGTTCTGCTCCGACGCCCGGACGAGCAGCAGCAGGACCGGGTTGCCGGACTTCGCGGTGGCAGCCTTCGCCACCATCAGCCGGGGGAAGGCGGGCCCGCGCGACTGGCCCAGCACGACCGCGCCATCGGGGCTGAGGGCCAGGTCGGCCTTCTGATCGGCGGTGAGCAAGGAGACGAGCCGCACTCGAGCGTTGGCGGCCACGAGGGCGTCACCGGCGTAGACCATCCCACGGGCCGTGGTGCCGGCCGCGCCGAGCTGCGCCGCGCTGGCGGACTGGGCGCGCAGCAGGCCGGCCACCGCCTGGGCTGCTGCCTCGGGAGTCTCGGCGCCGGTCGGTGCCGCCGTGGTGGGCACAGCGGAGGTCGTCGCCGGGCTCGAGCTCGTGATCGCCGCCGAGCTGCTCGTCGCCGTCCCTGCCGCCCCTGGCGTTCCTGCGGTCGGGGAGGTCGAGCCGGCTGCGCCGCTCTCACCCGAGGTGCACCCGGCGAGCGCGAGCGTGGTCGCGAGCCCCACCGCGCCGAGGGCTGCGGCAGGTCGGCGGCGGGCGGTGGGTCGTCGGATCGGCATCGTCAGTCAGGTCCTCGTCGGTCGCTAAGAGCAACCAGGGTAGGCACAGCACCTGCTGCGCAGCCAAATCCACGCTCAGAAGCGCGCAGGCTCGCGGTAGATGCCCCACTCGCTCTTCAGCGCCTCGCAGATCTCGCCGAGGGTGGCCTCGGCGCGCACGGCGTCGAGCATCGCCGGGATCATGTTGACCCCATCCCTCGCGGCCGCGACCATGGCGTCGATGGCGGCCGTCACGGCCGCGTCGTCGCGCTCGGCCTTGCGCCGCCCGAGCGCCGAGACCTGGTCGCGCTCGACCTGATGGCTCACCCGCAGGATCTCCAGGTCGTGGCTCACCGAGTCGGTGAGGCAGTTGACGCCGACCACCCGCTTGTCGCCCTTCTCGAGCGCCAGCTGGTAGGCGAAGGCGGCGTCGGCGATCTCGCTCATGAACCAGCCGTCCTCGATGCCGCGCAGGATGCCGCTGGTCATCGGGCCGATGGCGTGCTCGATCTGGCCGCTCGGGCCGGCCTCGCGGCCGAGCTCGCCGAGATCCTTGATCCGCCGGAAGATCGCCTCGGCCTCGGCCTCGATCCGGTCGGTGAGCGCCTCGACGTACCAGCTGCCGCCGAGCGGGTCGGCGACGTTGGTGACCCCGGTCTCCTCCATGAGCACCTGCTGGGTGCGCAGCGCGATCTCGGCGGCCTGCTCGGTCGGCAGGGCGAGCGTCTCGTCGAGAGCGTTGGTGTGCAACGAGTTCGTGCCACCGAGGACGGCGGCAAGGGCCTCGACGGCGGTGCGCACGACGTTGTTGTAGGGCTGCTGGGCCGTGAGCGACACACCGGCGGTCTGGGTGTGGAAGCGCAGCCACTGGGCCCGGTCGGTCGTCGCGCCGTAGACGTCGCGCATCCAGCGCGCCCAGATCCGCCGCGCGGCGCGGAACTTGGCGATCTCCTCGAAGAAGTCGACGTGGGCGTCGAAGAAGAAGGACAGCCCCGGGGCGAAGCGCTCGATGTCCAGGCCCCGCGAGAGCCCGAGCTCGACGTAGCCGAAGCCGTCGGCGAGGGTGAAGGCGAGCTCCTGGGCAGCGGTCGCCCCAGCCTCGCGGATGTGGTAGCCGGAGACCGACAGCGGCTTGTAGGCCGGGATGCGCTCGGCGCAGAACTCCATGAGGTCGCCGATCAGCCGCAGGTGCGGCTCGGGGGCGAAGAGCCACTCCTTCTGGGCGATGTACTCCTTGAAGATGTCGGTCTGCAGGGTGCCGTCGAGGATCGAGATGTCGACGCCCTGCCGTTCCGCCGCAACGAGATACATGCAGAAGACCGGCACCGCGGGACCACTGATCGTCATCGACGTGGTCACCTCGCCGAGCGGGATGCCCTCGAAGAGGACCTCCATGTCGGCGGCCGAGTCGATCGCGACGCCGCAGTGGCCGACCTCGCCGAGACTGTGCGGGTCGTCGGAGTCGCGGCCCATGAGGGTCGGCATGTCGAAGGCGACCGACAGCCCGCCGCCGCCGCGCGCGAGGATCATCCGATAGCGCTCGTTCGTCTGCTGAGCGTTGCCGAAGCCGGCGAACTGCCGGATCGTCCAGGTCCGTCCGCGGTAGCCGGTCGGATAGAGGCCGCGGGTGAACGGGAACTCCCCGGGCCAGCCGATCCGCTCCATCCGCTCGCGCTCCGTGTCGCCCTGCGGATCCGGTATGCCGTGCAGCCCGGGCCCGTAGACCGGCTCCACCGGCATCCCGGACAGGGTGGTGAAGTCCGCGTCACGGACCTGCCCCTTGGCCACCGCGGCGTCGTAGCGAGCCTGCCAGCGGGCTGCCCCGCTCGTGCCTGTCGTGCCCGTCGGTGCCGTCGTCTCTGACATGCGGCTCAGGCTACCCCAGATTTACTAGGACGTCCTAGCAATCTCGGCGCGCGGGCTGGGAGGCCTACGACTCCTGGAAGTCGCCCCGTGCGTGCCGGACCTTGCGCAGCAGCGCGAAGAGCTCGTCGTGCTCGCGGGGACTCAGCATGGTCAGCCCGAACCCGGCCCCGATGAGATCGGCGGTGGCCGCCTCCATGACCGCGCGGCCGCTGCCGGTGATGCCGGCCAGCGTGCCCCGGCCGTCGCGCGGGTTGGGACGGCGAGCGACGAAGCCGGCCGCCTCGAGCCGTTGCACGATGTTCGTCGCCGAGGTCGGGTGCACCATGAGCCGTTGGCCGATGAGGCTCATCGGCAGCTCGCCGTCGCGGCTGAAGGACAGCAGCACCAGCGCCTCGTACCGGGCGAAGGTCAGCCCGTGCGCACCGACGATGCCGTCGTAGTCGCGCAGCAGCAGCTGCTGCACCCGCATCACCGAGGTCGCCGTCGCCATCGCCTCGACCTGCGACCGATCGCCCCATCGGGCCCGCCACAGCTGCGCGGCCCGGCGGATCGGATCGAAGGGCAGCGGCACGGCGTCAGGCTAGCCCGTCGCCGGGAGGGGCGCCGACGATCCGGCCCTCGTCGAGCCGCACCACCCGGTCGGCCTGCTGAGCGGCCTCCGGGTCGTGGGTGGCCATCACGACCACTCGTCCGGCCGCCGCTCGAGCCTGCAGCAGCTGGAGGATCCGCTCGCGGTTGACGTGGTCGAGCTCGCTCGTGGGCTCGTCGGCGAGCAGGATCTGCGGGTCGGCGGCCAGCGTTCGCGCCACGGCCACCCGCTGCTGCTGCCCGCCGGAGAGCTCCTCGACGAGGTGGTCGGCCGACTCCTCCAGCCCCACACCGGCAAGCGCGGCACGGGCCCGCTCGTGGGCGGCCCCGGGCTCGACGCCGCAAGCGAGCATCGGCAGGACGACGTTCTCGTAGGCCGTGAGGACGGTCGCCAGTCCATTGCCCTGCGGCACCAGGCCGACCCCACGATCGGCTGCGTCGTCGCGGCCGCGCAGGCCCACTCCCCCGATGAGCACCTCACCGGCGGCGGCCGGCACCGCCCCGGCGAGGGCCCACAAGAGCGTCGACTTGCCGGCCCCCGAGGGACCGGTCACGGCCACCAGCTCGCCGGCCTCCGCCCGCAGCGACACCTCGGCGAGCGCGACGACCTGGCCGAACCGCACCGTGACGCCGCGCAGCTCAGCGACACTGCGCAGCTCGACCGTCGTCGCCGGCTCATCCCGCTGCCTGCCCACTGGCCCCTCCCTCCCCGAGCGCCGACTCCTGCACGATCGTCCACCGGCCTGGCTCGATCTCGTGCACCCGGACCAACGTGCCGGGAGGCAGGGCCTCCAGGGCGTCGGGCGGCAACGGCAGCGAGCCGTCTGCGCTGATGACGGCGAACTCCTCGCCTGCTCGCCCCTCGCCGCCGACCCGCCCGTCCCGGATGGTGACGGTGCGGGGCAGCTGGTCGGCGACCTGCGGGTCGTGGGTGACGACGATGACGGTCGTGCCGATCTCGCGGTTCACCTGCCGGATTGCGTCGAGGACAGTGTCCCGGGCCTCGTGGTCGAGCTGGCTGGTCGGCTCGTCGCCGAGCAGCAGTCCGGGGTATGCCGCGATGGCCACGGCCAGCGCGGTCAGCTGCAGTCGCCCCGGGGTCAGCTGGTGCAGCGGGGTGTGTGCCGCGTCGAGGACCCCGACGAGGTCGAGGACCTCCCCCGCGTGTGGCACCTCGCGGCCGACGGCCCGGGCCGGCCGTTGGGCGTACTCGACGTTCTGTCGGGGGGTGAGGTAGGGCAGCAGGTTGCGACCGGCCCCTTGCAGCACGACGCCCACCTCGCCGGCCCGATAGCGGTCGAGCTGGCCCTCGGTCATCGCGGCGAGGTCGTGGTCGCCCACCCGGATCCGACCGGCACTCGGGCGCAGCACTCCCCCACACAGGGTGAGCAGGGTGGACTTGCCGGCCCCGGAGGGACCGAGCAGGCCGACGATCTCGCCGGGAGCGACCCGCAGGTCGACCCCGGACAGCGCCGCCACGTCGTGGCCCTCGGCCCGATAGATGTGCACGAGCCCCCGCGTGACGACGCCCAGCCCGCGCCCGGGAGGCGCACTCACAGCGACTCCCGCAGTCGATCCGGCGTCGCTCGGGCGGCCAGCCGGACCCCGACGAGTGCCGCGACGACGACGAGCACGACCAGGGCCAGCCCGAGGGCGGCGAGCACCGTCGGCCACGCGAGCGAGAGGTCGGCGGCATACGTCTCGGAGGGCCGGTTGAACAACGGCACCATCGGCAGGGCGAGCCGGGTCGAGAGCACCCCGCACGCGGCCCCGACGAGAACGGCGACGACGACCACGGCCCCCTGCTCGGCGATGCTCGCGGCGCGGATCGCCCCCGCACCGACCCCGGCCATCCGCAGCGCGGCATAGTCACGCGCTCGACCCCGCCACGCGGTGGCGGCGACGAGCAGGAGCACCAGGGCGGCGAGCACGATGGCGAGCACCCCGACGACGACCGCGAGCCGCAGCCCCCAGGCGGACGCTGACGCCTCGTAGAGTGCGATCCGGTCCGGCTGGCTCACCACCTCACGAACCGTGATTCCCTTGCGGGACATCTCCTTTCGCAGTGGCTCGAGCAGAGCGGGGTCGCGCAGATAGACCTCGGCACGACCGAGCATGCTGATTGTCGATGCCCTCGTGGCGAGCGCCGGCAGGCTCGCGACCGCGATGCCGGTGCCCCCGCCGGGCGCGTAGGGCAGCGTGCCCACCGGCAGCAGCGAGACCGAGATGCCGTCGATCCCGGCGGCCGTGACCGGCCGTCCCGGGGTGGAGCCGGGCGGGGGCGCGCCGACGAGCAGGCCGGGCAGCGACCCGACCTCGGCGGTCGACGGCACCCAGAGGTTGGTCCGATCGGTGAGCAGGTCGATCGCCAGGGCGGTCGGCGAGCCGACATCGGCCGGCACCGCGAAGGGGATGAGGTCGATCGTCGAGACGGTGCCGCGTCCTTCCCACAGGCCAGAGCGGCCAAGGTCGGCGGGCGGGCCCGCATCGCCGGCGAGCCGGTCAAGCACGATCCGCCCGCGCACGATGCTCGCGTCGCCGAGAACCCGCTCGATGCCGATGCCGAGGACGGCGCAGCCGCTCGTGCAGTCGACGTCGGTGCCCAGGGTGAGCTGCCCGGTCGCCTCGGGCGGGATCTCGCCCAGCCCCACTGTCGTGATCGCCCCGTTGCCGAGGGCCAGCCGCACGGAGAGCACGATCGGGCGGCGGCGGTCGGGATCCCCCGGTGCGCCGACGGCGGTGGGGTCGAGTCGCTGCAGGGTCGGGGTGACCGTGACGCTGACTCGCCGGCCGGAGATCCGGGCCGGCTGCGGCGGCATGACTCGCAGGGCGTCCAGGACGAAGGCGTCGCGGCTGACCGGCAGATCGGCCACCCGCTCGAACTGACCGGGCACCACCGCCATCGTGCGCAGCGCATCCGCGCTGCCCTGCCGCACCCAGACGACCGGGGTCGCCCGCTCACCGCCCGGATCGGCGGCCGCCACGGCCTCGACAAGTGCGGGGATCGAGGTCGCGGTGGTCCCCACCACCAGCGCCGCCCCGGTCTCGGTGCGGGCCCGCCACTCGCGGTTGCGGGCGCCGACGACCGCTGCGTCCGCGGCGAAGACCGTGAGAGCGGTGGCGACGGTGACGAGGGTGACGACCCGCCGCACTGCCGGGCGCCGGGCCACCTGGGCCGCGGCCAGCCCCACGGGCACGCTCCCTCGCCGGGTCGCCCGGCGGGCCACCAGCCCGGCCAGCGGAACGATGAGGTGAGCGAGCAACAGCCCCACGGCCAGCGACACCAGGGCCGGCGTGAGCAGGGCGAGCGGACCGGTGACCGTGCCGGTCATGACCCCGACGAGCCCGGCGAGGGACACCCCGATGACGAGCGCGTGGAGCAGCCCCAACGCCACGGTGCGGCGACGCGGCGGCACTCGGCGCAGCAGCGCGGCGAGCGGCTCGCTCGCGGTCCGTCGAGCGGCGAGCACCAGGGCGGCGCCGGCCACGACCACCCCGGCGAGCGCCGCGGCATACGTCGCGGTCGGCACCTCCAGCGGCACGCCGGCGGCCAGCCAGACCCGCGACACGACGGCCGTGGCGAGGACCGCGGCGAGAACGCCGATGGGAGCGCCGAGCAGCACTGCGGTGCCGAGCTCGGCCAGCAGCAAGCGCTGGGCACCGGCGGCCCCGGCGCCGCGCAGCCGGGCGAGCGCAGCCTCCTGCCGGCGCTGCTCGATGGCCGAGCCGGCGACCAGGCCCAGCACGACGACGCCGAGCAGGGCGAGCTGGGCCATGAGCAGCGGCACGATGACCCGCGCCTGGCGCTGCCCCTCGACGACCTCGTCGGTGAGCTCGCCGAGGCCGGTGCGGAGGTCGACCGACGGGTGGGCATGCAGGCCCGCGGCGCGCGCCTGCTCGAGCTGCGGCGCCAGCCCCGGCAGGTCGTCGACGGAGAGTCGGTCGCGGCGCAGCACGTGGGTGACCTCGACGAAGACCTGGGTCCAGCCGATCGCCGTCGCCGACGAGCCGGTGGGCTGGTCGGCGAAGGTCGCCGGCGTGGTGACGACGTCGTCCATCAGCGGCTCCGCCTCCAGCCCGGGCAGCACGGTGCCGGCCCGCCCCTCCAGCGTGACCCAGGCCCAGGACCGGCGGTCGCTGTGCTGACGGTAGGTGCCGACGACGGTGAGCGGTCGAGTGAAGGGAGGCACGGCGGCGACGCTCGGGCGCTGCTCGGTCGCCGTGAGCACGGTGCCCGGCCCCCAGCCCTGCAGGGTGGCCTCCGCCTCCGAGACGAGCACCTCGTAGGCCGCCTCGGCACACCGCCCGCGCACGACGTCGAGCCCCGCGCAGACCTGGGCCGTGGCCCGGATCGGGGTGCGCGCGACGCCCGCTCGGCCGGTGAGCAGCAGCCGGCCGGTCCAGACCTCGACCCCGGCGTCGTAGAAGACCCCGATCGATGGCGGCAGGGCGGCACGCACGGTGGCCGCGTCGATCCGCCTCTGCCCATCACGCGCCGAGGACAGCACGAAGGCGGTCGCCTGCTCGGGGGTCCGGTCGAGCCCGCCACGCAGCAGCGAGTGCTCGAGGGCCCGGGCATAGAGCGGGCCGAAGGACGCACAGCCGACGACGAGCGCGGCGAGCAGGGCCAGCAGCCAGGCCTGCCCGGGTCGGTGGCGCAGCGCCGCCCAGATCATCGAGGGCTACGCAGGCGCGTCGGTGGCGAGCGCGGCCTCGATCCGCTCGACCTTCGCGTCGAGCTGGCCGGTGAAGCCCGGCCGGATGTCGGCCTTGAGCACCAGGCCGACCCGGGAACTGACCTTGCCGATCTCGTCACAGGCCGCCTTGACGACCGCCATGCACTCGTCCCACTCCCCCTCGATGGTCGTGAACATCGAGTCGGTGCGGTTGGGCAGGCCCGACGCACGGACGACGCGGATGGCGGCGGCGACGGCCTGGCTCACCGACCCGGTCTCATCGGCGACGGCGGGGGCGACGGAGAAGGCGACCAGCATGAGCCCACCGTATGCCAGCCGAGAGCCGTCGGTTGTCGCGGCCGGTCACAGCTGTCGGTAGAACTCGCCCTCGATCTCGACGGGTTGGAAGCCGAGGCGATCGTTGATGGCGACCATCCACGGGTTCTCCGCGGCGTTGCTCGTCACGATGTCGACCCGGTCGGCATGCCGCTCCTGCACGGCCTGCAGGTTCGCCACCTTGACCGCGAGCCCGAGCCGGCGCCCCCGGTGCCGTGCGTCGACCAGCGTTCCCGACTGGTGGGCCCGGGTGATGTCGGGGGCGAGGATGAGCTCGGTGTAGGCGGCCACCTCGCCGGTGTCCCGGTCGATCGCGACGCTGGTGAGCCGTCGCCGCCCGCGCTCGGCCTCCTTGACGACGGTCCACAGATAGCGGGTCGGGGTGAGCGACTCCGGCTCCCACTCGATCTCTCCGGTGGGCGCATCGGTGGCGACCCGGTTCATCACCGCGCACAGCGACGGCAGCAAGGGCTCGGGCACCTCCTCGAAGGTGTCCACCCGATAGTTGTCGCGGTATGCCGCGGCTGCCTCCGCGGCGAGCTCGTCGAGCAGCGTGTCGCTCACCGGCAGCTCGAGCAGTCGGCTCAGCTGGACATTCCCGAGCCGGAAGCCGTTGTTCTCGAGGAAGAGCCGGTAGGGATGGTCGATCGAGCGGGTCGGCGGGTAGTGGGCCGCACCGACGATCCGCGAGCGGCCCAGCGTCTTGGCCTGCTCGACGAGATGGACCAGCCCGCGGGCGCCGTAGCCCCGGCGGCGCTGGTCCGGATGCACCGAGACCTCGCCCCACATCGTCTCGACGTTGTCGTCCAACGGCAGCCAGGCCGTGACCAGGCCGACGAGCTCGGCGCCCTCCCACAGACCCCAGTGCAGCTGGCGCTCGCCCGGGTCGTCATGCCGCATCGCCGCAGCGACGTCCGCGAAGGTCGACGGCACGAAGTGCGGGCGCTCGAACGCGCGCACCGCGACCGCGACGTCGTAGAAGCGCCGCAGCTCGTCGTCGGACCCGAGGTCGATCGGCCTGATCTGCACCGGGACAGTGTGTCAGCCGTCGGCCGTCGAGGACATCCGCAGGACGGCCGAGCCGTGCGGCCCGAGCCGCACCCCGTCCGCCTCGAGAACGGTCGACTCGGGATGCCAGGCGAGCAGCAGCCCCGCACCCTCGGCCCCCTCGAGACCCACCGTCTGCGAACGCTCGGCGAGGTTGACGACGACCGCGATGCAGCCGCGACGCAGCACGAGCTCGTCGTCGTCGTGCCGCACCCGCACCAGATCGAGCCGCCCGTCACGGAGGTCAGGCTCGGCGCGCCGGATCGCCACGAGCGCGCGGTAGAAGTCGAGCATCCTTGCGTGGCAAGGCGCTTCGCGTTCCTCCCAGCGCAGCACGCTGGACTCTCGGGTGGCCGGGTCCTGCGGGTCGGGCACGTGGGCGGCGTCCCATCCGTGGGCGGCGAACTCGGCTCGCCGCCCGTCCCGGACCGCGTCGGCGATCGGGTCGGCCGGGTCGAAGTCGGTGAAGAACTGCCAGGGGGTCGAGGCCGCCCACTCCTCGCCCATGAAGATCATCGGCGTCCCCGCCCAGAGCAGGTAGAGCGCGGCGCCGGCCGCCTGCCGACCGGGCGTGAGCCCGTCGTGGATCCGGTCGCCGGCCGCCCGGTTCCCCACCTGGTCGTGGGTCTGCAGATAGCCCAGGAATCGTCGGCCGTCGATCCGGGCGGTGGCGACCGGCGCCCCCCACTCCCGACCCCGGAAGGTGCTCCACCGGCCGTCGTGCAGGAACACGCCGGTGAGCGTCTGCGCGAGGGCGCCGACCTCGGCGAAGTCGGCGTAATAGCCCTGCGACTCACCGGTGAGCGCCGCGTGCAGGGCGTGATGGACGTCGTCGGCCCACTGGGCGGTCATGCCAAGCCCGCCCTCGGCAGTGGAGGTGACCATCCGGGGGTCGTTGAGGTCGCTCTCCGCAACCAGACCGAGTGGCCGCCCGAGTGTCGTTGCGAGACAGGCGACCTCGTCAGAGAGCTCGGCGAGCAGATGTCGCTCGGAGTCGTCGTGCATTTCGTGCACCGCGTCCAGCCGCAGGGCGTCGAGGTGGAAGTCGCGCAGCCAACGCAGCGCGCTGTCGATGACGAATCGCCGAACATGAGCGGCGTCGGGGCCGTCCAGGTCGATGGCCTGGCCCCACGGGGTGTGGTGTCGGTCGGTGAAGTAGGGACCGAACCGGGCGAGGTAGTTCCCGACCGGACCGAGGTGGTTGTAGACGACGTCGAGGCTCACCCCGAGGCCGCGGGCATGGCAGGCGTCGACGAAGCGCGCGAGCGCTGCCGGGCCGCCGTAGCCGTCGTGCACGGCATACGGGAAGACGCCGTCGTAGCCCCAGCCCCATCGGCCCGGGAAGGCGGCGACCGGCATGAGCGCGACGACGTCGACGCCGAGCTCGACGAGCGCGCCGAGCCGGTCGATGGCGGCATCGAGGGTGCCCTCGGGGGTGAACGTCCCGACGTGCAGCTCGTAGTGCACCGCGCCGAGGATTCCTGAACCGCCTTGCGGTCCAGCCCAATTCGTATCGGTCCACGAGAAGGACTCGATGTCGACCCAGCGGCTCGGTCCGTGCACACCGTGGGGTTGCCATGCGCTGCGCGGGTCTGGCGTCGGCTCACCGCCGTCGACGCGGAAGGCGTAGTCGAGCGGCTCGACCGCCTCGACGTCGCGGCTCCACACACCGTCGGCGCCGCGCTCCATCGGGTATGCCGCCCGCTCACCGCCGTCGTCCGGCCCGCCGAGGACGACGGTCACCTCGCGGGCCTGCGGCGCCCAGACGCTCAGCCGCGGCATCAGCGCGCCCGCACCAGCAAGGCGACCGGCCGGTGGGCGAGGATCTGCGCGAGCGGCGTGCCGCCCCGGCCGGCCGCGATCCGTGCCCCGGAGAGCAGGTCGAGCCAGCTGCCGTCCGGCAGGGCCACGGTGTGCTCGCCCCAGCCGCCGTCGGCCGTCAGCCCCTCGACGAGCCGGGTGGCGACCGCGACACAGCCCGCACCGTCGGCGTCGCCGCGGACCACCGCGATGGCGTGCTCGCTCGTCGCGTCGAGCAACTGCCAGGTGGATCCGGCCATGAACCACTCCGGGTGCTCGCGGCGCAGCCGCAGCCCCCGCGAGGTGACGAGGAGCTTCTCGTCGTCGAGGTCGAGCTCGCGGTCGAGCCCTTCACCGAGCGGGCCGCCCGCCGCGTCGAGCTCGCGCAGCCGCCGAGCCCGCTCGGCGTAGTCGACCGGCCGACGGTTGTCGGGGTCGACGAGGGTGCGGGTCACCAGCTCGGTGCCCTGGTAGACGTCCGGCACCCCCGGCAGCACGAGCTGGAGCAGCTTCTGGCCCAGCGTGGCGGCGCGCACGTGCTCGGCGGTCCGCTCGAGCCAGGCCTCGACGTGCGCTGCGACCTGCCCCGATCCGAGGGCCCAGTCGACGAAACCGCCGAGAGCCGCCTCGTAGTCCGGATCGCCCTCGACCCACGACGTGTGCACGCACGCCTCGCGAACCGCCTTCACGGCATATGGGGTGAGTCGCTCCGCGGTGACCGGCCAGGTGCCGACGAGCGTCTGCCAGAGCAGGTACTCGGTGCCGAGGTCGAGCTGCGCGAAGCACTCGGCTCGCGCCTCCCGCGAGAGCGAGAGCGCCTCGTGCATCCAGACCGACCACTCGACCGGCAGCTCGCTGATCGGCGTGAGCCTGGCCCGGGTGTCCTCGGAGCGCTTCGTGTCGTGCGTCGTGAGCGTCGTCATGGTCGCCGGCCAGTCGGCGAGCACGTGCTGGGCGAAGTGGTCGAGCTGCGCCGGTAGCACCCCGAACTCGCCCGGATTGCCACCGACCTCGTTGAGCGCAGTGAGGTGGAACCAGCGGTAGAACGCGGTGTCCTCGATGCCCTTGGCCTGGATCGGGCCGCAGGTCTGCTGGAAGCGGATGACGAACTCGCGCCGGGCCAGCTGCGCCTCGGCGCTCGCCCAGCCGAGCGAACGGCCGAGCGCGAGGTCGCGGACCAGCTCGAGGGTCGGCTCGTCGCTCGCCGCGAGCAGCGCGCGAGCCCGGTCGGTCGCCTCGCGCAGCGCCTGCTCGGCGATCGGGTCGAGCGGCTCGCCGAGGTGGACGTAGGCGCGGTAGCGGTCCATCGAGACGAGCAGGGCCGACACTGCCCGGCGTAGCGTCTCGGGGCGCAGGTCGGGCATCTGCTCGGCCCCGTCGCAGATCGCGACGAGCAGCCGGACCAGGCGCGCCACCTCGGCCGCCTGGACCCGCAGGCCGACCTGCATCTTCGCCTCGAGCGCGAAGTCCTCGGCGCCGCGCGCGTCGCCGGTGAGCACGGCGAGGGTGGCGAGCAGCGGCTCGGCGCCGGCCGGGTCGACGAAGACGCCACCGACCCGCTTGAGGGCGTCGTAGCCGGTCGTGCCGGCGACCGGCCAGTCGGCGGGCAGCCGCTCCTCGCCCTCGAGGATCTTCTCGACGACGACCCAGGCCCAGTCGCTCGCCTCGGCGAGCATCCGCAGATAGCCACGGGGGTCGGCCAGCCCGTCGGGGTGGTCGATCCGCAGCCCGTCGACGAGCCCCTCCCGGATGAGCTCGAGCAGCAGCGCATGGGTCTCGGCAAAGACCTGCGGATCCTCGACGCGCACCGCGACGAGGGTCTTGACGTCGAAGAAGCGCCGGTAGTTGAGACCGAGGTCGGCAGCCTTCCAGTGCGCGATCCGCCACCACTGGGCCTCGACGAGCTCGGCGAGCGGCAGCGTCTCGGTGCCGGGCCGCAGCGGCAGCTCGTGCTCGAAATAGCGCAGCACCGGCTCGTCACCCGAGCGGCCGCCACGACCCACCTCGAGCTGTCCGGCCGCCACCACGTCCTCGAGCGACTCCCCCAGCACCGGCATGAGGATGCGGTCCGCCCCGGCCTCCCAGTCAACGTCGAACCACGCGGCATACCGGCTGTCTCGTCCGTCACGGAGCAGCTCCCAGAGCGGCTCGTTGAGGTGCGCCGGGATGGGGATCGACATGTGGTTGGGCACGACATCGACGACGATGCGCAGCCCGCGGTCGTGGGCGGCTCGCGCGAGCGCCTCGAATCCGCTTCGGCCGCCGGCCTGTTCGGAGATCCTGGTGTGGTCGACGACGTCGTAGCCGTGGGCCGAGCCCGGGGCCGCCTGCAGGATCGGCGAGAGGTAGAGGTGGGTGACCCCGAGGTCGGCGAGGTAGTCCAGCTGCGCGGCGGCGTCCGCGAAGCCGAACTCCTCGCGGATCTGCAGCCGGTAGGTCGAGACCGGCGCCGGGGCGGTCACGATCCGTTCGACCGCGGGGTCCGCAGCACGACGACGCTGCGCCCCTCGACGGTGATCGACTCCCCCGGCCCGAGCACCGCCGCCGCCTGGGCCGAGGCGCCGGCCGCCGCGACCGGGTCGCTCGTCGTGCTGCCGGCCTGGGCGACCGCGGCCGGCTCTGCTGCGGCGGTGTCGACCTCGATGAACCACTCGGTGCCGTAGGCCTCTTCGGGGATGGTGAAGTCGATGGCGTCGAAGTGGGCGTTGAAGAGCACGAGGAAGCTGTCGTCGACGACCCGCTTGCCGCGATAGTCGGTCTCGGGGATGGCGTCGCCGTTGAGGAACACCGCGAGCGTCTTGGCATAGGTGGTGCGCCAACCCTCGTCGGGCACGTGTTGACCGTCGGGGCCGAACCACGCGATGTCGCCGATCTCGCTCTCGCCCCCGTGGTCGGCGCTGCCCTTGAAGAACCGACGGCGCCGGAAGACCGGGTGCTCACTGCGCAGCCGGACCAGCTGCCGGGTGAAGGACAACAGCCCCTCTTGCTCGTCGGTGAGGTCCCAGTCGACCCAGGACAGCTCGTTGTCCTGGCAGTAGACGTTGTTGTTGCCCAGCTGGGTGCGCCCCATCTCGTCGCCGTGCGCGAGCATCGGCACGCCCTGCGAGAGCAGCAGCGTGGTGAGCAGGTTGCGATGCTGCCGCAGCCGCAGCGCGACGATGGCCGGGTCGTCGGTCGGGCCCTCGACCCCGCAGTTCCACGACCGGTTGTGGCTCTCGCCGTCGCAGTTGCCCTCGCCGTTGGCCTCGTTGTGCTTGTCGTTGTAGGACACCAGGTCGCGCATGGTGAAGCCGTCGTGGGCGACGACGAAGTTGATCGACGCGACCGGACGGCGGCCGGAGTGGGCATAGAGATCGGAGGAGCCGGTGAACCGGCTCGCGAACTCGCCGAGCGTCGCGCTCTCGCCGCGCCAGAAGTCGCGGACCGTGTCGCGGAACTTGCCGTTCCACTCGGTCCACAACGGCGGGAAGCCGCCGACCTGATAGCCGCCGTCGCCGAGGTCCCACGGCTCGGCGATGAGCTTGACCTGGCTGACGACCGGGTCCTGCTGGATGAGGTCGAAGAAGGCGGACAGCTTGTCCACCTCGTGGAACTGCCGGGCCAGGGTGGCCGCGAGGTCGAAGCGGAAGCCGTCGACCCGCATCTCGGTCACCCAGTAGCGCAGCGAGTCCATGATGAGCTGCAGCACGTGCGGGCTGCGCATGAGCAGGCTGTTGCCGGTGCCGGTCGTGTCGTAGTAGTGCCCCGGGTCGGAGGTCACCAGCCGGTAGTAGGCGGCGTTGTCGAGGCCGCGGAAGGCGAGCGTCGGGCCCATGTGGTTGCCCTCGGCGGTGTGGTTGTAGACGACGTCGAGGATGACCTCGATGTCCGCCTCGTGCAGCGCCTTGACCATCGTCTTGAACTCGAGCACCTGCTGGCCGCGCGTGCCGTATGCCGCGTAGCCGCCGTGCGGGGCGAGGAAGCCGATCGTGTTGTAGCCCCAGTAGTTGCGCAGCCCCTTGTCGAGCAGGGTGAAGTCCTGGACGAACTGGTGCACCGGCATGAGCTCGAGCGCGGTCACCCCGAGGTCGCGCAGGTGCGCGATGGTCGCCGGGTGGCCGACCGCGGCATACGTGCCCCGGATCTCCGGCGGGATCTCCGGGTTGAGCATGGTGAGGCCCTTGACGTGGGCCTCGTAGATGACCGAGTCGGCGTAGCGGTGGCCGGGGGCGCGGTCCTTGCCCCAGTCGAAGAAGGGGTTGACGACGACCGACAGCAGGGTGTGCCCGAGGCTGTCCTGCTCGGTGCAGGTCGCCGACAGACCGCCGGCGGCGTCGGCGAAGTCGTAGGAGAACAGCGACGGGTGGCCGGTCATCTCGCCGTCGATGGCCTTGGCGTAGGGGTCGAGCAGCAGCTTGCTGGGGTCGCAGCGCAGCCCACGGGCCGGGTCGTAGGTGCCGTGGACGCGGTAGCCGTAGCGCTGACCGGGCTGGATCGTCGGCAGGTAGACGTGCCAGACGTAGGCGTCGTGCTCGGGCATCTCGACCCGGGTCTCGGTGCCGTCGTCGGCCAGCAGGCACAGCTCGACCCGCTCGGCGGCCTCGCTGAACAGGGCGAAGTTCACCCCGGAGCCGTCGTAGGTCGCCCCGAGGGGATAGGGGTTGCCGGGCCAGATCTGCATCGAGTCTCTTCGTCGTCGTTCAGGCGTCGTATGCCGCCGTCGTCGGTCGGGTGCCCCGTTGCACCGCGTGGAAAGCCCGTCCATTCTGCCAGCGGGCCGGCAGCGGACCGTAACCCTGCAGGTCAGGACAGGTGCGCGACGACGTCGTCGGCGGCGGCATAGGGGTCGATCCGGCCGCTCACGACCGCCTCGGCGTGCTCGGCGACCCCGTGCCCGGAGCGCAGGTCGCCCATCCGGGCCCGCAGCGCCGCCAACGCGATCGCCTCGATCTCGTCGGCCGCCCGACGCAGCCGCCGCTGCTGCAGCGTGCCGGTCTGCTCGAGCCACTCGGCGTGCTTGTCGAGGGCCTCCATGACCTCGCCGAGCCCCTCGCCCTTGGCGGCGATCGTCTTGACGACCGGGGGTCGCCACAGGCCCGGCTCCTTGCGGTCGCCGAGGGAGATCATGTGCCGCAGGTCGCGGACCGTCGCATCGGCCCCCTCGCGGTCGGCCTTGTTGACGACGAAGACGTCGCCGATCTCGAGGATGCCGGCCTTGGCCGCCTGGATGCCGTCGCCCATGCCCGGCGCCAGCAGCACGATCGTCGTGTCGGCCAGCCCGGCGATCTCGACCTCGCTCTGCCCGACCCCGACCGTCTCGACGAGGACGACGTCGCAGCCCGCGGCGTCGAGGACCCGGATCGCCTGCGGGGTGGTCCAGGACAGCCCGCCGAGGTGGCCGCGCGAGGCCATCGAGCGGATGTAGACCTCGGGGTCGAGGGCGTGGTCCTGCATGCGCACCCGGTCGCCGAGCAGCGCCCCGCCGGAGAACGGCGAGGACGGGTCGACGGCGAGCACCCCGACCCGCTTGCCGCGCTCGCGGAAGCCCCGGACGACGGCGTTGGTCGAGGTCGACTTGCCGACCCCGGGGCTGCCGGTGATGCCGATGACGGTCGCCCGCCCCGTGTGCGGGGCGAGTGCCGCCATGACCTCCCGCAGCGCGGGGTGGGCGTCCTCGACGAGCGAGATGAGCCGCGCGACGGCGCGCGGGCTGCCCGCCCGGGCGCTGGTGACGAGTGCGGGAACGTCGACCGGGCGCGGCATACCCGTCCTTCCTTGGGAGAGAGGGCTGCTCAGGCCTTGGGGACCCGGATGATTAGGGCGTCGCCCTGACCGCCGCCGCCGCACAGCGCCGCCGCGCCCACGCCGCCACCGCGACGCTTGAGCTCGTGGGCGAGGTGCAGGACGATCCGCGCGCCGGACATGCCGACCGGGTGACCCATCGCGATGGCGCCGCCGTTGACGTTGACCTTGTCGGGGTCGACGCCGAGCTCCTTGGTCGAGGCGAGCCCGACAGCGGCGAAGGCCTCGTTGAGCTCGAGCAGGTCGAGGTCGGCGGGCGCGATGCCCTCCTTCTCGCAGGCCTTCTTGACCGCAAGCGCGGGCTGGCTCTGCAGGGTCGAGTCCGGCCCGGCGACCCAGCCGGCCGCACCGATCTCGGCGAGCCAGCTCAGGCCGAGCTCCTGCGCCTTGGCCTTGCTCATCACGACGACCGCGGCGGCGCCGTCGGAGATCTGGCTGGCCGAGCCGGCGGTGATCGTGCCGTCCTTGCGGAAGGCCGGCCGCAGCCCGGCGAGGCTCTCGGCGGTCGTCGCCGCGCGGATGCCCTCGTCGGCCTTGAACTCGATGGGGTCGCCCTTGCGCTGCGGGATCATGACCGGCACGACCTCGTCGTCGAAGAGGCCGTCCTTCCACGCCTTGGCGGCCAGCTCGTGGCTGCGGGCCGAGAAGGCGTCCTGCTCCTCGCGGGTGAACTCACGCTCGCCCTCGTTGGCCGACTCGGTGAGGTTGCCCATGCCCTGGTCGGTGAAGGCGTCCCACAGGGCGTCGTAGTCCATGTGGTCGCGCATCGTGACCGTGCCGTACTTGTAGCCCTCGCGGCTCTTCTCGAGCAGGTGGGGGGCGTTGGTCATCGACTCCATGCCGCCCGCGACGACGATCTCGCACTCGCCGGCGCGGATCAGCTGGTCGGCCGTGGCGATGGCGTTGATGCCGGACAGGCAGACCTTGTTGATGGTGATCGCCGGCACGTCCATCGGGATGCCGCCCTTGACGGCGGCCTGCCGGGCGGTGAGCTGGCCGCAACCGGCCTGCAGGACGTGGCCCATGACGACGTAGTCGACCTGGTCGCCGGAGATCCCGGCCTTGTCCAGGGCGCCCTTGATGGCCACCCCGCCGAGGTCGGTGGCCGAGAAGTCCTTGAGCGAGCCGAGCATGCGGCCCATGCCGGTGCGAGCGCCGGCGACGATGACCGAGGTGGTGCTCATCTGTGCTGCCTCCAGGGAGCGGTCGGAGCGCGACGAGGCGCGAGAGGGTGTCCTGTCACTCTAACGGCCCACCTCGGTATGCCGCCCTGCCGCACCCGGGTGCGCCTCGTCACCCTCGCGAGCGGCCGGCGAGCGACGCGGCATACGCTGCGGGCATGTTCACCCACATCGACCACGTCGGCATCGCCGTGCCCGACCTCGACGCGGCCATCGCCTTCTACCGTGACACCTATGGGATGACCTGCCTGCACGAGGAGGTCAACGAGGAGCAGGGCGTCCGCGAGGCGATGATGGGCGTCGGCGACTCCGGCTCGTGCATCCAGCTGCTCGCCCCGCTGACCGCGGAGTCGACGATCGGCCGCTTCCTCGACAAGAGCGGGCCGGGCATCCAGCAGCTCGCCTACCGGGTCGCCGACATCGACGCCGTCTGCGCGACGCTGCGCGAGCGCGGCGTGCGGCTGCTCTACGACACCCCGAAGCGGGGCACGAGCGACAGCCGGGTCAACTTCATCCACCCCAAGGACGCCGGCGGGGTCCTCGTCGAGCTCGTGGAGCCGTCGGCAGCCGCCCACCACTGAGGTCTGGGCACCGCCCCTCGCCAGGTGAGCAAGGTCATCGACCCACGCCCCTGACAGGCGTCGGCACCCCCGACTACGGTCGAGAGTGAACCCGCCTTCTCCCGCCTGAGAGGAACCCCGATGACCAAGGATCTCTACGACCTCGGCGAGCAGCCGCCCCTGGGCGAGGTGCCGGCGCAGATGCACGCCTGGCTCATCCGGCCGGACCGCTACGGCCCGCCGATGCAGGCCTTCCAGAAGGAGGTCGTCGACGTCCCCTCGATCGCCGACGACGAGGTCCTCGTCTACGTCATGGCGGCCGGCATCAACTACAACAACGTGTGGGCGGGCCTCGGCATCCCGGTCGACGTCGTCGGCGCTCGCAACAAGGCGCTGGCCAAGGGCGACCCCTACGGCGAGCCGGAGCCCTTCCACATCGGCGGCAGCGACGCCTCGGGCATCGTCTACGCCGTGGGCAAGGACGTCACCAACGTCAAGGTCGGCGACGAGGTGGTCATCCACTGCGGTCGCTGGGACCGCAACTGCCCGTCGGTGCTGGCCGGCAAGGACCCGATGTACTCGCCGAGCTTCCGGATCTGGGGCTACGAGACGAACTACGGCAGCTTCGCCCAGTTCACCCGGGTGCAGGGACAGCAGTGCATGCCCAAGCCCAAGCACCTGACGTGGGAGGAGGCCGCGGCATACACGCTCGTGGCCGCCACCGCCTGGCGGATGCTGCACGGCTGGGACGCCAACGCGATCAAGGAGGGCGACGTCGCGCTCATCTGGGGCGGGGCCGGCGGTCTCGGCTCGATGGCCATCCAGATCGTCAAGGCCGCCGGGGCCACCCCGATCGCCGTCGTGTCCGGTCAGGACAAGTTCGACTACTGCACCAAGCTCGGGGCCAAGGGCTGCATCAACCGCAACGACTTCGACCACTGGGGCATGCTGCCGCACT